>JAZRIA010000189.1:0-16909 GCA_045645045.1 Bacteroidaceae bacterium | reverse complement strand
CATTGGCGAAGGTGATACCGGTCTTAACACCGGTGGCATGGGCAGTGTATCTCCCGTTCCATTTGCCGACGAAGCTTGGATGAAGAAAGTAGAGGACCGCATTATACGTCCGACCGTCAATGGCCTTGCCCAGGAAGGTATCGACTATAAGGGTTTCATCTTCTTCGGTCTTATCAATGTTGATGGCGAGCCTAAAGTTATAGAATACAATGTCCGCATGGGCGCCCCCGAAACCGAGACTGTAATGCTTCGCATAAAGAGCGACCTTGTGGACCTGCTTCAGGGCGTTGCTACGCAGACCCTTGGCCAGAAGAGCATAGAATTTGACCAGCGCAGCGCCGTTTGCGTAATGATGGTAAGCGGTGGCTATCCCGGTTCATACGAGAAGGGATTCCCCATCACAGGTATCAGCGAAGTGGAAGGCAGCATCGTGTTCCACGCCGGCACAGACAAGAAGGACGGTCAGGTTGTGACCAGCGGTGGCCGTGTCATCGCCGTAAGCTCCTATGGTTCTACCAAGGCCGAGGCTTTGGCAAAGAGCATGCAGGAGGCGCAGAAGATACAGTTTGAGGGCAAATACTACCGCAGGGACATAGGTCAGGACCTGTAAGGACAAGATGCGCAACAACCGTTTCCAGAATCACGTCAGCGAGAGTACCCTCACCCTGCCTCTGTGCATGGTGACAGGTGCTCTTGCATGGTTTTGGAACGGCAGTACGCAAGAATTTGCCTTCAGTAATTCGGCATTAGCTTCATTCCTGCTGGCTGTGATTTCCACATACATAGTGATAGAGACGGCAAACCTTTTTGCCTTGTTGCGCATACGTTCAAGTATGATTACTGCCGTATGGGTGGTGTGCATATCCATGTTGCCAGCCATGCATTCCTTTTCAGTGGGGTGGGTGGCAGTGCCGGCATTGGCGGCAAGCTACTATGTCATGTTTCTTGCATACCAGCAGCATGAACCTGTGCTGCATGTCTTCCATTCCTTTCTTCTGCTGGGGATAGCGTCGTTGGCCATACCGCATATGCTGGTCTTCGTTCCGCTCTACTACTGGTACCTTCTTGTCTTCCTCCGATGCCTCACCTGGCGCGGATTCTGGGCAGGAATAGTAGGCATGGCGCTTCCAGCATGTTTTGTCTTGGGGTGGTGCATACTTTACCGAGACTTTACATTCATTCTGGGTAGATGGGAACTATTGCAGGCAACAAGGCTTTTTCCAGCAGATGCCTATGCATGGCTGATGTCCTACAGGGAACCGCAGGCGCTGAACTTTGCCTTTACCACGCTGTTGTCAGTGATTGGTATCGTGCATTACTTGCGCAGCTATTATAACGACAAGATACGTACCAGAATGTATCTGTACATCTACGTTATGCAGACAGTTGCGTCCTGGCTACTGATTATTTGCCTCCCGGATTTGTACTATATGGTTTATCCTGTGTTCCTGCTTGGTGCAAGCACGATGATAGCACACTTCTTTGCTCTTACCGGCACTATTGTCAGCAACCTTTTCTTCTGTCTGACCATTCTTCTGACTCTGATACTATTCACACTAAACCTGGAAATATGGAAATTCTGATACAGGCACTTGAAAGTTACGGATATTTGGGCATGACCATTGCTGCTTTCTTGGCTGGCAGTATATTCCCATTCAGTAGCGAGGCCGTAATGGTAAGTCTGCAATTAGCAGGACTGGAACCATGGCCCCTATTTCTCAGTGCCACAGTGGGCAACGTGGCCGGCTCTATGTTCAACTACTGGATAGGAACCTTCGGACGAATGGAGTGGATAGAGAAGTATCTTCATATTTCTGCAGAGAAGATTAACAAGACAAGGGTATGGATTGACGGACGAGGTGCATGGATAGGAGCCCTCTGCTTCCTGCCCATACTTGGCAGTGTGCTCAGTGTCACGCTCGGCTACATGCGAGCCAATCCCTACACTACGCTATTTTCTATCTCCACTGGCAAGGCTGTGCGATACGCCATTCTTGTTATCTCGATATATTACATAAACAATTAAACAAACAATAATGAAACAGTTCAAACTGATTGACACCCTAATGGGGTGGATTGCCTTTGCCATTGCGGCCTTCGTGTATTGCAGCACGATAGAGCCCACGGCAAGCTTTTGGGACTGTCCCGAATTCATCACAACTGCATTCAAGTTGGAAGTGGGACACCCGCCAGGCGCACCTTTCTTCATGCTAACAGGCAACATCTTCTCTCAGTTTACCAACGACCCAACAAAGGTGGCTATGATGGTAAACATTATGAGTGCCCTGTTATCTGCCGCATGTATCATGTTCCTTTTCTGGAGCATCAGTCACCTCACACGAAAACTGGTAGGTGAGAACAGCGAGGTAAAGACCCTTGCACAGTTAATTACCGTTGAAGCAGCAGCCATGACAGGTGCCTTGGCCTACACCTTCTCCGACACCTTCTGGTATTCTGCCGTAGAGGGCGAGGTATATGCCTACTCCAGTCTTTTTACCGCCGTTGTGTTCTGGCTCATCCTCAAGTGGGAGGATAATGCCGACAAGCCAGGTGCCGACCGTTGGCTTATCCTCATTGCCTACCTTACTGGTCTAAGTATCGGAGTACACCTGCTCAATCTTCTCTGTCTACCTGCCCTCGTGCTAGTATGGTACTATAAGAAACATACCAATCCCAGTGTCAAGGGTAGCCTTGTGGCTCTGCTAGGCAGTTTTTTGCTAGTAGCCGTTGTACTATATGGCATTGTGCCCGGTATCGTTAAGATTGGCGGTTGGTTCGAACTGCTGTTTGTAAACACACTCAGCCTTCCCTTCAATACTGGTTTGGTTGTATATCTGTTCATTCTTATAGCCACAGTGCTTTGGTCCATCTGGGAATCTACCAAGCAGAAGAGCCGTTTTAGAATGAACTTGTCATTTATTGCCAGCATTGGCATGTTGGGTATTCCCTTTTATGGACATGGTATCAGCAGTATAGTGATAGGAGTGTTGACTATGGCTGTCATGTTCTTCATACTAAACTATGCCAAGGAGGGCGTCCACTGGATCTCTGCCCGACTAATGAACACCACACTCCTGTGCTTGTTGATGATTATGATTGGCTACTCTTCCTACGCGGTCATAGTTATCCGCTCCGAGGCCAACACTCCCATGGACCAAAACTCTCCTGAGGATGTTTTCACCTTGGGCAGCTATCTGGCTCGCGACCAATATGGCGACAGTCCCCTACTCTATGGCCAGCCCTATTCGGCTCCTGTGAAGATGGAGGTTAAGGGACAATACTATGTGCCTGCATTCACAGAGGGTGCACCACAATACCAACGTGTGGAAAAGAAAACGGATGACGAGCCAGACCGTTATGAAATCATTGACCATAAGAAGAAGTACATCTATTCCTATAACATGCTCTTCCCACGCATGCATTCCGAGCGTCACAAGAACAACTACGAGGAGTGGATGGGAGGTATCAAGGGCAAAAACGTCACCATAGACCACGTTGGCGAACGCAAGACCATAAAGGTGCCCACAATGATGGAGAACCTCTACTTCTTCTGGTCTTATCAGGTGAATTTCATGTACTGGCGCTACTTCATGTGGAACTTCGCCGGCCGACAGAATGACATTCAGGGACATGGCGAACTGGAGCATGGCAACTGGATTACAGGCATAGCTTTCTTTGACAACCTGCGCCTTGGCGACCAAAGCAAGTTGCCCACAGAACTCCGCGAGAACAAGGGACGCAACGTGTTCTACTGTCTTCCGCTTATCCTTGGTATCCTGGGCCTGGTATGGCAGGTGAACAAGCGCATCAGTACTAAGGATGGTATGGTGGACGAGGGCGTGAAGCAGTTCTGGGTAGTCTTCTTCCTGTTCTTCATGACAGGTTTGGCTATTGTGCTTTACTTGAACCAGACTCCTGTTCAGCCTCGCGAGCGCGATTATGCCTATGCCGGTTCGTTCTATGCATTTGCCATCTGGATTGGCTTGGGTGTTGCCGCTATCAGCGATCTGCTTAATAAATACGTATTTAAGAAGAAAGAGATTTGTGGTGCCGTGGTAAGTGGACTCTGTCTGCTCGTTCCCGTGCAGATGGCTTCTCAGACATGGGACGACCACGACCGTAGCGGACGATATACCTGTCGAGACTTTGGCCAAAACTACCTTATGAGCCTGGACGAAGGCAAATCTCCCATCATCTTCACCAATGGCGATAACGACACCTTCCCCCTATGGTATTGTCAGGAGACAGAGGGCATACGCACCGATGCCCGCGTTTGCAACCTTTCTTACTTGCAAACCGACTGGTATATTGACCAGATGAAGCGTCCTGCCTACGACTCTCCTGCCGTGCCCATTTCATGGAAGCGCCTGCAGTACGTTACTGGTACACGCGAGGGTATCTCCGTTCGTCCCGGCGAATTGGAACGTGCTATAGATATTCTGAAAGACGACCCTCAGGCCATGAAGGAGCTCCTTGGCGAAAATCCCTATGAACTGAGCAATATCATTGACAAGTGGATACTAAACGATAACGAGGCACTACAATGCTTCCCCACCGACTCTGTTGTAATCACCATCGACAAGGAAGCTGTGCGCCGTAGTGGCATGATGATTGCCGGTGACTCCATCCCCGATGTAATGCACATTAGCTTGAAGGGCAAACGTGCCGTGTACAAGAGTGAGATGATGATATACGAAATGCTCTGCCGTACCAACTGGGAACGCCCTCTTTATGTGGCTTGCACCGTGGGTAGCGACAACTATGGTTCTCTGGGCAACAACTTCGTACGCGAAGGTCTGGTGGACCGCATCACTCCCTTCAATACCAAAGAGAGCGGAATAACCATGGATACCGAGCGCATGTACGACAACCTCATGAACAAGTTCCGCTTTGGTGGCCTGGAGAATCCCAATATATATTTGGACGAGACTGTCTTGCGTATGTGCTACACACACCGCCGTCTGTTTGCCACTTTAGCAATGCAGCTGATGCGCGAGGGCAAGAGCGATAAGGCTCTGAATGTGGTACGATATGTCAAAGAGGTTATCCCAGCCGAAACCGTTCCTCACAACTATATGAGTGGCAGCATGGATCTGGCACGAGTATGGTTGCTACAAGGCGAAAAGGAGGAGGCCGAAAACATTATCATGAATATCTCAACAAATGCATGCGAGTATCTTGACTGGTATGCCGGTCTCAAGCCCAGTATACAACAATCCTGTGCTCAGGATATTCTGTACAACGTGTATCAGTTGAACAATGCCGTGGATATTCTCAAAAGTGCCGATTCTGCAAACCACAAGGCTATGGAGGAGAAACTTCAGGCATACCATGTAATGTTCAGCAGTTACCTCTACAGATGATAATAGAACAGCCTGCAAGGTTTCTTCGTTGGCTCTATCCTAATGCCTTATGGAGAATGGACCATCGTCAGAGGTCGGTGTATCTGACCTTTGACGATGGTCCCATTCCCGAGGCCACACCATATGTCCTTGATGTCCTTGATTCCATGGACATCAAGGCTACTTTTTTTATGGTGGGAGATAATGCCCGCCGCTATCCGCATTTGCTTGAAGAGGTCCGCAAACGAGGGCACCGCGTAGGCAATCACACATTCAACCATATCGCCGGTTTTAGTTGGCCATCCAGAAAATACATAGACAATGTGCGGAAGGCTGAAGATATCCTTCAGACAAATCAATTGTTCCGTCCTCCACACGGATGGATGAAACCCATGCAATACCGCATTATGCGTTCTCAGGGATGGCGTATTGTGATGTGGGACCTAGTTACACGCGACTACAGCAACCGCCTTAAGGCAGATGAGGTGCTTGAAAACGTAAAGCGCTACACACGCAACGGTAGCATCATAACCTTCCACGATAGCCTTAAAAGCATAGATAAACTCCAAAAAATCCTGCCCGAAGCTCTTCTGTGGATAAAGAGCCAAGGCTACGTATTCAAGATTTTTGATTAGCTACAAAATTTCCATGCGTGTCATAATGATATATTATGGCCGATAAATCACTCTCAAATCATCGTCGGTAATCGTTCAGCGAATCATCAATAATCGTTCAGCGAACGAATAGTAATGATTCACCCTCGTCATCGTGAAGACACAATTGTACCATCGCGAGAACAACATTTGACTCCACGACTATCAAGTTATCTCTCTGCACTCACCTTATATATAATATATAATATATAACGTCCATTTTTCACTAGCACAACACTGTAGTCAGGGGATAAGACATGTCCTCACTGAAGACAAGGAAGTGTCCTAGGTGAGAACAATGCCTTGGCGTCAGTGAGGACAGAATCTCTCTATGATAGTTTACTTGCGGACGAAGGTCTTCTCCAAATCCTGGGAGATGTTGATGATGAAGTCGCCCATGCGCTCCAGGCAGTTCAGTATGTCTATGTAGTATACGCTTGTCTGGTAGTTCTTCTTGTTGTTCTCGATGTCCTCTATCTCGGCATCGCGGAGGTCGTTGCGCAGGTTGTTGATGCGGTCCTCGGCATTGTATGCGTTGGATACCTCCACCAGTGTGCCCTTGTGAGCGTCCAGCAGGTTTTCTATCATCGCATCGTAGGCATTGTCCACGGCATCCACCATGCTTTGGAGTTTCTTTACTGTATCCTCGTCAAAGGTCTTGTTGTGCACGTTCCTCCTGGAGAGGATGCGGCTGATAACCTCGCCAGAGTCGCCCAGCGATTCCAATTCCTTGATAATCTTGTACATTGCCTTTATCTGCTTGGAGGTGTCCTCGCTGATGTCGGCGGCAGAGACACCGTTCAGGAAGGTGGCTATCTCGTACTCTATGCGGTCGGAGATTTCCTCGTACTTGACGAGCTTGTTGCTGTACTCGTTGAACTTCTCTTCCTTCGTCTCGCCTATGGCTGCACGGGCATAGCCGAGGCCTTTCTTGGAGATCTGTGCAAAGTGTATGATTTCGTTGAAGGCCTGCTCCATGCAGAGTTCGGGTGTTGCCAGGGGACCTGCAGAGATGTACTTCAGGCGGAACACCTCGGTTTCCTGGTCCTTGGGCGCCTTGATTATGAGGACAACGGCCTTCTCAATGTACTTGATGAACCATACCAGAATGAAGGTGTTGATGGTGTTGAACATGGTGTGAAGCATGGAAAGACCATAGAGTGCTGCCACGCCCTCGGCGGTATTAGGTCCGCTGACGGCAAAGCCCTCGGCAGAGGGGTCGGGCAAACCGAATACGGTGGCGGTGACGGTGCCTACCAAGCCAAGGAAAGGCTTGTAGAGAGCCAGTGCCCAAAGTACGCCGAATACGTTGAATATGGTGTGCGACATGGCGGCACGCTTTGCCTGGGTGTTGCCCACCGATGCGGCTATATTGGCGGTGATGGTGGTACCTATGTTCTCGCCCAGCACCATGGCACATGCCATCTCAAAGGGTATCCATCCCATGCTGAGCATGATGAGGGTGATGGCCATGGTGGCAGAGGATGACTGAAGCACCAGGGTAAGCACCGTACCGAAGACAAGGAACAGGAGCACGGAGCCAAAGCCGTGGCTTGACCATGTCTTGACGAAATCCAGCACCTCGGGTGTCTCGTTGAGGTCGGGCACCGATTCCTTCATGAACGAGAGGCCCAGGAACAGAAGGCAGAAACCCACGATGAGTTCGCCGATGTTCTGTCGCTGGTTCTTCTTCGAGTTGGAGAAGAGGAAGCCCAGGAGCATTAGAGGTACGGCCAGGATGGAGATGTCGGCCTTGAAACCGAGCCACGATACGAGCCATGCCGTAACGGTGGTGCCGATGTTGGCACCCATAATTACGCCGATTGCCTGGTATAGGGTCAGAAGTCCGGCATTTACGAAACTAACCACCATCACCGTGGTGGCCGGAGGTGATTGTATAACGGACGTGATGCCAAGGCCAGTGAGCACGCCCTTGAAGGGGTTGGAGGTCATGGCCGAAAGAAAACCTCTCAGTTTGTCGCCCGAGGCTTTCTGCAAGCCCGAACTCATTAGGTTCATGCCGTAGAGGAACATGCCCAATGCTCCCAATAGGGTAAAGATTTGTAGAATTCCCATAGTTGTTATGTATTTGGTTGTGAATATTATACGATGGTGTGGTGCAATGCTTGTTCATACATTGCAATATGTTGTCAGACACCACGTCGGACAACGGCAATAAACACGTCGTATTATCAAGGCTCGGACAATACGATGCATTGAGCCATGGAATACGACGAATTGAGGCTCACAATACGACGCATGAACCTCGAAGACAAAATCCGCTAAATGATGAGCCTGCCCAACCGTATCAGCATGTCCGATGGCCAGCCAACAGGGGGCGGTAGGGTGGTGTTGGAATTATGAACGAAATATCGCACGCGGGGCGTATGGAACCCATCGCCTGAAATGAAAAATGTGCGGTAACTGTATGTGCTGCTTTTCTTCTTGCCTGGTCTTTGCGAGCGTATCCCGTTGTTTGAGACGGGTGTCTGCCTCAAGCCATAAAGTTCGGCTACAAAGTCCGTGGTGTCCACCGAGAGGTATGCCATATCTATGCATTCCTCAAAGTCCTGACTCTCCTGGCGGATGGAATCAGAACCGCTTGCACCATTGATAAAAGCAATTGCCATTACAATGGTAAGGAGAAACCTCAGTATGTGTTTCACGCTTATCGGTGCAAAGTGTTTTACTCCGGCAAAAGTACGAATATTTTTTTATATGCCAAGCATCATGGGCAAGAATATGGGAAGAAAAGTGCCATTGTAATCTTTAAGAAACAACAAATGTAATAGTGTGCACTATTGCAAGACCAACAGATTCCTGATTTTTTGAAGCAGTATCCAAAGGTATTACATAACTGCAACTACGGCAAGACCCGCTTTACACGATAACAAGAAGAACCATGAATGATAAAACACTATCATTAACGGAAGTTCTTTTATCGCCACAAATTTCCCTAAGTGGCTTCATGAATGTTGGGGACAAATATTAATGTGTTTCCGTGCTTGTCTATTCCCCACTCACGTACCCATGCAACTTCGCCTGCCAACTATAATGAGTACGTACCATTGTATAGCCCGCCATTGCCATAGCATAGCGTTCTGAGGGGTGAGTCATCAGACGTATACAAGAGTCTGCTATGGTTGCTGCTTCATCGCGTATAATACAGTTCTTGTCATCTTCCAATTCTGGGATTGCACGTGATATCAATGTTGTCAGTACCACAGGCAAACCGGACCCCATTGCCACCAATACCTTGTTCTGTATTCCAGCGGCCACACGCACAGGTGCCACAGCTACAGCTGCATTACATATAGTGGCGTGCAAGTCATCAACAAAACCTGTTACGACAATATTCTCACAAGCTAGATCCATAATTCGCGAAGGCGGTTGCGCACCTACTATATAAAACTTCGCATTAGGAAGTCTTTTTAGGATTCGCGGAAATATATCCTGTACAAAAGACAAGACTGCATCTTGATTTTGCAAGGTACGCATATTGCCTACGAAAACAATCTTATTGGAATCATACTCCGTTTTTACAGAAGGCAACACATCAACACCATTTGTATGTACAACCAAACTTGAGTTATTGTCTGATATGGTACGAAGGTACTCTGCGTCTGCCTCTGAGACCAATACATTCACGGGGAAGTACATCATAGCATACTGCTCTGCTCTACGAATCAAATGCCTCTCTATTGCATATACATGCTTTAAGAAACCACTTCCCTTACTTCCAGAACTTAGAGAATATGTCTTTGACAATGCATCTGTCATCTCAATAATGGAACGGTCATGCAATTGCATGTCATCCAAATATGGCATCATCCTAAGCAGGTGTGCTATGTACAAATCTGGCTGTTCCTTTTCAATTACGGAACTTAGCAAACGCTTATACCTGGCAGAATAATAATATCCACACTGCATAGCCTTTCCCATAAGCAGATGACGCAAGGATTGCCATAGGCTATTAAATCTATTGCGATGTACCGTATACACCTTATCGTAAATGCGTTCAGCTTCAAAAATCTGTGGCATACCATCGTCCTCGAAACTAACAAGGACAAGCTCATATCCATCACGCTTCAGCTGTCTGGCTATGTTGTTTATTCGCAACACATCACCCCCATTCTCTGGAACAGGAAAACGTGGAGTAAGGATGCATATTTTCTTGGCCTTAACGGCATTCTCTGCAAAACGTTCCCTAACAGTTTCTCTCATTAGTTGGGTCCGTTCAAAAGACCTGACCTTTCTGGACAATAATGTCATCAATATAATGTAGAGCACTATGTCTGCAGAAACTATGACACTAAGAGAACATCCTAAGCAATATAGTATTGCATTCATTGCCATAAACAGCAATGACAATGACAACACTCCAGCTAAAGTAAAGTTGCCATATATGCCAGCAGACATCAACCTATGATGTATGTGCCGTTTGTCAGGCATAAATGGATGTTCGCCGTGTGCAATGCGTTCCAGCACCACTCTACACAAATCTATGCATGGAACAAACAGCAATGAAATGCACAAGAGGATACGAGCCGGAACATCTATACTTGCCTCATTCTCTGCTACAATGTATTTTATGGAAAGGTAGGCCAAAGAGAATCCCAGCAACATAGAACCACTGTCTCCCATATATATCTTGGTCTTTTTCTCAACACTACCAAACATGTTGTAGTATAAGAATACCATCAAGGCTCCAATCATAGCTGCCGATATGTAACAATATATAATATTGCCAGCATCCCAAAAGCAAAAGCCAAAGCATAGAAAACATATTATGGAAAATATAGATGCCAAGCCATCAATGCCATCAATCATATTTATTGCATTAATAACTAGCACAACAATCACTACCGTAAGTATAATTCCCAGATACATCGGCAGGAGCTCTATACCCCAAAGTCCATGTAAATTATGCAGGAACAAATCGCACAAGGGAAGAGTACATGCAGATAATAATTGAATAAAGAACCTCAACTTGGCTGATAAGGCAAACAAATCATCTAACAAGCCTATAAGATATATCATCATCACCCCACAGCCAAGCAACATTGTTGAAGTCTTGATACTTTGATCCAAGCCCTCACCTTCGTTCATAAGAACAACTGCCAGACATGCCCCCATCAACACGCTAGGAGCCAGGACCGTTCCTGCAAAACGTGGAACACCATTACTCTTCCTGGAATGTTCATTCCTGAGCTTGTACAATCCTTGGGCATAAGAATGCCTCAGTATCCAGGGCAAAAGCAGAGCCGATGTTAGAGCGGCTGCAGAGAATGCTATAAGAATGTATATAAAATCTGACATATAGACATATTAGATTAGTGTATAGCCAATACATTATATATATATTATAACGTAAGCTTTCTTGGTTTATTGTGTCCTCATAGCAGAAACAATAAATTCTTGCTAAGTTTATACTATACAAATGTACAAATAATAATTCATATACACAATTACTTCGTCCATTGTATGTCAATAATAAGGCGTAATTAGTGCCGACAGTGACTCGTCAAGAATAAAAAAGGTACACTACCCTCTTCTTTTAGTTCATAAAAAACATGAGTGCATATCTTCAATATTTTCTAAATATCAACCTTCCCGTTTCATTGCTGCTCAACACTAAGGTGTCATTGGAAAGTCTCTCTATCTTCATCAGACCGTCAGAAGGAACACCATACTGTTTAAGGGTATCCATCGACAATATTAAATCATGTCCATTTCCTTTATACTTTATAGGATCGTAAACACGAATAGATGTTTGCTGATTATGGAACGATGAAAACACGTAGGTAGAAGGAGCAGATAACTTTTGAAACATCATCATCTGCAACTGAAAACAGTAATAAATCTTAGCTTCCTTAGTTGCAACAAGTTCTCCATCTGCAGACTTCCATTCTAACATCTGCCATTGCCCATCCAATCCATCATTGCAATCATACTTGTCACAGGAAGATACAAATAAAAGTATCACAAATAAAATCAAGGATAGTATCGATTTCTTTTTCATTATTCAAAATATCAATTCTGTATTATAACGAAGGGTAGAAATATTCACAAATTGCACCAATACAATAGGCTAATGCTGCAACTTTTAATTACCATTGAGTCCGATTTATCCACCCATCAAAACGAACAGTCAGCATGGCTCCATTGGAATTTCCTAACAAATTACCATCGTTATGACCATAAGAGGCTGTAAACGATAATCCACGACACCACTGGGGGCTGTACGAGGTCTCCAACAAGAGATAATTGGCAGAACAAGGATTGTCAACGGGCATAATATACTTCCCTAAACTATAATGATGTGTATACAGTATCCTCCATGACCATTCTTCTAAAGGTCTGCCCATAAGACCGATATGATGAACAGAAACTCTATTGTGCATCAATGCCAAATTACCTGTTTGGTTGAAATATGGATTATATACAGGAGACAACAGCAACGGATTTCCCATAACGAAACCTCCCATCTGCCATGAGCCATATACATGGTTATTGTAGTAATCATCTCGTGCACTAATCTGTTGTGGATTTTCCTCCGTTCTGTCATGATATATCGGCCCGGACTGATGCATGGTAGTATTATATTCGTAAACAAAATTCGAAAGGAATGGATTCTGAGGTAGCTCTACCTCTAACCCCAGAAGCATATCCTTCCAGCCGTATTGTAAAAACATCTGGCTATGGTCTTCAAACATATGCTCCATATACACACCAACATTCCATTTACGCTGGCTCCAATCTAGTCGCAAATGCCAGGAGCCTATGTGGTTGCCAGCTGCATTGGTATAGTTTTCATCATTAACATCCCCTCCTCCAGGCAAGAAAGCCGTCCAGACATTACCGCCCAGATTTACAGATTGCTCCATGGATTCTCCTGTATACTGACGTAAATTCCATCCCGTGCCACTAAATTGGCAAGCCATTTCCAATCCACCTGTTAGCTCTAAAGGAAATCTTTCCTTATTACCAAACTTAACGAACAAAGCCTTTGAATGAAACATACTTCCACTTGTATATGCTTTGTCTGTTGCTGCGTTAAACTTCTTTTGCCATTTAGCATCTGTATACCACCCGTATGCTATATGTCCCCTAAAGGAAAAAAATCCTTTAGTACCAGGAATTGCCCAAAACTCTGGCATCTCTATGCGTACCTGTGGCAATGGACGAGCATTCATACCAAGTGTTAAGCCACCCGTAGATAAATAAGGATTCTTTAGTTCTGGGATACGTTCCTTTTGACCAAGGCTTAAACATAGCATTTTCCATTCAATATCTGCATAAGCCTGCTGAATACAGAAGTATCCGTTCTCGCTATTTATTGGCGAAGCCAGGTCCACACCATAACCAATGCGCCAAAACCAAAGTGAATCTGTATCTGCAGTGCGCCATAGTGCCACACGGGCAAGTCCACCGAAGTTTTCTGTCGTGCCTAATCCATAACGATTATTAGTAAACCAGAAAGGTGCATTGTCACCGCTACCCGCTGTACCTTGTACAGAAAATGAATACTGTACGTTTTCACCTAAACGAGATACCTGTGCTCCTGTACATATTACAATACATAATAACACACATATTGATATTATTCTTCTCATCCTTAAAAGTTGAGTTATCTTAGAACAACGATACGGGTTACGATAGTCTGTCCAGCATCCTTCGTATTGCATACAACATGATAGACACCGCTTGCAACACGCTTTCCATCAACGTTGCAGCAATTCCAACGAACGCTACCTCCAATACTCTTTGTTCCCCATATTACCTGTCCAGAAGAACTTACAATCTTCACCTCTGCCCCATCGGTAAGTCCCTGGATAGTTACCATCGAATTTGTATTAGGTCTTACTGGATTTGGATAAACAGTAACATTGTCCTTTGATAAAGTTGGCTCAGATACAACAACGTCCTCCTCATAACTACAAAGTCCCAAATCTGTGCCAAACATAACAAGACCTGTTTTTGGATGTACCGCAATACTATGTATATTATCAGATAACAAATGTGAGTTTTCCTTTGTGAAATGATATATTGTCTCCTGCCCATCATGAGTGACGAGATACACACCATTACCACTAGTTCCTATCCATTTGCGATTAGAAGGGTCTACAGCTATACATGTAACATGCACACCGGCCAACAGATAGTCGGCAAAACCGCTTCCGTCATTACGGTTACGCTTTATCTGATGAAAACAGAAGTCTGTTTCAAACCAATCTTGAGGACGGGTAATTACAAAAAGTCCCTCATTGGTACCACACCATATTTGATTGTCCATGTCCTCTGCCATGCAATAAAATTGGGTAGGCATAACCGTTGTTCCATCCTGATTAGTTATTGTTTTTCGAAGATAATGTCGGTCATCATCCTGTAAATTCAATGTTCCACCCGTATCAAAGCCAAAGAAACCACGTTTGTCTCCTTCGTATGTTACCATGAAATTGACACCATGAGAACTAAACAGATATTGGAAGACATTCTCCGATTTCACTATTTCTGGGTAATACAAAGAAATCCACTTGCCATTAGGGCGCATAATACGAACAATAGTGTCTGTCTGTTGATTTGCCATCCATAAATTGCCCTTATTATCATATTGAAGTGCTGTACATGTACAATAATTCCATGGCCGTGGAGTCTCTACATCAATACATTGAAGTGGAGAGTTTTCGTAATTAAACAGTTTGACAAATCTTACCTCACCTGTCTCATCCATACGGTATTCATGCAAGCCATTACGATAAACTGCTCCATAAAAATGGCTGTCATCAGCGGGATCCTGTACCAAATCTACAGCATTATAATGAGAAAGGTCAGGATATTCCTTTTTGGGACTGGTTTCGTCAAACAAGACCCAATCAGGCTGTATGTCCTTATCCTCCATATACATAAACGTCGTAGGATAAAATGATGCCAATTGGGTATTTATCCCACCCGCTACCAGTAGTCTGTTACCAACAAAATTTATATGATAGAACAAATCACGACTTGGAGAGTTTATCGTGAACAATGATGCAGTAGAAACTCGCAAGAAAACAGATTCCTCTGCATCGAACCTATAGGTAGTCAAGCCATACTCCTTGTCACAAACGTATAAATCGTCAGAAATAAATGCCATATCATTCCATTGATATTTTTGCTGTGCTATCTTTGGTTTTTGCGGAGAAGAAGCTTCAAATAAGCCTATCCACGAACCAGCATCTGTACATAATAAATAGTCAGAAAAAACATCAATCCTTGTAAAATAATAAGGTGTCTCTATAATTTTCAACCCTGACTCATTAGGAACAAAATAATACAGCCGCTTGTTCTTTAGTGCATAAAGCTGGTTTGCAAAAACATGCATAAAATCATATACACCGTCATTTATTTTGTGCCAATAATTATGGTCATGCATCTTTGACATGGCATCTACCTGGAACAATCCGTCCGTTCTTGATACATAAATTCTATCATCTATAGACTGTATTGATAGAACAGGCGAATACGTTTTATAAGTCTCGTGGACAACTCCAAGTTCGGTGTCTATTTCTATTATTCCAAAATCAAAAGAAAGGTATGCGAATTTACCTATGTTAGAAATGCTATTGACACTTTCTCCTAATATAGATGCATCTCTAAGCGCTGAAACATTTACTATTACATCATCGTCATACAACAGGTCAATATTACCTGTGGCATAGAATATAAGCAGGCATTCAGTCGTCTCGTTATAGGATATATGTGCTATTTCCTTATCACTAAGTTCACGCAAGCAATCATACGTTCTCAAACTACCATCCTCTACATCATATCGTACAAGATTACCTGTATTAGAAGCAACAGTTCCACTACCCTTCATTATACAATAAAGGAAGTCCCCCCCTTCCTCAACCTGCACAGCCTCCCTATAAGCGGGATACACCTGCCACCTCTCGCTTTGAGAATACGAGAAGAGGCAGGTGCAGAAAAATAAGATTACAGACAGTAATATTTTATACATATTACTTTTCTGTATGTATTTTTGTAGAACCATCGCTAGGTCCATAATGTCCATAATGTCCATAATGTCCATAATGATACAAATGGCGACGTTTACTCATATCTACTCCATTAAGCACGATATTGCAATTCGAGATTTTACCCTCGTTGGCTAAACTATTTATCAATTCAAAATTAGCCTTTGGAGAATGATCCACACGTGCAACAAACAATGTTACATTTGCCATCTGTCCTATAATCAATGTATCAGATACTAGACCTACAGGAGGTGTATCCATAATAACATAATCATATTTCTTAGATAAATAATCTATTGCCTGGGGAAGTAAATCTCCACTAAGCAATTCTGCAGGGTTGGGAGGGATTATGCCTGCAGGTAACACATCCATATTATCATGTATTCCTGAAGGGATTATCTGCTGATCTAACAAGCTAAAATCTGCACTTGAACCACAAAGGAAATTAACAATTCCTTGTTTAGTTGGCTTCAACCCGAATAAGGCAACAAGTCTAGGCTTACGTACATCTAAACCAACTACAACAACTTTTTTCCCCAACAATGCTAATGACATTGCCAGATTAGCTGCAACAAAAGTTTTACCTTCACCTGGAATTACAGAAGTTGTCATGATAACATTCTTTCCTGGCTTTAAAACAAAACCAATGTTTGTTCTAAGACCTCGGAATGCCTCCTCCATCATGTCGTTGAAATTTTCACGAACAACAACTGCACGCTCTGCATTCTTTCCACCTAAACCTTTCACCAGAGGAATGTCTGCTAGTATTGGGAGCTTAGTAGAACTTTCTACATCCTTGCGACCTTCTATTCTATAACGCATAGCATCCTTTAACAACAGAAGTCCTATGGGGAATGCCAAACCGAAAACCAACCCCATCATAAGTATCATATGAGTC
>JAZRIA010000188.1:0-1709 GCA_045645045.1 Bacteroidaceae bacterium | reverse complement strand
TCTCTTGTCTTCCTAAGACCGCTTGGCCTCCGACTTATGGGGGCGCGCTTGGAGAATAAGGTCTCTAAGGTCGTGAGAACCGCATGGAAGTTGTACTCTGTACTCTGTACTCTGTGCTCTGTACTCTAAATTCATTCTTTTTTCACCACCTCCGCCGGTTGAATCTTGCTTACCTTCCATATCTTGTGGCTGATGGTGAGGAGGGTGACGGCTACAACAAGGAGGATGGAGAGGAAGAGGTAGAAGAGTATCATCATCCAGTCCTTGCTCTCTATGCCATCCAAGGCAAAAGTAGCGAATATGATGATGAAGGCGATGGATAGTATGCCGACAATGATGCCACTGATGAGAAGCAGGCGCAGGTAATACCTGCCGAACAGACGCATGATGTCCCACGAGTGGGCACCATGAATCTTGCGCAGGGCCACTTCCTTCTGTCGGCCACGTGATTCAAGAGAGATTGCCGAGTAGACACTTGCTACGATGCAAAGGATGGAGACGATAACAAGTAGGAAACACAATTCGCGCATCAGTTCCAGCATGCGTATGCCCTTGAACCACTCTTCGTACAGGTTGTCTACAGGTACGTCGTTCATGTTGCCTGGCTGTGCCTCTCGCCACATTTCGGTAAGTGCATCTTCTACCTTACCATATTTTCCATCCTTGGGGAAGATGAGATAGTTGGCTTCGGGGCTATAGGCACGAAGTTCCTTGGCATTAGTCAAATCCTGCCATGCCACATCAGAATCTACCAACCAGAACGACGGTGTGCTATGCGAACCTGCTCGATAGCCAATGAGAGCAGGAGCATAGCCAATTAGAGTGTAGGAGCGGTCATTGTAAAGTCGGCGTGTCTGCACATCGCGACTTATGGGCAAGTCCCATTTCTCGCGCAGACGCTCCACTTCCTCGGTACGCACGTATATGGCACTGATATGCTTCTGCAGATTCTCGTCCTTGGGTTTGTCTGCGCTGATTTCTATGTCGAGCATGTAGAAGATTTCTTCATCGGTGGCGAGGAAACTATAAGCATGACTTTTGATGCTTCCGTCGGTGTTCCTGTACTTGAGCGTATGCGTTATCAGTCCTTCGTCCACCTCGGGACCTTCGGATTCGCAACAGAAGTAGATGCACTTGGATATGTGCTCTACATCCTTGTTCTGTGCTATCTTGTTGACAAAGTCGGGTACTCCAATGTCCATTGTCCTCATGCTTGCCATAAGAGTCTTGCGGTATGGCGCCTTGTTCTCTGTATAGTTTCCGTATTCCTGTTCGGCAATTACGTTAAGGACATAGAAGGCACCCAATACCGCAAAGGTGAGCATCATGCTTATGGCAAACTGAGTGCCCAACATCACGCTTTGTCCTTTGGTGCGAGGATGTCCGCTACGGCCTACTCGCATGCCCACGGGACTGTGCAACTGGCGGTACAGGGAAATGAAAGCCACCACTAAGGAGCAAAGTAATGTGGCAAGGCAAATCCACATGCCGGTCTCCACAATCATGTCAACATCGAAGAGGATTTCATCGTTCGACCTCTGTATAATGGACATGGCATAACGCGACAGTTGTACGGTGATCAACAACGTGGCTATGGCCGTAAAGGCGAACATGATTGCCATTTCCGTTACGAGGAGCATGAACAGGTGTCGGGGCTTTGCTCCCATTGTTCGGCGCAGAGCCATCTCACGGGCACGGAGCGAGAAGAG
>JAZRIA010000187.1:0-1172 GCA_045645045.1 Bacteroidaceae bacterium | reverse complement strand
CTATGGCAAGGAGGAGATAAAGAAAATCCTCGATGTTATGGCTGCCTATAAGATGAACCGTTTCCATTGGCATCTTACCGAGGACCAGGGCTGGCGCATTGAAATCAAGAAATACCCTAAACTTACAGAGGTTGGCGCATGGCGCGACAGCAAGGTGCTTGGCTGGGGCGACGTAAAGCCCGACGGACAGCGCTACGGTGGCTACTACACACGCAAGGATATAAAGGAGATTGTTGAGTATGCAAGGGATCGCTTCATTGAGATAGTACCCGAGGTAGATATCCCGGGACACTCTCAGGCAGCAGTCGCCTCATACCCAGAGTTCCTCTCTTGCGACCCCGAAAACAAGCACGAGGTATGGTTGTGGCAGGGTGTATCAGGCGATGTAATAAACGCTGCCAATCCCAAGGCTGTACAGTTCGCAAAGGATGTGGTTGATGAGCTTATAGAATTATTCCCGTTCGGCTACATACACTTGGGCGGCGATGAGTGCCCTACAGGAAAATGGGAACGCAACGCAGAGTGTCAGGCACTTCTCAAAGAGATTGGATCAACGAACTACCGCGACCTGCAGATACATTTTTACAAACAAATAAAGGAGCATATCGCTCAGAAACCTGCCGACAAGCAGCGTAGACTCATTTTCTGGAACGAGGTGTTGCATGGCAATACAGAACCTTTGGGAAAGGATATAACCATCATGGCATGGATTGGTGCCGATGGCGCCGCAAAGGATGCTGCAATGCGCGGAATGAACACCATACTTTCGCCACAGATTCCTTACTACATCAACCGTCGCCAGTCGAAACTGGAGACGGAACCACGTTCGCAGGGATACGGTGATGAGACTGTTGAGCGCGTGTACAGCTACAAACCAATGGATGGTGTTGCCGAAGATCTTCAGCCCAAGTATATGGGTGTACAGGCTAACTTCTGGACTGAGTGGGTAGAGGAGCCTGAGGTCGTGGAGTATCTGATGCTTCCCCGTCTTGCTGCCGTTGCCGAGGCTGGCTGGACTCCTGCCGGCAAGCGTGACTACAAAGATTTCCTCAAGCGTCTACAAAGCGAGGCAGAATATTATCAGTTGAAGGGTGTTGACTACGGTAAGCACGTGTTCAAATAAAGAACAAATAAAAAAAATGCAGTGAGGGCTCCATTATCGTGGGGTCCTC
>JAZRIA010000186.1:0-1378 GCA_045645045.1 Bacteroidaceae bacterium | reverse complement strand
CATCTCATCAACTCAGGTGCTACAACGCTTGATGCAACAGGTGCAAGCACCAATGCAGCCGGCGATCCATGTATGAAACCTTCATGGGAGATGACCGAGGCCGATGTTGAGGGCTGCCTCAAGAATACCAACTGGATGCCTGCCGACCGTGACTATTTCCGTGGCGGCGGTTTCTCAAGCAACTTCCTTTCAAAGGGCGGCATGCCTGTTACAATGTCACGTCTGAACCTTATAAAGGGTCTTGGTCCTGTGCTTCAGATAGCAGAGGGCTGGACAGCTGATGTCGATCCTGAGATACATGATGTACTGAACATGCGTACCGACCCTACATGGCCTACAACATGGTTCGTTCCACGTCTTGACGAGACAAAGGCTCCGTTCAAGGATGTATACTCTGTAATGAACAATTGGGGAGCGAACCATGGCGCAATCAGTTATGGGCATATCGGTGCCGATCTCATCACTCTGGCATCAATGTTGCGTATTCCTGTATGTATGCATAATGTGCCCGAGGATAAGATCTTCCGTCCGGCTGCATGGGATGCTTTCGGTATGGACAAGGAGGGCGCTGACTACAGGGCATGCCAGAACTATGGCCCTATATATAAATGATGTATCAAAAATATTTGAACAATGATTACCAACCTACATATTGAAGAGTTTATCAGGCAGGCGCATCGCGTTGGCGATGCCGGCCTGACTGTGTGCAGTAGCGGCAACCTCTCATGGCGCATAGGCGATGAGGCTCTTGTATCGGGAACGGGCTCCTGGGTGCCGAATATACAGAAGGAGAAAGTCTCGCAGTGCGTTGTGGCTACAGGCGAGGTCCTCAATGGTGTAAAGCCATCAATGGAGAGCGGTTTCCATCTGGGTGTCCTGCGCGAACGTCCCGATGTTAATGTTGTGCTGCATTTCCAGTCGCCATATGCGACTTCGGTTTCGTGCATGAAGAAGAAACCTGAGAACTTCAACGTTACAGCCGAAGTGCCTTGCCATGTAGGGCGTGAGATTCCTGTTATTCCATACCTGCGTCCCGGTTCGCCTGAACTGGCTAAAGCTGTGGTGGAGGCTATGAAGGAACATAACTCGATTCTTCTTACAAACCATGGTCAGGTGGTGTGCGGAAAGGACTTTGACCAGGCTTTTGAACGTGCCATGTTCTTTGAGATGGCATGCCGCATAATAGTTCAGAGCGGTGGAGATTACTCAGTGCTCACTCCACAGGAGATTGATGACCTTGATATATATGTGTTGGGAAAGAAGAGCCCGATCTAAAGCCATGTGCCGATGAGAAAAGTTTATCTTGCTGCGGACTTCGGCGGAGGAAGCGGCCGAATCATGGCTGGCTGGATCGAAGAGAGACGCATTGTGATGGAAG
>JAZRIA010000185.1:0-1004 GCA_045645045.1 Bacteroidaceae bacterium | reverse complement strand
TGAACAAGATAGCCTTGATGGTGGTGAAGAATTCCTCAAAAAAGGGAAGTCTCAAGGCTAAAAGAAAGGCGGCAGGATGGGACAATAAAGTACTGGCGCAGATGCTGGACGAAGAGTGGAATTTCTGATGCGTCTGCCCTGTAGTTCGTTTTCTGGAAATAAGGGAATTAATCCTGCTACTTCGTTACAGACTCTTTCTGAGGTGTAGCACCCTGACAAGAAAACCTAAAACCTGCCAGGCGGAAAAAATGTAATCGCTTAGATTGTATTCACCTCATCCTTAAGCCATTGCAGTACCACTCACGAGAAATCCGCCAAGGGGCATTGGCATGTTTGGGAGCAAATCCAGAAAACCTGCCAAGGAGAGATGCATGTTTAGGTTGATAAAACTGACATGCCACGTATTTGCCACGCTCGTGCCACGGCTTTGTCACGCTTTTTTGTTGGTAGCGCGGTGGTTTGTATGTTCCTTTGCAGCGGTAAAACGAATGTACAAACTGAATACAAACTAAAAAACGAGAATGCGATGAAACAGAAAAGATGGATGATCGTGTGGTGCGCTCTGCTGCTGTCGGCGGGAGTGATGGCACAGACGAAGAGGTATGCCGAGGGGTATGACGGCGAGATCGTGGTGGTAGAGGGCACGGTGGTGGACAAGGTGACAGACCGACCGTTGCCAGTGAACGTAAAGTTGATGGGGAGCGACAGCACTATCGTCTTCCAAGGTGCACTGGAGAGCAATGGCGCACTCTCCATCAACATACCCAAGGACTCTGTGGTGATAGTCGAACTCAGCATGATAGGCTACAAACCCAATCTGCTGAAACTGGATTATAGGGACGAGAAGGGTGTCCGACTGAAGAGGTTGGGAAAAATCGAGATGCTGGAGAAGCCGCTGGTACTGGACGAGGTGACGGTGAAGGCTTCACAGGTAAAGATGGTATACCGAGGAGATACCATTATATACAATGCCGATGCCTTCCGACTGTGCGACGGCTCTATGC
>JAZRIA010000184.1:0-15647 GCA_045645045.1 Bacteroidaceae bacterium | reverse complement strand
CTCAGCGAGGATTTCAAGAAGAACGCAGACAGCAATGCTTTTCTCAAGCACATCCTTTTTCCTGCACGCGGTGCCATCACCGACCGAAACGGCAAACTGCTCGTATTCAACCAGCCCGCCTACGATATCATGGTGGTGATGAAGGAGCAGGTGGGTGTGGACACCGTGGACCTGTGCAATACACTTGGCATAACGCCGGAGTGGTATAAGCGTCGTATGGATGAAATCCGTGATTCGCGCCGTAATCCCGGATATAGCCGCTATACCCAGCAATTGTTCATGAGTCAGCTTTCGGCAGAGGAGTTTAGTACCTTCCGCGAGAAACTCTTCAGTTATCCCGGTTTCTACATACAGAAGCGCAGTATCCGTCAGTATTCCTATCCCTATGCCGCTCATGTCCTGGGCGATGTGGGCGAGGTAGGTCCAAAGGATATAGAGCGCGACGATTACTACCGTAGCGGCGACTACATAGGCAAACTGGGTATAGAACGCCAGTACGAGGAGCAGTTGCGAGGCGAGAAGGGTATGGAAATCCTCCTGCGCGACTCGCGTGGCAGAATCAAGGGGCGCTATCAGGACGGCAAGTTCGACCAGCCGCCTGTTCCGGGCAAGAACCTCACATTGTCGCTGGACGTCGAACTGCAGGCTTTGGGCGAGCGACTAATGACTGGCAAGAAGGGAGGCATTGTGGCAATAGAACCCTCAACCGGTGAGATTCTGTGCATGGTCAGCAGTCCCACCTATGACCCCAGAATGATGGTAGGACGTCAGCGTGGTGTGAATAACAGCCTGCTTTCGCGCAACCAACATAAGCCTTTGCTCAACCGTGCCATAATGGGACAGTATCCTCCCGGCTCCACGTTCAAGACCACGCAGGCACTCACGTTTCTGCAGGAGGGTATCATAACACCGCAAACCCTCTTTCCCTGCAGCATGGGATTCCGCTTCAAGGGCCTTACCGTAGGATGTCATGCACATGGTGCCCCCATACCCCTTGTTCCGTCTTTGGCCACCTCGTGCAACAGCTATTATTGCTGGGGACTCTTCCAGATGTTCTCCAACAGACAGAAGTATGCTACTGTACAGGATGCTATGACACGATGGAAGGACTATATGGTTTCCATGGGCTTCGGTTACACGCTGGGTGTGGATCTCCCTGGTGAAAAGCGTGGCATGATACCCAATGCGCCATATTACGACAAGGCTTATCGCGGGTCGTGGAACGGTCTCACCGTTATCTCCATTTCCATAGGTCAGGGTGAGGTGAATGCCACCCCATTGCAGATTGCCAACCTTGGCGCAACCATTGCCAACCGCGGTTGGTTTATCACTCCGCATGTGGTGAAGGACATTCAGGACGAGGAACTGGACTCGCTCTACACTAAGCGGCGTTACACCATGGCATCTCCCTCTAATTACAATTATGTGGTTGAGGGCATGCGCCAGGCTGTGCTTGCAGGAACGTGCCGCGGAGCCAACTCCCCTCTGTATGAAGTTTGTGGCAAGACAGGTACTGCACAGAACCCGCACGGTCAGGACCATTCGGCATTTATGGGCTTTGCACCTATGGACGACCCCAAGATAGCCATCTGTGTATATGTTGAGAATGGTATATGGGGAGCCACGTTCGGTGTGCCGATAGGCGCCTTGATGATGGAACAGTACCTTACAGGCGGTTTGTCGCCAGAGAGTGAAGAGAAGGCAAAGACATTTGAAGAAAGACACCTAATACAGTTCGACGATGGCTTCATCAAGCAAGAGAAATAAGGAACAGAGCATACTCCGCAATTTAGACTGGTTCACGTTGTTCATCTTCGTGGCGCTTGTTGCCATGGGGTGGATGAGTGTATGCGGAGCCAGTTACGAATTCGAACAAGGGGCACAGCTGCTCGACTTCTCTTCCCGTAGCGGCATGCAGATGGTGTGGATTGTTACCTCGCTGATGCTTGGTGGTTTGATACTGTGTGTTGACGACCGTTTGGTAGAAAGTCTTTCCTATATTATATATATAGCGTTTCTTGCATTGTTGTTTGTCACGCCTATGCTTGCTCACGACATCAAGGGCAGTTTGTCGTGGATTAAGATAGGCAGTTTTAGTATCCAGCCGGCAGAGTTTGCCAAGTTTGCTACGGCTCTGTGTGTCGCCAAGGTGATAAGCTCCTTTAATCTGGACCTTTCCCGTTGGCGTGATCTCATCATATGCTCCGTTCTGGTGCTTCTGCCCATGGGGCTTATCATCATGCAGAAGGAAACTGGGTCGGCCTTGGTGTATCTGGCATTCTTCCTGATGTTCTACCGCGAGGGAATGATAGGCAGCATCCTCTTTGCCGGAGCTGCGGCAGTATTCTACTTTGTGGTGGGTGTGCGCTATGCTGAGGTGCCCTTGTGGGAGATACCCCAGATCAGTATGGGCGAGTTCCTTGTCCTGACTGCCATACACATATTCTCGTCCTGCATGATGTGGGTATATACATCCTTGCGCAAGCCATTCCTTCAGGTTCTGCTCTTTGGTATGGGAGCATACATTCTGGCAGTCCTGTATGCCAAGTACCTCATTCCGTTCAATGCCTCGTGGGTTTTGTGGATAGTGCTGGCGGCAACCATTTCCTACCTTCTGTACCTTGCCGTTCGCAAGCAGTTGTGGTCGTATGCCCTCATAGCTCTTTTTGCTATAGGAAGCACAGGCTTCTTCTATTCGGTGAACTATGTCCTCAACGATGTACTGCAACCGCATCAGCAGACACGTATTCGTGTGCTTTTGGGACTGGAGGATGATCCCAAGGGTGCAGGATACAATGTCATACAGGCCAAGATAGCCATAGGTTCGGGTGGTCTTAGAGGCAAGGGCTTCCTCAATGGCACGCAGACCAAACTGAAGTATGTGCCCGAGCAGGATACCGACTTTATCTTCTGCACCATAGGCGAGGAGCAGGGCTTTGTGGGCAGTGCTCTGGTTCTGCTCCTTTTCCTGGTCTTTATTCTCAGGTTGATGCACCTTGCAGAGCGGCAACCACTGCGTTTTGGCCGTATCTTCGGGTATTGTGTGCTAAGTATATTCCTTTTCCACGTGTTCATCAATGTGGGCATGGTGTTGGGTCTCACCCCCGTCATCGGTATCCCTTTGCCCTTCTTCAGCTATGGCGGTTCATCCCTCTGGGGCTTCACCATTCTGCTCTTCGTATTCCTCAGGATTGATGCAGCACGTAACAGGTTGCAGCACTAAGGAGTTAAACGACAAAGTGAGGACCATCATCGGATGGTCCTCACTTTTATTCCTATATCTGTGATGTGCGGTAGCACTTCGCGCGACATGATGTGATATATCTTCATCTGGACTTTCTGCCCTTCCTTCAGGAGCAATGTCGAGTCGCTGTGGCTGTAGCATCTTAGTGTAACTCCCCTCTCGTTATAGGTTGAAGGGCTGCCTGCTGTTTCTATGCAGATTGTATCCTTGCGTGCCATTAGCGGGGCTTGCATTGTCAGTTCGCGTACAATGTATAGCTTCTGGTATTGAAAGGGGCATATAGTTCGTATATCTGTGTCAACGGCATACCTTCCTTCAAAGGTTGCGGCAGGCAGGTCAAAGGTGGCGGTATCGTTCCTGTACCATCCATCCTTGCCGATATGTACGAACTGGTGTTGCAGAGTGTTGCCAATGCAGCTACTCGTCAGCACTGGGAGTATTATCAGTATTGCCTTGGCTATTGTCTTTGGCAAGGTTCTTCTGCTCGTCATTGCGCTTGTTCTTCTTCTTTTTCTTCTTTTTCTTGCTTGCCAGCTGGGCATCAAAGCGGCTCAGGTCCTCCTGAGTGGCAAGGTCAACAGGACGCACCTTCTCCTTGTTGGCATCCTTGGCCAGTGTAATGGGGTTTTCGCCTCTCTTGTTCTGGGCTATGATGTCCATTGCACGTTCGGCAGTAATGGTGGTGATGTTGGCAGCAAAATGCTTGTCGGTGGAGTAGGATATCAGTCCTGCCAGGATGTCGGCCTTGAAGAAGAACCATTCGCCCTCCTGTGTGCTGAGCACGATATCCCTATGAGGCAGTTTGCGTCCTGCTTCCATGTACTGGTCCACCTCATAGTTCATGCAGCACTTGAGCTTGGCACACTGGCCAGCCAGTTTTTGCGGGTTGAGCGACAGATTTTGGAAACGTGCGGCAGCAGTACCCACGCTGGTAAAGTTTTTCATCCATGTTGAACAGCACAACTCTCGGCCACAGGGACCGAAACCGCCTATTCGTCCTGCCTCCTGTCGGGCGCCAATCTGCTTCATCTCTATCCTCACGTGGAACACCTCTGCCAGAACCTTGATGAGCTGGCGGAAGTCCACACGTCCGTCGGCAATGTAGTAGAAGATGGCCTTGTTGCCGTCGCCCTGATATTCCACGTCGCCTATCTTCATCTCCAGTCCCAGGTCCTTGGCAATCTGGCGCGACTCTATCATGGTCTGGTGCTCGCGGGCTTTCGCCTGCTCGTACTTTTCCATATCGCCCTCTTTGGCCAGACGGTACACGCGCTTTATCTCCTCCTCGCTTTTCAGATTGGCCTTCTTTGCTTGCAGGGCAGCCAGTGTTCCTGTCAGCGTTACTATACCGATATCATGACCGGGATTTCCTTCCACAGCCACTATATCGCCTTTTTTCAATTCCAGTTCGTTGGAGTTGTGGAAATATCCCTTCCTGGTGTTCTTGAACTGAACCTCCACCAGATCTGTTACCTCTGTATTGTTGGGGATGTCGGCCATGTAGTCGCACACATTCAGCTGTGTGTAGTGGTTTGTGTGCCACCCCTTGCTGCACAGACCGCGTCCTCCTCCTGATATATATTTATGTTCCATTATTGTATTAGTAGTACTATCATTTTTAATGCAAAGTCAAAGAAGACCATCCTCGGGTTCACGTTCTGCTCTATGTCGCGTTGGCATGAGGACAGTTCTTCCATAATCGGTATAACATTCTTCTCGTTCACGAAACGGGCAAAGTTGGTGCTGAAGGCAGCCTCCTCCGTGGTTTCATATACAAGTTCTGCGTTTTTGAAGTTGTACATGAAATTCTCTCTTATCAGGCGCTGGCAGTATTCAAGCAGCCTTTTCTGGCTTTCTCGTCCCATCTCGCTCACCTGCTCGCTCCATGCCCTCATGTCCTTGATACGTCTCATGTAGCTCAGTCGCATAAGCTGTACAAACAGGTCAAAGAACATCTTCTCCTCGTTCTCTGTCTCCATTCGCTTCAGAGCCGCAGTGTAGCTTCCCTGTGCCACATGCGCTATCATGCTTGCCTTTTCCTCTGGCAGGTTGTATTCTTCTGCCAGTGCCTGTGCAATATCCGCTTCAGTCAGTGGCGGGATGTGCAGTCTTTGCGTGCGGCTCTGTATGGTGCCAAGAACCTTTTCTGGGTCTTCGCTTACCATCAGTATGTAAGTCTCCGTTGGAGGTTCCTCAATCAGTTTCAGCAGTTTGTTGGCTGTCTGTGGCATCATCCTTTCGGGCATCCACATAACCACCACTCTTCTGCCTCCCCTGCTGGCCTTCAGCTGCAGTTTCTGCTGGAGTGCGTCGCTTTCACTTACATAGTGGACAATCTGCTGGTTCTCTGCTTTTATGGCGTAGAGCCAGTCTTCTACATCAAAATATAGTTTTCTAGACAACAAATCCCTCCATTCTGGTAGGAAATCATCTGATATAGGATGGTCCGTGCTTTTTTTCTTGTAGACTGGCAGAGAGAAGTGCAGGTCGGGGTGTGCCCAATCCCTAAGCATAGCCTCGTCAGTGCTGTCTTTGCACAACAGCATCTTGGCAAAGGCCAGGGCCAAGGGCAGCTTGCCGTTTCCCTTAGGGCCACAGAACATCAGAGCATGCGGTATTTTACCCGTGCTCAGCATCTCTGTCAGTCTGGCCTTTATGTCGGTTTGGCCTATAATGTTATCGAAGTTCAATATATTTTTTTTGCTATTTCGCAAATGCTGTCCACAGCACTCACGGTGTAGAAATGTAGGTTAGGTACTCCCTTTTTCAGCAGTTCTTGGCATTGTGCTACCGCCCATTCAATGCCCACCTGCTTTATTTCCTCGTCGCTCTTGCATTTCACTGCCTCGCGGTAAAGGGCTTCCGGCAGGTCGCAATGGAATATCTTGGGCACTATGCTCAGCTGGTTAAGTTTTGCCAGAGGCTTGATGCCCGGAATGATAGGGATGTCTATGCCCTCTTGCCTGGCGCGTTTAACAAAAGTAAAGTATTTGTCGTTATCGTAGAACAATTGTGTCACCGCATATTCAGCGCCCAGTTCCACCTTTCTTTTCAGCACGGCCATGTCGCTTTCCATATTGGCAGCCTCCTCGTGCTTCTCCGGATAGCATGCCACGCCATATCGGAAGTGTTCGCCAGGGCACTTTATCTCAGTTCCGTCAAAGAAACGGCCACCATTGAACTCATTTATCTGTTCTATCAGTTCTATGGCATGCGAGGGACCATCGCCTGTCGGCTGGAACATGTGGTCTTCCTTGGCTTTGTCTCCTCTCAGTACAAGTAGGTCGCTGATGCCCAGAAACTGGAGGTCCAGCAGCATGTATTCCAATTCCTCTCTAGTATGTCCGCTGCAAACGATATGCGGAACCACGGGTATGCCGTATCTTTGCTGTATTGCAGCTGCAATGGCTATTGTGCCTGGGCGCCTTCTTACCCTCTGCCTCTGCATAAGACCATTCCCTAGGTCTTTGTACACAAACTCGCTTCTGTGAGTGGTAATGTTTATATACCTTGGTTCAAAGACTTTCAGGCGGTCAATTGTATTGAACAATTGTGCAGTCCCGTTGCCCTTTAGAGGTGGTAGCACTTCAAAGGAGAATGGCCTGCTGTTCTTGTCGTATATGAGGTCGATAACCTTCATGTTTCGTGTCGTTGTTATGACTGTCTAGCTGATTAAATGTGTGTAAAGGTACATAAAATATGGTATAGCGCAAAGACATTACCATAAAAATACCAACAAATAGTAGGTATAATCGTAAGAAATACGGAACATGAAGGATAGCATGTAAATAAAAAAGTGTATATTTGTATGGGAAAATAACATTAACCGATATAAACTAACAATACCTATGACACTGATTAAATCCATTTCAGGTATTCGTGGTACCATCGGCGGTAAGGCTGGTGATACCCTTAATCCTCTTGACATTGTCAAGTTTGTGAGCGCTTATGCAACAGTTATCCGCAAGACTTCTCCCGTAGGTTCCAACAAGATTGTTGTCGGTCGCGACGCACGTATCTCTGGCGAGATGGTAAAGAATGTTGTTTGTGGAACTCTGATGGGTATGGGCTTTGACGTTGTAAACATCGGTCTTGCCAGCACGCCTACCACCGAGGTTGCCGTTACCATGGAAGGTGCTGATGGTGGTATCATCCTTACTGCCAGCCACAACCCCCGTATGTGGAATGCCTTGAAGCTTCTTAACGAGAAGGGCGAGTTCTTCAACAAGGAGCAGGGCGAGGAGGTTCTCCGCATTGCTGAGGCTGAGGATTTCGAGTATGCTGATGTGGACCACCTGGGCAAGTACACCGAGGACGACTCATACGACCAGAAGCACATAGACATGGTTCTGAATCTCGACCTCGTTGACGTTGAGGCAGTACGTAACGCACACTTCAAGGTAGCTTTTGATGCTGTAAACAGCGTAGGTGGTATCATCCTGCCCAAGTTGCTTGAGCAGCTCGGCGTGGAGAAGGTTACCGGTCTGTTCACAGAGCCCACTGGCGACTTCCAGCACAACCCCGAACCTCTGGAGAAAAACCTTGTTGAAATCAAGGAACTCATGCAGAAGGGCGAGCACGATATCGCATTCGTTGTTGACCCCGACGTGGACCGTCTGGCCCTCTTCTGCGAGGATGGCACCATGTATGGCGAGGAGTACACTCTCGTTACCGTCGCCGACTATATCCTGCAGCACACTCCCGGTAATACTGTCAGCAACTTGAGCTCTACCCGTGCTCTGCGCGATGTTACCAACAAGTACGAGGGTTGCAAGTACAGTGCAGCTGCCGTAGGCGAGGTGAACGTAGTTACCAAGATGCGCGAGGTTAACGCTGTTATCGGAGGTGAGGGCAATGGCGGTGTCATCTATCCCGCTGCCCACAGCGGTCGCGACGCTCTCGTAGGTATCGCTCTCATCCTGACCTATCTTGCCAAGAAGGGCATGAAGACCAGCGAACTGCGTGCTACATATCCTCCCTACCAGATTGCCAAGAACCGTATCGACCTCACCGCAGGTACCGATGTGGATTCTATCTTGGAGAAGGTCAAGGAACTGTACAAGGACCAGGAGGTTAATGATATCGACGGTGTGAAGATTGACTTCCCCGACAAGTGGGTACACCTGCGCAAGTCCAACACAGAGCCTATCATCCGTGTCTACTCCGAGGCAAGCACCATGGAAGCTGCCGACCAGTTGGGTAAGGACATTATGGATGTTGTCTATTCAATGGTAAAGTAATAACTACAGATAGCGGGATTGCGTCCCGTGGCTGACAGCCCGGGACTCCCCGGGCTGTTTTCATAAAACAATAAAAACGAAGACTATGTTAACACAGATTATCAACGCACGCATCCTCACCCCTCAGGGTTGGCTGAAGGATGGTAGCGTCATCCTTAGAGATAACAAGATCCTGGAGGTTACCAATTGTGACCTGGCCATTATCGGTGCCAATGTAATTGATGCCAAGGGCATGTATGTTGTTCCTGGCGGTATTGAGATGCACATCCACGGTGGTGGTGGCCGCGACTTCCAGGAAGGAGAGGAAGAGGCATTCCGCGTGGCTTGTGCCGCTCATGCCAAGTATGGTACAACCAGTATCTTCCCCACACTCAGCTCCAGCACCATTCCCATGATCGAGAAGGCAGTTGCCACTTGCGACAAGCTTATGGCAGAGCCCAACAGCCCCATCTTGGGTCTTCATCTCGAGGGCCATTACCTGAACCCCAGCAAGGCAGGTGCCCAGGTGCCCGAGTGCATCAAGAATCCCGATCCCAATGAGTACATCCCCATTGTAGAGAACAGCCGTTGCTTGGCCCGTTGGGATGCTGCTCCCGAGATGCCCGGCGCCCTTCAGTTCGGTAAGTACTGTGCAGAGAAGGGAATCCTGCCTTCTATCGCACATACCGCAGCAGAATACAAGGATGTGAAGGCTGCTTTCGAGGCAGGCTTTACTCACGTTACCCACTTCTACAATGCCATGCCTGGTTTCCACAACAAGGGCGAGTACAAGTACGAGGGTACCGTGGAGAGTGTTTACCTGATGGACGACATGACCGTAGAGGTTGTTGCCGATGGTATCCACGTTCCTCCCACCATCATGCGTATGTGCTACAAGATCAAGGGCGTTGAGCGTATGGCTCTTATCACCGATGCTCTTGCTGTTGCTGCTGCTGGTGACGACGCTCAGGCATTCGACCCCCGTGTAATCATCGAGGACGGTGTCTGCAAGCTTGCCGATCGCTCTGCTTTGGCAGGTTCAGTTGCCACTATGGACCGTCTCATCCGCACTGCTGTTCAGCAGGCCGAGATTCCTCTGGAGGACGCTTGCCGCATGGTCAGCGAGACCCCTGCCCACATCATGGGAGTTTACGACCGCAAGGGTTCTCTATCTCGTGGCAAGGATGCTGATATCCTCATCCTGGACAACGAACTCAATGTTCGCTGCGTATGGCAGATGGGTAAGATTATCGAGAACACATTGTTCTAAACCGTAATCTGCAGGATAGGTTTTACACCTTATTATATATATAGACCGTCGTTCATGCTTGAACGGCGGTCTATTGTTTGCATAAACGGGAATAAATTCTTATCTTTGTACGGAAATGTATCTAATTAACTACATCTATATATTATTAATCTAAACACAGTATTATGAAGAAAAACTTAATGCGAGTAGGGCGTTGGCTCATCTGTGCATGCATGATGCTTGCGTCTGGTATGGCGTATGCCGACGTTAATCCCAAGCCTTTCGTTATCCCCGAACTTCAGTCATGGACTGGTGCTGAAGGCGAGGTGGCACTCTCAGGCGTTGTGTGCGTAAAGGGTGGCAACAAGGAACTGATGCGCGTTGCCAAGGCTTTTGCTGCCGATTATGAGGCAATGTTTGGCAAGGCTCTTACTGTCAAGAGCGGCAGTCCCAAGGCTGGTGACATTCTGTTTGTCCTGAAGAAGAACGACAAGGCATTGGGTAAGGAAGGTTACCGCATGAATATAGACAAGTACGTAACAGTTACCGCAGCTACCACCCAGGGTGCTTTCTGGGCAACACGTACACTGCTCCAGTTGTCTGAACAGAACACTGCTCTGCCCAAGGGCGAGACTGTGGACGTTCCCGTATACGAGTTGCGTGGCTTCATGGTCGATGTTGGCCGTAAGTTCATGCCCATCGATTACCTGAACGACCTGGTGAAGGTGATGGCTTACTACAAGATGAATGCCCTGCAGGTTCACCTGAACGACAACGGTTTCCGTCAGTTCTTCGGCAACGACTGGGACAAGACTCCCTCTGGCTTCCGTCTGGAGAGCACATTACACCCAGGCTTGACATCCAAGGATGGCCACTACACCAAGCAGGAGTTTATCGATCTGCAGATCCTGGGCGAGAACAACTACGTGGAGGTTATCCCCGAAATCGACGTTCCTGCACACAGCCTGGCATTCGTACACTACAAGCCCCAGTTGGGCAGCAAGGAGTACGGCATGGACCATCTTGACATGTTCCACCCCGAGACCTATCCCTTTATCGATAGCGTTTTCCGTGAATACCTCGAGGGTGATAACCCTGTATTCCGTGGCAAGCGTGTGAACATTGGTACCGACGAGTACAGCAACCGCGACAAGAAGGTTGTGGAGAAGTTCCGCGAGTTCACCGACCACTATATCCGCTTCATCGAGAGCTTCGGCAAGCAGGCTATGGTATGGGGTGCTCTGACTCACGCAAAGGGCGAGACTCCCGTTAAGAGCGAGAACGTTATCATGAACATCTGGCACAATCCCTATGCTCAGCCCAAGGACATGAAGGAGCAGGGCTATAAGCTGGTGTCTATCCCCGACGGTCTTGTATATATTGTTCCTGCAGCAGGTTATTACTACGATTATCTGAACTGCCAGTACCTCTATAACAGCTGGACTCCTGCCAACATTGGCGGCGTACAGTTCGAGGAGAACGACCCCGATATCCTCGGTGGCATGTTTGCTGTATGGAACGACCATCATGGCAATGGTATCTCTACCTACGACGTGCACCACCGCACATTCCCCGCATTGCAGACTATTGCCGTTAAGTGCTGGTCGGCAAGCAAGACCTCACTGCCCTATGCCGAGTGGGATGCAAAGCGTTGGGACCTGAGCGAGGCTCCCGGTGTGAATTGGTTGGGCCGTTTGGGTGATAAGAAGCAGTCGCTCGTTGCAGAAATCGCTGACGTGAAGGCTGGTGCTACACTTCCTTATGAGGAAATAGGTTACGATTACACCGTTTCATTTAAGGTGACCGGTGCAAAGGAAGAAAAGGGTACCAAGCTCTTCAGCTCTAAGCATACCAATTTCTACCTTGCTGACCCCAAGGAAGGCAAACTCGGCTTTGAGCGCGATGGTTACCTGAATACCTTCAACTACAGGGTCCCCGTAGGCCAGACCGTTGAGATTACCATCCAGGGCAACAACAAGATGACCCGCCTGCTTGTTAACGGCAAACAGCACGAGGAACTTGGTGTCAAGATGCTCTACACCATCAACGAGAGCAACAAGGCCAACTACATCTCAGACCCCAATATGAAGAACGTTGAGATGTACAACACCGACGGTGCCAAGCTCTTCTACCAGCGCACTCTCGTCTTCCCCTTGCGCAAGGCTGGTGACTTCAAGAGCACAGTCAAGGATCTCAAGATTTGGAACTATGTGAAGTAATAAAGTCACAGGTCATAATAAAAATCCGTGCTTTCTTTCCTGAGAAGGCACGGATTTTATTTTTCTTTTTGGAAGAGTTGCCATATTGCAGGTTATGAGTAAACGTATACATCAGTTTACTTTGTACGCGCCAGCCCAACTGTCCACCTGAGACAGGGGGACGAGCGAAGCGGAGGGGGTGGATAAAGTTTTACGTTTTAATCCGACGTGACTTATCGTCGAGCTTTTGTTCTCTGTTCTCCATCCCTCTGCGCACTCTTGTCGTAGCGAAGCTTACGACTGCTCCAGCGACAGCGTAACTGGCAATAAATTCTCTGCGGCCTCTGCGCCCTTTGCGTGAAATATAAATCACCATGCGGACATTTATTCTTTTCTCACGCAAAGAACGCAGAGAGCGCCGAGATACCTAGTAATATCACGCTGGCGCTGGAGTCGTCGCTGGCTTCGCGCGACAGGAGAACGCAGAGGTAAAGCATCGCCCATATCATCTGCCGTAGTCCTATGGATCGCTCGCCTTTATTACTCATCTTTGGTTCTTCCAGCTAAAGCAGTAGCCTTCGCTCACCAGGTATTGCAAATCTGTTCTATTCCACCCCCTCCGTCGCTTCACTCCTCGTCCCCCTGTCTCAGGTGGACAGTTTGCTGGCGCGGTGATAGTTTTCTGTTTGTAACTAACTCTCCCCCTGAGACAGGGGCGAGTACCCCGAAGGGGGGAGAGGGGTGATAAAGTTTTCAGTTTTCACCTTTCCGTTTTCACCTTTCCATTTTTATACCCCTGTCTCAGGGAGACAGTATGCTGGCGCGGTGTGGCTTTCATCTTTTACTCTTTGGTATAAATACAATAAATGAGGCAGTGCATGGCACTGCCTCATTTATGTTAGTCCCCTTCCTGCAGGGAGGGATAGGGTGGGTCTTGGGTCTTATTACAGATTGTCCTTCTCGATGTCCTTGAAGTACAGGTATGTGCCGTGCTTCAGTTCAGCGGTAGCAGCCTCGTCGCAAACGATGATTGCGTGGGGGTGCATCTGCAGAGCAGAGATAGTCCACTCCTGGCTTACACCAGCCTCGATAGCGTGCTGCAGAGCGCGAGCCTTGTTGTGGCCGTTACATACGATCAGAACCTCCTTGGCATCCATAACAGTACCGATACCAACGGTAAGAGCTGTCTTAGGCACCTTGTTCACGTCGTTGTCGAAGAAACGGCTGTTTGCAATGATTGTGTCAGTAGTCAGGCTCTTGATACGAGTGCGGCTTGTCAGAGAAGAGAAGGGCTCGTTGAAGGCCAGGTGACCGTCGGGACCGATACCGCCCATGAACAGGTCGATACCACCAGCAGCCTCGATAGCAGCCTCGTAAGCAGCGCATTCTGCCTCCAGATCCTCAGCGTTGCCGTTCAGGATGTGTACGTTCTCCTTCTTAATATCAATGTGGCTGAAGAAGTTGTTCCACATGAAGCTGTGGTAGCTTTCGGGATGCTCCTCGGGCAGACCAACATACTCGTCCATGTTGAAGGTAACAACGTTCTCGAAGCTAACCTTGCCAGCCTTGTACATCTCGATCAGGTTCTTGTACAGACCCAGAGGAGAACCACCTGTGGGGCAGCCCAGCTTGAAGGGTTTCTCTGGAGTGGGGTTAGCAGCGTTGATGCGTGCAGCAACATACTCGGCAGCCCAACGGCTCAACTCAGTGTAATTAGGTTCAATAATTACTCGCATAGTTGTAATTGTTTATAGGGTTAATATTTTGGTTATTGTTTTTCCTTCGTTCGTTATAATCCACCCCCTCCGCTTCGCCTTACCCAACGTCGCACTGGGGAGTGCGACCCTCAGAGGACACAGAATGACATCCAGTCATTCTTCTAAAGGCCCTCTTCGCCCCCTGTCTCAGGGGGACAGTCTGCTGGCGCGGTGGCAGTTTTCCGTTTTCCGTTCGTAAGGTTAGTTCTCCGTTCTCTTCGTTGCTCCCGTCATGGCGTCTGTCCTTGGTTCGCCAACGTAGGTGGCGGTGTCGCCGTCAGTGTGGTATATTATGTCGCGCAGAGTCTGCTCAGACACCTGCACGGCATTCTTGCTCAGTTCGGGCACGTTGTAGCTCTTCATCAGCAGGATGTTGTGCTCTGGGTCACGCTGAGGCAGACAGAAAGCCTTGTGTGCCTTGCCCTCCTTGTCGAAGTATGCAATGAACGGACGTGTGTAGTTACTGTCCATGCGTCGGGTAGAGAACACTATCCAGCGTCCGTTGCTGCTCCATGTGTGGTACGAGTCCACGTCGTTGCTGTTTGCATCGGTCAGGGCATAGCATGTGTCGTTCTGCAGGTCCTTTACCCACAGGTCGCTGCTCTTGTGCCAGATGTGGAACTGTCCGTAGTCGCCCTCGGCATATAGCACGTATCGTCCGTCGGGACTGACACGAGGGAAGGTTATGCTTCTGCCGGCAGCAGCAGCGTCCACAACAACCTTAGGCGTGCCGAAACTATCGGTTTTCTCGTCGTAGTCCATGCACATCAGGTTGTAGTGTATCTTGTCGTAGTTCCTTGTGATTGCCTCTGCTCGCAGACTATCTGGAAGTCCCACCACAGGTGGAATATGTGCGGCACAGAAGTACAGGCGGCCGCCATCTGGTGTCCAGCAGGGGAATGTCTCGAAGTATTCCGTGCTCAGCAGGTTCCTTACTTCATTTTTTTCGGCATCATACAGCAGCAGGTCGCTATCGGTGTCCACCACCTCTATCTTCTCCTGATGATACATGTGGAAGGTCTGTCCCGTCTTGTTTGTAGAGAAGCATACGAGGTTCTTCGTGGGATGCCATGAGGGATACACGCCTGCAGCAAGTATATTTGGGTTCTTTATCTGTATCTTTCTGGCCTTGGCGCCCTCTATCATAATTGTGCCGCCGTGGTTTGAACGAACATGGAACAGCATGCGGTCTGTGCTGTAGTTCTGGAAGTTGTGGCAGTTTATGCAGTGGTTGTTCTTCTCCTCATAGGTCCTGTTGTTCTCGTAGATGGCCTTCTGGGTGAAGTTTTCCAGGCATCGCTGGTATATGCCCAACTGGCGGTACAGTTCATATCCGGGTTCTATCAGACGGTAGGACAGATAAGGATCTATTGCTTCTGCCACATGTATGGTATGTGGGGCGTACTTGTTCCATTTGCCGGCTTTCTGTGTATAGACAGTAATGGTAATCTCTTTTCCTTTGTTCTCTTTCAGCAGGTTTCTCCATTCTGTGGAGTCCATGTCTATGCGGTCTATGCCGGAAGCAGTTAGCGTAATGCCGTTTCCCTCCAAGGTTACCACCATGCCTTCTGCGTCTTCTACCATGAAATTAAGCGGTGCAATGTTTTCTGGTACCACAATGTCCTTATAGTCGGGGTAGATGCTGGCTTGTTGTGCTTCTTCAACGTAGGTTGTTGGAACGTCAAATGTTTTCTGTCCGCAGGCGGTCAGTAAGGCAGTGGTCAGTATTATATATAATATATAAGGTATATGTTTCATTTGTGGTTTTGTGAGTGTTGTTGGTATGTTTTGTTTTGGGCGGAAGTTTTCCGTTTTCCGTTTTCCGTTTTAACCTTTGTGTTTTTAATAGTCCACCCCCTCCGCTTCGCTCGTCCCCCTGTCTCAGGGGGACAGTCGGCTGGCGCGGTGATTGTTTTCCGTTTCACGTTTGTAACTAACTCTCCCCCTGAGACAGGGGCGAGTACCCCGCAGGGGGGTGGG
>JAZRIA010000183.1:0-2813 GCA_045645045.1 Bacteroidaceae bacterium | reverse complement strand
GAACATCTCTAACGTAGTGACTCATACACATTATGTGGAACTTCCTGTTGTAAAAGAGATTAAGTGCACCAGCGCTCGCATGGAAGGCGGTGTCTACTATGCAACTATCGAGTGGACTGCCCCTGCTGACACTGCAGGTCTTTCATTCCAGCGTTACAACGTCATGCTTGAAAACATGAAGGCTGCTGATAATTTGGAGACTGACGGACAGACAACAACATGGGAAGTGAACTGTGGCTACACTGGCAAGGTGAACCTCTATATTCAGACGGTATATCTCTATGGCAAGGCCAATAGCGAAATGGTTAGCATTGACTGTCAGGCAGTGATTGAAGCTATGGGCATTGAGAATGCCGAGGTTGAAGCACAGGTGACCGTGAAGGAGGGCATCGTGTCTGCTGCTGCTCCTGCCCGCTTGTTTGCTTACAATGCACAGGGTGCACTGGTGGCCGAGGCCGTGAATACACTTGACCTGAATGCACTGCCCACCGGCGTCTACTTGGTGAAGGTGGAGACAGCCGAAGGTGTGAAGACTGTGAAGGTGAGAAAGTAACAATGTGTTGACAAGATACGAGTTGGCAAGTCGACGGGGCCATGTGGCACGCTCCTTGTCAACTCGTTCCTTTGTCTCCTTGTCAACTGATAAATCCCAATAGATACAACAATGAAAAGACTACATTTATTCCTCTTTGTCCTACTCCTCTGCGTGGGAGTGAAGGGCGAGGAGCGTGGTGCCCTTATTCTGCGTTCACCGCAGGACTATCAGGTTTATGCCATCTCGCCCAATGGAGAGTGGGCCACAGGTGTGTATGTGAACTATAGTAATATGGGTTACGGCTTCCGCTGGAATCTTGTGACAGATAAGGTGGAACTCCTCAGTGGCGACCTCTGCCTGTCTGAGGGAACGGCTATCAGCAACGATGGCGTGGTGGTGGGAATGTTTGACAACACCGAGGCTACCGACAATGGTGCACCAGCCTACACTGCTGGATACTGGAAGGACGGAAAGTGGTATCACTTGCCCAACATTAACAATGCATCTGTGAATAACAATGAACAGGTAGGTTATGCTAACACTATTACAGCTGATGGTGTTTATATCGGAGGATCCTATAACGATAAGAATAGCCGCCTTATTCCCGTGGTGTGGAAAGATGGACAGATTGCACACATATTCACACAAGAGAAAGGTAGTGAAGGTCAGATATATACCGTAAGTCCTGACGGACAGAAAGCTGCAGGTTGGAGTATTACCCCCAACTCTGACAAGGCTCGTGTGGCAACCATTTGGGAAGTGGGTAAGGAGGGTTCTACTCTCATTATGGACGAACGATTGAGTAATGCATGGTGTTCTTCTCGCAAATTCTCTCCCAATGGAAAGTATTTGCTCTTTTGGGAAGGATATTACGACCTTCCAGTAGATGAGAATACTCCTACAGGTATGGCATTGCGTGCCCTCTACAATGTGGAGACCGGGGAGAAGACGGACATGCCCACCATCACTCGCGATCCCTTCAACTTTGATGTGTTCGATATTACCGACAACGGTACCATTGTGGGCTACGAGTCGCCTGAGGCTACTCAACTCGACCAGGCTATCATCTTCAAGGATGGAAAGACTCGCTGGCTCTATGACTATTTGAAGGAGCAGGGTGTTGACCTTGATTCGGACAAGGGTATCTTGCGGCAGGGGAAAGACATCTACTTCATCCGTGCCGTGGGTATCTCCAACGATGAGAAGACCTTTGCTGTGCTTTACTACGATCCTCAAGGTGCGCTCCGTACCATGGTTATCAAGTTGGACGAAGACCTTGTGAACCGTCCTCCCGTGCAACTGGAGGCTTCTTATATGGAGGGAACAGGGGCTGCCCGCCTGACATGGAAGGCTCCTTTGGCCGGTGCTGAAGGTGTCACTGGATATAATCTTTATAGGGATGGGGTGAAGGTGAACGAACTGCCCATCACGGAATTTGACTTTATTGATAATGCGTTGCAGGGTAAGGATGAGTGCACTTACCATGTGACAGCCCTTTATGGCGAGGCCGAGTCGAAGGCTTCGCAGTCAGTGGTGTTGGTGGTGGATGAGGTTTCATGCCAGGCTCCGCGTAACCTCTTTGCCCGTCAGATGGGTTATGGGGGTGCACTGCTCCAGTGGGACCTTCCGCGAACCAACCTCATTGTGAAGAGCTACTATCAGGAAGGAGCCAGAGTGACGGGCTTTGGTGGTGGCAACAACAGTTTTGAGGCTGCCATCCGCATCCCTGCTGAAGAGACTGCCCTCTATAACGGATGCGACATGCTGAGTGTCGGCTTCTATCCTATGACGGCACAGGAGGCATGGCGCGTGAATATCTATAAGAAGAGCGAGGGAGGTGCTCGTGAACTGTTGCACACCCAACCCATCACTCAGACCTTGGAATACGGCAAGGAGAACCTGGTGGAACTGCCCGGTGTGGAGTTGCCTCAAGGTGCCGACATCTATGTGGCCATTGAAGTGACTGTTCCTTCGGACCATGCGGGTTACAACGTGCTGGGCGAGGTAAGTGGAAATCCCATTCCGGGACAGACTGATTTATTGCGCATGACCTCTGAACCAGAGTTCTATTCGCTGTACGAAGAGGGAAAGAAATTCGGAGCTACTCAACTTACTACGTGGGCTATCAGTGCTAACCTGGCATCCCCTGGTACCAAGGTGGAGGAGGTGGACCTCATCTCTCACTATGCCGTATACGATGGTAATCAAGAAGTAGGCCAGACGAGCGAACTCAGTTTCTCACTTGAAACATTGGCTGAAGGCGAACACCTTTTAGGGG
>JAZRIA010000182.1:0-1839 GCA_045645045.1 Bacteroidaceae bacterium | reverse complement strand
GTGACCGAGGAGGAAATGCAAGAGGCGGAACTGCTTGTGAGCGAAGAGCTGAAGCAGTCTTTGCAACTGGCCCATGAGAATATCCGCAAGTTCCATGCTGCCCAAGCCTTTAAGGAAATCCGTGTGGAAGTGGTGATGAAGAGCGAAGCCCTTCTTATCGGTAACCAGGGAATGGATGAGGACAAGCGTGCCATACTGGACGAGCTCCTTTTCAGAATAGAAGCCGTAAAGGCGGCAGAGGACAAGAAATATGTGCTCATGAACGTGCCTACAGAACGTGTGGACGATGTGGTGTCTGTATTGCCCGGAGCAAAAAGTCCCACCGTCATGCCTCTGGCCACTCCGGGATGGAGCAGTGTGCATACCGTCATTGACGAGAAGCGTTTCTGGGAAATCATCCGCCAACTGAAGGAATATGGCGCTCAGGGAATTCTGGTGCTGCCCGTTGAAAAGATGATTCTTTAAAAACCGACATTCTTTTTTTTCGTCCCGATGAAAGTTTACGAATATCCCGAGAGAAATATCTGGCCCCAACTTCTGAGCCGTCCCACACACGAAGCCTCCCACCTGAATGCTGTGGTGGCAGAGGTACTTGCCGATGTGAAGGCTCGTGGAGACCAAGCTGTACGCGAGTACGAAGAACGCTTTGACAAGGTTTGTCTGGACGCTTTGGCAGTGACCGAGGAGGAAATGCAAGAGGCGGAACTGCTTGTGAGCGAAGAGCTGAAGCAGTCTTTGCAACTGGCCCATGAGAATATCCGCAAGTTCCATGCTGCCCAAGCCTTTAAGGAAATCCGTGTGGAAGTGGTGCAGGGAGTGGAATGCTGGCAAAAGTCAGTTCCCATCCAGAAGGTGGGTCTGTACATCCCCGGCGGCACAGCCCCCTTGTTCAGTACCGTACTCATGCTTGCCACTCCGGCACGCATAGCCGGTTGTGAAGAGATTGTACTTTGCACACCTCCCAATCGTGAGGGAAAGGTGCATCCTGCCATTCTGGTGGCTGCCCGCATTGCTGGTGTGAGTCGTGTGTTCAAGGCCGGTGGTGTACAGGCCATTGGAGCCATGGCATACGGAACGGAAAGTGTTCCCAAGGTGTATAAGATATTCGGTCCGGGAAACCAGTATGTCATGTGTGCCAAGCAGCAGGTAAGCCTGCACGATGTGGCCATAGACATGCCTGCCGGTCCCAGTGAGGTTTGTGTGCTGGCCGATGAAACCAGCCGTCCGGCTTTTGTGGCAGCCGATTTGTTGAGTCAGGCCGAACATGGTGCGGACAGTCAAGTGTTGCTCATTACCACAAGTGCGGAACTGATTCCTGCCGTACAGGAAGAACTGACACGTCAGTTGGACCTGCTCCCTCGTGCCGAAATAGCCAGAAAGGCGTTGGAGAACAGCAAGATCGTTCTGGTGCGTACTGCAGATGAGATGATGGAACTCTCTAACGACTATGCGCCCGAACATTTGATTATTGAGACAAAAGATTATATGCAGATGGCCGCAAAGGTAATCAATGCCGGAAGCGTCTTCTTGGGACATTGGACTCCCGAGAGTGCAGGAGATTACGCAAGCGGAACCAATCACACTCTTCCCACGCACGGATATGCTGTAGCCTATAATGGAGTGAATCTGGACAGTTATATGCGAAAGGTCACCTTCCAGCACATCACCCCCGAAGGTGTCAGCCACATTGGTCCGGCTGTTGCCTGTATGGCACAGGGCGAAATGCTGGATGCCCACAGCAATGCCATGACCTTGCGTATGGATGAAGTAAATAATAAATAAGATGAAGAAATGAAAGCATTGCAAGAACTTGTACGAGAGAATATATGGGCACTGAAG
>JAZRIA010000181.1:0-24950 GCA_045645045.1 Bacteroidaceae bacterium | reverse complement strand
TATGTAAATCAATTCAATACATAGGTATTCATCCTACTTTTTGTCCATCTTGCCGAAAATAAAAACTATAAAAAGTGTGGTAAGCATTAAAAACTGCTTACCACACTTTCTGCTTTGCACGGGAAGAGAGGCTCGAACTCCCGACACCTGGTTTTGGAGACCAGTGCTCTACCAACTGAGCTATTCCCGTGTATTTCCGAGTGCAAAGGTACGCATTAATTTTGAATTTTCCTACACATCAGGCATATTTTTGGAAAACTCAAACGTTTTTTACCCAAATTACCAACACACATGTATAAAGCATCTGGTTGTAATATTCCAGTTAGAGAACTGAATATTAATGAAACTCCAAGGTCATTGTAATCTTACTCTCAAGAGTACACACTCCGTCCTCGATAATGGTAAAAATTATCATCAGTGACGGTAAAGCTTATCATTAGTGATGGTAAAGTTTATCATTAGCGAGGATAAAATTTAGCATCACTGAGAAGGCTGGCGAGCTATCTATGATTCGGTTTCAAACAGAAGGAGGAAAGAACACAACTGTCTGTTCAGCCAAACAGTTCCACCCATTTGTCCCATCGCTCGAGGTTGGCATCTGGAAATCTGGAAAGCATCTGGCGTACCTGTTCCACCGTCTTTACACGTTCGGGGTGGCTCTTTGAGAAGAACTTGTCGGCAAAGCATACAATCTGCTCTTCTATGGTTTCTGGCGAGAAGTCATCGGCTGGCAGAGGCAGACCTTGGGAAAGAATCGTAGCCTTGGTCAAGCCGGTACCAGTATGGCGTTCTGCCACACGGGCATGTTTTGGAAGAGACTCGGCACGAAGCATCTCTGCTCCCAGCATTCCGTGGCATATGTACGGATGCTTGCCATGGCAACCTATCCCCGGTGCATCGGTCTTCAGTACTCCTATGTCGTGCAACATTGCCGCCTCATAGACAAAGGTCCTGTCTGCCTCTATCTCGGGATGAAGGTCCAGCACCTCCATTGCCTTATCTGCAACCTGACGTGAATGCATCAGGAGGAGCTCCTTCAGTTCCTCCTGGCCTTCATAGTATTTGTCAATAATCTCTTCTGCCTTCATAATATACTTTCTTTCCGTTCCTTATATATATTCCCTTTTCCGGACAAGGCACCGCCCTACCCTTCATGTCATAGAATATGCCGTCGGAGCGTTTTTGTTCATTCGCAACATTATGACAATCAGCTATGCCTGTTGAATTGTCTAGCATAGTAAATGTTACCGTATGCATTGTAGAACTCCACCCGCCAATGTGCAGTACATAATCCGTACCTGTCTTCAGCCGGTTGAAGCATAGTGTATCACACGCCGACTCTCCGTAGGGTAAATTCAGGAAACGGTAATCCATCGAGCACGAATGGTCTTTGCCTGCCTCATAAAGTCTGTAATACAGCAACCGTCCTGCCGTACCGTCCTTAGCTGAATTATATGTCTGCAACACAATTTCCACGCTACCCTCCTGCGGGATTGATATGCCAGCGGTCTTGAAGGAAAGCTGTTCTACTGTTGGAGATGTAGCCTGAACACGCTTGGTATACGCTACCTCCAAGCCGTCAAATGTCAGACTTACCAACCATTCGCCAGGTGTGGCTGGATAATGACAGGCAACGGTCTGGGTCCTCGTTTCACCAGGGAAAAGCTTTACTGACGACAAGGCAATTTCCCGGCACTGCTCCAATATGGAAGTATCGGAAGGCGAATTGAGCAGCACCTCGTATGTGTGGTAAAGCGTATCGGCGCTCAAATTGGTCAACGTCACATCGGTCAGCACATATTCCCTGTTTGTCATCTGTCGTCGCAGGGCGATACTGTCCACCCTCACGGCATGGGCAAAATCGGCCAAGGTGTCGGGTTCCAGAACGTCCGAAACGCTGTCCGGATGAAGGATGAGCATATATTCATTGGCATGATAGCCCACCATGCGCCCCCAATCCGTAGCGTCCCAGTGCGGTTGCATCTGGCAAAGATGCTCTAAAGAGAAATACCCGTTCTGATGCTCTCCTTCACCCCAGTTGCAATGGTAAAGCCCGTTCTCGTCCACACCGTCTATGTTGAATGCATGACCGCCCATAACATTGTTGTATCCCACGTATGCCACTGGTCGGCCGGCCATCAGCTCGTTCTGCAATATCCTGTGCCAAGCGTCAAAACTGTACAGGCTACGGTCCATCATCCTTACCGTCTTATATCCGAACACACGTCTTAGCGGTTCCTCGGCCTTCCACATGCTAGACGCACTAGCATTGGGACTGTACTTCATCTGCACCATCATGCCGCACCATAGGCTCAGGTCGGCCACATCGCCCCAATCTATCACGCTGCCTGCAGGCACGGTGGCAAGAGAGTAGTTTTCGGTTTCCCAGCCGGGAATACTGTCCAACAAAGCATACGGATACCGGTAGAAACTAATCAGCTGTTCTATTGCCGTGGCAACACACCCCACGAGGCTACGCTCTGAACTGACCGAATCACCATAGTTGTAATACGGGCATGAGTTGTTAAATGGAGCACTCTGCACCCTAATGGTATTCAGCAACGGTTCTACCGCACGCTCGGGCAATGGCTGAGCATTACTATCAATTATGAAGAACAACGATAGCAAGAGTGCCAATACATGTCTCATACCATAAGAGCGCATTGCAATGAGGGGGATATAGGTATTGGTCATTACAACTTGGAATACTATGCAAAACACAGGGGATGTCCCATCACCTCCTCGCAAACCTTACTTCCATCCCACACACGTTCGCCATTCACCCATGTGGACATCACGCGCCAGTGCAGGTTGTCGCCCTCGCGTGGCGACCATCCGCACTTGCTCAGCACATCGGCCGAGGTGATGGTGTATGGGGGTTCCTCACGATGTACAAGCACCAGGTCGGCCATCATGCCCTCGCAAATGAAGCCACGTTCCTGTATGCCGAACAGGGTGGCAGGATTGTGGCACATCAGTTGGACAAGGCGCTCCATGGACAGGACACCATCGTCCACCATCTCCAGCATGCTCACCAGCGAGAACTGCACCATGGGCATACCGCTCACGGCCTTGCACGCACCGCCCTGCTTCTCCGAGAGGAGGTGAGGTGCATGGTCAGTGCCAATGCATGTGATGCGGCCGTCCGTCAGGGCACGGCGCAGAGCCTGGCGATCGCCGTCGGATTTTATTGAAGGGTTGCACTTGATGCGTCCGCGCAAGCGGGCATAGTCCTGGTCGGTGTACAGGAGATGTGCCACGCATGCCTCGCCAGTTATGTTGCCGCCAAGCAGAGAGAGTTCCCTTTCCGTAGAGATGTGTGCTATGTGCAGGCGTGCACCGCTTGCCTTGGCCAGTTCTGCCGCCAGGGCGGAACTCTGCCAGCATGCCTCGCCATCGCGTATCTCGGCATGGTGGGTTATGTCGGGGTCGTCGCCGTACTTCTCACGCGCACTGGCCATGTTGGCATTGATGCGTGCCGTATCCTCGCAATGCGACATTATCAGTTTGGGCGAACGAGCAAAGAGCTGCTCCAGCATCTCGCGCCTGTCCACCAGCATATTGCCCGTGCTGCTTCCCATGAATAGTTTCACACCAGGATACTGCTCCGAGGGCATTGCCATTATCTCGTCCAGATTGTTGTTGGTGGCACCCAGGAAGAAGGCATAGTTCACATGCATGCGCCCCTTTGCCATCTCCATGCGCTCGCGCCAGTTCTGCACGGTGGTTGTCTGCGGTACCACGTTGGGCATGTCCAGCACCGAGGTTACGCCACCTGCCGCCGCCGCCATGCTCTCGGTGTGCATATCGGCCTTGGCGGTCATGCCCGGCTCGCGGAAGTGCACATGGTCGTCTATCACACCTGGCAACAGATACATGCCCGTGGCATCCACCACCTGGCAATCATCATATACATTATCTATAATATCATTAAAGACGACGCGTTCTATCCTGCCCTCACTAACCAACAAGGAGCCGACATGCGACTCCCCATTGTTTACTATCGTTGCATTGTTGATAATGGTCTTCATGCTTTTCTTCTCTTGAAGTTGGTCATGCGCAATCTCATCACTCCGAAAAGCGCCTCGCTGAATATGCCGCCCGACATCTTGCTGGTTCCCAACTCGCGGTTCACGAACACCACGGGCACTTCCTTTATCTTGAAGCCCAGGCGCAGAGCCGTGTACTTCATCTCAATCTGGAAGGCATAGCCCTTGAAGCGCACATCGTCCAGCGACATAGTTTCCAGCACCTTGCGTGTCCAGCACACGAAACCCGCGGTGGTGTCCCTAAGCTTTATGCCCAGAATGGTGCGCACGTAAGCCGAGGCATAGTACGACATCAGCACGCGCCCAATGGGCCAGTTCACCACGTTCACACCGGTTATATAGCGGCTACCTACGGAAACGTCGTAACCCTCGTCGTGACATGCGGCATACAGGCGTGGCAGGTCGGCAGGTGCGTGGGAGAAGTCGGCATCCATCTCGAAGATGTACTCATAGCCATGCTCCAGCGCCCACTTGAAACCGCAGATGTATGCTGTTCCCAGGCCCAGTTTTCCCGAGCGCTCCACAATGTTCACACGTCCCTTGAACTCGTCTGCCATCAGGCCCTTCACTATGGCGGCCGTACCGTCGGGGCTTCCGTCGTCTATTACCAGCACGTCAAAGTCCTTTTCCAGGGATGTCACGGCACGTATTATGGCCTCTATGTTTTCCTTCTCGTTATAGGTGGGGATGATAATTACACTATCGCTCATGATATATTAGGTAGGTTCTATAAATTAGTTTTCCCTTATTTAGGTAGAATTCTAATGACTTTGGTTCTTTAATACCTCTTACTTGTATATTTCTCATTTTTACTTACTCACATAGACCACTATGTTCGTTCGTTCAAATTAGAATTCTACTGCGTAATAGACATCAAATAACTCAAAGCTAATTTATAGAACCTACCTTTAGGTTATTTTCTCAAACAAAGATACTTATTTTCTCCGTTACCACCAACAATTTTGCCCCCAAACGCACACAAACGGCATAAAATCATTATCTTTGTGTGTAAAAACCTTTGAAATCGCCCCAAAACTTTAGGCATTAATTACATCTAGCCACCAGCGGACCTCTTCATATCGAAAGCATGAAGCACTTGCCTTACGGTGACTTTATTACCTGCAACCATGGAACTGAAATTCAAATCCCTCCTCCATATCAATTCGTTGCAATCATGTATTCTTACCCTATAGACCTATTCCTTATCTCCAGGGTAACGTCCATATAGCTCCGTTTGCCTTTGATGTAGTCGGCATAGAGGGTTTCGGGGTCACGGCCCTTGAGGATATGGCACTTGCCGCATAATTCACAATTATGCAGGCATTTCCAGGCATCAAGGACATAGGCCTGACGCTCTTCCTGGGTGGAGTTGTCTATCTTCGGTGGTTGCATAAGCTCTACAAATTAAAAATAAATCGGATTGGGGTTAAATGATTGCCACCTTAATAACTCCATCCAGTTTGTTCTCGAAGATGCGGTAGGCTTTTCTTCGATATTTATAATGATTCTCCTATATATCTAATAGCACCTCCACTGCCGAAGGGATAGTCACTAACATCGGTGTTCATATAAAGTGAGTCAGGGCAAACTTCTCCTTCAAAGCAACAACGAGGTTTTGGAAAAAGAGTACCATCCTCTGCTTGGTGGACAAATTTATGTGATTTGACCTTGATAACACATCTCACAATACCTTTATATACGCCCAGTACATAATTGATATGTCCTGACTTATCTCTGTTGATTTTCCAGTATTTTCTTGTTGACTCGTAAATGTCAAATCTCTTGTAAACCCCTTTGGCTTTAGTTTGATTATAACTTTGATTGAGATTTACTAACAGTATATTGTCCCCATCCTTCACATCTATCTTTGAGCAGTCATATATGGCATTGATTTCATCAATGCTCTTAATGCCTTCATCCCATTGATGGTGACCTGCAATAAGATTTGTCAACTGGTTATTATGATTGAATTTCGAATATGTTAGCATGTCTATTAAAGTTGACTCTACAAGTAAAGCCTCTCGCTCTTCAAGATTGTGGCGTATAATGTAGTGAATGACCTCTTTCCCTTCTGATTTGATGCTCCGAATGGTATCAAGTTTCAAATCGCAAGCTTTATCAACTATAGCAGCCTCTGCATGCTGGAACACTCTGTTTTCCTTGCCTTTTCCAATGTAGAAAATCCTATTGTCTCTTGGATCAATCAAGGCATACACATAATAAGCCAAAGCCTCTTTTACACTCTGCTTGAATTCCATATATTCAATAATTATTTATCGCCACCTTTATCACACCGTCCAGCTTGTTCTCGAAGATGTGGTAGGCTTCCTCAATCTCGCTCAAAGGGAAACGGTGCGTGATGAGCGGAGTGGTGTCTATCCTGCCCTCTTCTATCAGACGCATCACCTCCTCGCAATCGCACCCGTCCACGCCCCCTGTCTTGAAGGTGAGGTTCTTGCCATACATGTCGGGCAAAGGAAGCACCTGAGGCTGGTCGTAGAGGGCCACCACGGTAACGATGGCATTCGGGCGGGCACACTCCCACGCAAGGCGGAAGGTGTCGTCGGCACCAGCCACTTCGAGTACCCTGTCCGCTCCTCCGTGGTCGCTATGCTTCAAGACAAAGTCCTTGCATTCTTCGGGAGTGGTAAGCAATACATCGGGATAATGCTCCTGCACAAATCGACGTCTTTCTTCCGACTTCTCACAAACGATGATGCGCTTGGGCTTATGAAGCATCACGCAAAGCAGGGTGCAGATTCCCGTAGGTCCTGCTCCTATGATCAAGACGGTGTCCTCCCTGGTAATCTCCGATATGCGAGCCGCCCAGAAACCAGTGGCAAGGACATCGCCAACGAGCAAAGCCTGCTCGTCGGTCACGCTATCGGGGATGCGGTTCAACCCTTGATTGGCAAGCGGTACACGCACGTATTCCGTCTGTCCGCCGTCTATGCGGCATCCCAATGCCCAACCGCCATTCGGGTCGGTGCAATTGTTCACAAAACCATTCCGGCAGAAGAAGCACTCTCCGCAGAAGGTCTCCACATTCACCGTTACCCGGTCGCCGGGCTTTACGTGGGTTATCTCTGCGCCAACCTCCTCAACCACTCCCACCATTTCGTGCCCAACGGTGATGCCCGGCACCGCACGAGGCACGCTACCGTGCTTGATATGCAGGTCGCTGGTGCAGATGCTGCTCGTCGTCACCCGGACAATGGCATCGGTGGGGGCAATTATCACAGGCTTCGGCTTCTCCACCAAAGCGAATTTTCCTTTCTCTATGTATGTGTATGCAAGCATAAATCGTTTTGTAAAGCAATTACCAATACCTTTTATTAAGATATGATACTAGTTCGGGGTATTTGTCTTTTATCGGTTCTAATAATATTTGTGGATCAACTATAATGTACTTGCTTTGGTCGTTAAGCATACCTCTCCAAGTCTCTTCCATACTCATTCCGGAGACAGAATACTTCTTTTCAAGAAGATCTTTGTTGGCCGAAGGTATGACATGTATGTGCACGTAATTATCAGCTTTGAGCTTTTCTTCCTTAAGCTTCACAACGTTCTCGGCCCAAAGGGTTTGTCGCATAAGTTGGTAGAAGGGTTCTTGGTAATATACCGACCCATAATACGAGCCAAGACTCTTGAGCTGTAAAGATGCATCCGTAAGAGCAGAGTATCTTCTCACACGCTCTTGTCCCTTTCCATTGCTGCCCTTTTCCTCCCCTTGGCGGTCCTCATTTGATTTGTCCAGATTATTATAATGCTCGGTATACTTCCATTCTATTGGGATAAGCCAGATGCTGCCGTCTTTGTGCTCCGCACGTATCAGAGCGTCCACAGAGGTGCAGTTTGAACCTCGGGTAGACGTCCCCTCGTTCAAGAAATCTTTCTCTGACACTGCTTCAAATCCGATATATTGAGGCTGGGCATCACATTTTACATCAAGAACATCTGCAAACTCATCCCTGACTCCATTAAGCATTGCAAGAACCGCCTCTTTGTCACTCATTATTGCAAAGAGATGGTTTAGACAAGCTATTTGCGAAGACAGGGTGTGGGCAGAGGGTTTGTCACCTCCCCACCACGAAATTTTGTTTTCCTCAAAATACTGAAGTACATCATTACGGATAGGCTGATACAGGTTATTCATCCCATCTCTAAGAACAAAAGGCCTGGCCTTGCCCATAAAATACCCATTGCCTTTGTCTCCACAGAAGATGTCGGAATTATTTATCAAATCCTCTTGGCGTGCATACTGACTTATTTTATATCTGCTCATATTCTACTTATCTATCATTAACATGATATTTATCTGCATAATATAGGGTTTATTTGTATTATACTGATATTTATAACACAAAACTACTCATTTCTTTCTTTCAACGGAATGTTTCAGTCAAAAAAATTATGATTTAAAAGTCCTTTTTAGACCATACAGGCATGTATTTCACATAATCCGCCCCTAAATATGGGTGAAATTTTACGTTTTCCATAATGATTGCCACCAAAAGAAATAACTACTTTGATTTCACGAACTTGCTCACGCCGCCTTCGGCAGAAAATATGGCGATGCGGTCTATTTCTCCAACCTCCAGCCGTGGTCGCCGTGGTAAATCATCTGGCGGGTCATACCGCCGTCTATGCAGATGTTCTCGCCCGTGATGAAACCCGCCTTGTCGCTACAGAGGAAGAGCACCATGTGGGCAATGTCCATGGGGTTCCCCACCCTGGCGGCCGGTTGCTGGGTGGCATCGGGACCCTCGTAGACGGTGTACGCCGTGTCTATCCAGCCGGGCGAGATAGAGTTCACCCTGGCCTTGCCAGCCAGACTTACCGCCAAGGCATGTGTGAGTGCGGCAATGCCACCTTTGGCGGCGGTATAGCTCTCGGTTTGCGGCTGGCTCATGCGGTCGCGCGAAGAGGAGATGTTGATGATGGAAGCACCCTCCGCCAGATGAGGCATTAAGAGCTTTGCCAGATAGAAAGGTGCGGCAACACCCACACTCAGGGCATACTGGAACTCCTCGTATGTACACTCGTCTATGCCCTTCATCAGAGGCAGGGCATTGTTTACGATGACGTCCACCTTGTCGTGCCTGCCCAGCACCTCGGCCGCAAAAGCCTCCAGCACCTCCCTGCTGGAGATATCCCCAACGAAGTGCTCACCCTCCTGCTTGTCTATCACATATACGATGGCCCCCTGCCCTCGGAACTCCTCAGCAATGCATCGGCCAATGCCCTTGGCACCGCCAGTTACTACTACAACCTTGTCCTTGAATGTATCTTCTTGCATGGCGTTTAATGTATCTGTTTGCATGGGCTTGATTCTTTTATTTCGTTAACGAAGCGCCAACACTTGGGTTGGGCAATGTTTTATCAGTATCAGAGTTGTACTATACCTGCATTTACAGCACAAATCTACTCATTTCTTTCTTTTGACGGAATATATCGGTCAAAAAATATGATGTAAAAGTAGTTTCAACCCTTTTGAATCTTTGTTCTTCAGTAAGTTCGACACTCAATTTCTCATACCAATTATCACAGTCAATTGTAATTCCCAGCATTGCTTCAACGGCAAAGGTACATTTTTTAATATATATTCTGTAATATTTCCGAAAAGTGGCACTCTAACAAAAACACTTTTTATTATCCTCTCTCCGTCTCAACCATCCACTATGTCTCAAGGGTAAAAACGTAATAATCTTCCAACCATCAGATAGTTGTTGTCCCTATCCACATCTATACTTTCTGCGAGAGCGGAAAGTTTCTTGCGTAAGGACGGAGTAAGATTGTCTTTGCCCAGAGCCTCCTGCAATTCTGCCTTCAAGGTCAGCGGAGAGAGGTTGCGAACGTAATAACCACCACTCGAGTGTTTAAGCCAGAATGTACTGGTACCACCCAGAAAATCGTTATACACACTGTACTTGCCGCCACGCAATGTACGCTTGTCTATGATATATTCATTGTGGCCGTATGTTATGGTTGATTCAAGACCAGACTCCTGCATTCCGTCCATCGTAGTAACGAGGAAACAGGTTGGGTGCTCCAAATAGGAGTGCGGCAAAATCCTGTCCTCTGGAAAAGACATTGTAAAGACCGGCTGCAGTATGTTACTCTCCTTTACATAGTGATACAAGGTATCGTTCCTTTGTGGATAATACTCCAATACGGAGAAGTCAAATGCACAGGTATTCTGCCTGCTATAGGTTTCTACGCTATAAGTGTCGCTAACCAGAAAAGGATTGTACGCCAGTTCGCGTAACACATTGCCTTTGAAATCCTGTACCCATACGATATGCGGATTACGCTTCCATGGAATTGAGGCAATGGTTATTTCCTCGCGCTCTCCATCCACCCAGAACACTGGTTTGCCGTAGGTCTTCGTCTGCCCGCCTGATTGATTCAAAGGAATATAGCCCTGAAACTGTCCCTGCATATCATAAACGAGCAGTTCGCGTGCCGCCCATGGCATAATGTAGATACGGTTGTGTTTTTCGTCCATTTGAAAGTCATAAACCTGTCCGTAGTTGCCACGTCCATTCCCTGAAGACCCGATATTGCACACGAATTTCCCTTCGCGAGTAAATAGTTTGAAGGGCATATTTCTACTGTTATGAAGCAGGAAATAGTTATCAGTTACGTAGACGCCGGTATTTCGCACATAAGCCCCGTCGCTTGCCTCGAGAGGAACAATCTCCAAATCTTCCACGAAATGACTCAAAGGAAGTGCTATGCTGTCAGTCAACCTCTCCGGATGGCACACTACCACCGTGTCGCCATCTATAAGGACACGCTCTGCCACCACCGGCAGTTCATCTAAACGCGTAACATAATTCTTGGCTCCGTTCAATAAAGAAGTGAAAGCTTTTCCGCTATCTGTATTTCGCTCTCCGCAAGAGGCAAACAATACAATCGCTGTAATAAGAGAAAATATCATCCTATCCATACATACATCCTCCTTGTGCTCAAAATCTCTGAAGGAAATCATCCAAGGTCTGTCCGTGCAACAAAGCATCGCCCATCTTCTCCTTCAGCCTCTGCTTCCTACGACTTACAGAGGCCTTGTTGATACAATAGATATTGGCCAAATCGTGCATACTGACATTGATTTTCAGCAGGCAACAGAAGTTAAGGTCTGCCACATTCAATTCCGGCACAACCCTTTGCAATCGAACAGTAAACTGATCATACTCCGTATCCATCAGCATACGAATCTCCTTCCACTCCCTTTCGCTGATAGCAATGGCCTTGTCGTTTTCCTTCAGTTCATCATTGAGAGAGGGGAGTTTCTGAAACACAGACATCTTCCTTATCAACTGCTCTCGCAATCTGTTGGCCTTCTCTCGCAATCTGCCCAGTTCCTCTGCCTGTCGCAATAGGCGGTTCTCCTGCTCCATTTGTATCTGCCTTGCCTCCATCTCCTTCCTCTTCTTTATCTGGAAGACGAAAACAAAGCCTGCCGAAACCAAGGAAAGCACAAAGAGCAGCGAGACGATGACTATCACCTGTTGCTGACGACTGATTTTCAGAGCATCTATCTCAGTGGTCAGTTTCAATTCCTTGAAAGCATTGTCTCTGGCCTGTCTGCCGTACGAGGCAAACACCTGACTGATATACCCCGACACATCCTGATGATACTGATAGGATTTCTCAGCATCTCCCATGGTAAGGTAGTATTGCGACAAGTGATACATTGCCTCGGTAGCAAGGAAAAGGTTCTCCGAGCATGCCACCAAATGATAGTACTGCAGGGCAGAATCTTGCTGATGTTTCAAGTCGTGCAACTGCGCTTTGTACATATTATGAGCCGCCACATCACTCCGTCTCATATATCGGCGACTGTCATGAAGCAGCCGCATCAGTTCGTCATAGCGATACTGCTCATGATAAAGTCTGCGATAACGCTCTTGCAGATAAGCAAGATATTCCACATCATTAGCTCCCTCTGCCATGGACTGAATAGAATCAAGATAATCTTCGGCCTCATCATATCGTTTCAAATCTATGAGGTACTCGGCCTTGAGGCACAAAAGATTACGAATCTGTTGCTCCTCTGTATTCATGGCAAGACGTTTGTCTATATAATGTAATGCAGAATCTGCCACACCTTGCCGCCTGAATATTGTTGCCTTCATGGAATAGCACCATCGCATACCAGCGCTGTCACCAGAAAGCACAAAGTCTTGATACAGCAGATGCATCAAAGAGTCAACCTTCTGATACTCATTCCTGTAACAATGATTTGAGACCAACACACAGCGCATCGTCCTCAGATTGGCTGTATCTTTCATCTCCTCGTAATAAGTCATCGTTTCATACAATTGCTCCATTTCTGCAGGAACGCTAGCCAGCATGCAACCGGACATCAGTCTATAGAAGGTGTGTTTCTCCTCTCCCATCAGATTATCCTCGTTGATTTTATACAAGGTCTGCAGAACGCTGTCTCTCTCCCCATTCCTATTGTGCCTCTCTGCCTCCAGTAGCCACAGAGTAGTTCTGTTCCGTGACGTGCATGCCACCATCATCAGCAGTGTAAATAATACAGAAATGTATTTCATGAGATAAAAGAAAGATATAACTATTGGTTTCTGAATGCAAAGATACGACAATATGTTGGTGCTGACAAGAAAAGTGATGTACAATGCATAAGTACTAAACACCTATAATTCAGCAAAATCCCATATAAGCATGATGTACATTTTCAACAATATCAATATTCATACGCTTAATAAGAGATATTATAGGTTCTGAAACCCATAATGAACTCCCCCAGAGCATTTCTTTGGTTTTCAAGTCGTGAGGGTGGGCCAAAAGGATAGTTTAAGAAGCATTTGGGAATCCCTACAACACTACATTTTTCCATCCAAAAGTATCAATGTACATTGGCACCACTACTTATCTATAGGATAAGTTGTTGATTTGCAATCTTTTCAAACACAACCACATGTACATAGACATTTGCACAAGTAGCGGCACAATTGTCATACCTTTGCAACAGCCAAACAAATCTATATATGAATTGTCATGAAAACACATGCATTTAACATTGCCTTCGTAGCAATATGCCTGCTAACCGGATGCACAGAAAAAAAAGTAAATGACTCATCCGCTAATATGTGGACATTTGATGTCACAAAGGAATATCCCCAAAAGGAAATATATATCCAAGACATTGCCGATGTGAAATATGTCCATTTGGAAAGCAATGACTCCATGTTGTGGCTCGGAAGCGAAATCGCATTCCTTGACAAAGACTATATCATCGGTGCCAATCCACGCTCAGGTATATTGGTTCACGACAATAAGGGAAAAGCCCTGCACAATTTTCATCGCAAAGGCAATGGCCCAGGTGAATACAACTGGTTGTCCTTTGCGCAATATGATAAGGTACAGAACGAGATATACATCCTTAGTTATTCAGAATGCAAATTCTATGTCTATGATATAAAAGGTAATTTCAAGCGTTCCTTTCCCACACACTGCAACACACAGAACATCATGGAGAGGTTCTTCCTGATGGATGATAAAATAATAGGATATTGCAGAGAAAACACTTATTTGTGTCTGGACAAAAAGAGCGGATCTATCCTTGGGAAATACTCTCTCGGAACTTCTGCCAACTTTGGCGGTTCGTATTATTTGGACAATATGCGAGTCAACAATCAGGTTACGACATTTGTCAAGGACAGCAATGGGTATATCCTCACATCATACGCATCAGACACCACATGGCTTTTGACACCGGAAAAGACATTAGTATCCATAGGTGTAAGAACACCATCGGTACTTACTATGGAGGAACCAATATTCTTTTTACCTATAAAGAACACTCCAAGGTACTACTTTGCTTATACGCAAAAGAAAGCCGTAGGTTATCCGGAGGTAATGTATATGGTGGATAAAGCGGAAAATAGAATATACTCACTGGAATCCGGCCTTAAAAACAAGGATTGCATTGGTCAAAAGGTTTATTTCTACGGAATGTATATTACCCAGGCCAATTTACAGAGCAATATCGCCGTACAAACAATGAGCGCATCCTTCCTGATTGATTCATATGAAGATGGGCGCCTATCGGGAAGGTTGAAAGAGATAGCCTCTAACCTCAAGGAGGATGACAACCCCGTGCTGATGATAATTAAGTTCAAGGAATGAACATATATCGTTTCAAATCAAATACTAACTAAAAACATTAGCGTTATGAAAAATTACATTTTAGGATGTATGACCCTGGGTATGATGACTGCTTGCATAAATGCTCAATCCAAGGACACTAAAATTGAGGAGAAGAAACCAATTCAACAAACCATTCATGTTCCTTTTGAAAAGGGAATGGAAATCGAGCGCGAAGTGAAACTAAGCGATATTGCCAGTTCGGTGGAATACGTACGATTGGAGACTACCGAGGAAGGATTGGTTCACTACCTGATGCCCAACATGATGCAGCGTACTTCGAAATACTTCATCTTTGGAGATAGGAAAAATGTAATGCAATTTACCAGAGAAGGTAAGTTTGTCCGCAACATCGGTCGTCAAGGCAAGGGACCAGGCGAATACAATTATATCCGTCAGGTGGATGTTGATGAAAAGGCAGGAAAAGTGTATGTTCTCTCCACAGGCAGACGCTTCAATGTTTATGATCTTGAAACTGGAAAATTCCTTCAATCAGGGGCACTGACAAATAAGAAGCCGGATACGTTCTTGATGCTCAACGACTCTACCATGGTGGCATATCAACAGAATTCCAACGGACAAGAACAAACAATGGCATATATCGGTACTCTGAGCGGAAACATCCAGAAGGAATACTCACGACACCAATTATTTGAAATAAAAAGCAGAACATCCTACATGTATGGAGGCCTGCATGATTTCAATCTGCAGAGATACGACGGCACTATCAACCTGAAAGAATATGAAAATGACACCGTCTATTCTGTCACTCCGGATGGAATGAAGAAACGATACATCTTCGACACAGGAAAATACGGAATCAAGTTGGAGCACACGTATCATGCATTGGATGGAGACGATGAGGCCTTCAATAGGTTGTCGGCCGGATATATCAGATATTCTGTATTGGAAACAAAGAATTATCTATTTCTTCCCTATATCTATTGGGCAGGGAAAGGCAAAAACAAACCAAGAACGGCCATCTACGACAAACGCACTGGCGAATGTTACCAAATAAAGGAAAACATTTTTAAGGATGACATTACCAACGGACTATATCTGTATTTTCCACATTGTGCCTTAGACGAAAATACATTGATTATATCCTTCGAAGCAGACCAGATATTTCAGATAGCAGAAGGTAATCCTGAACTCTTGAAGCATCCGCAACTGAAAGGATTACAAGAAGGAGACAATCCTGTCTTAATGATAGTAAATCTAAAATGAAGAGCATACAGAAATGAAAAGTAGACTTTTAGGATGTTTGCTATCAACCATGTTTATTTCCTGTTCGGGTACACATACCAACAGTCCCGAACAGGAAAACGCAAACACTATTCTCCCCGAAGAAAAGGAAGAAGTAACGGTAATGACCCTTACAAAAGGAGACTTTCATCACGAACTGGTAAGCAATGGCAAGATCGTGGCCAAAGAAAGTGCTGAGTTGTGTTTCCGTACATCTGAAGTAATAGCAAAAATATGGGTGAAGAACGGCACTTATATACGCAAAGGTCAAAAACTGGCAGAGTTGGATATGTTTAATTTGAACAACATCTTGGCTCAGCGCAAGAATTCCTTGGCACAAGCTACATTGGAAATGCAAGATATACTCATCGGACAAGGCTATGCCATAGACAATATCAGCGCTATACCTGAAGACATTGTAGAACTTGCAAGGATCAAGAGCGGTTATCATCAGGCAAAGGTACAATACGAAGCAGCACTACATGATATAGAACAAGCCACGCTCGTAGCTCCATTTGATGGAATAGTCGCCAATCTGTTTGACAAACCATATAATACATCCAAAAGTGGTTCTGCATTCTGCCGTATTATCGGTTGCTCTGCTATGGATGTTGACTTCACTGTCCTAGAAAGCGAGCTTCCACTAATCAAGCTAGGCGATAAGGTGGAAGTAATGCCTTATACCAACGTACAGGAAACGCTTACCGGCTATATCTCCGAAATAAACCCACTGGTTAGTGCCAACGGTATGGTTCGTGTAAAAGCAACAATAAACAACGGGCAAAAACTGTTTGACGGCATGAATGTGCGTGTCAGTGTAAAGCGTGTAGTGCCCAATCAATTTGTTGTACCCAAGACTGCCATCGTTTTACGTTCTGGCAAACAAGTGCTTTTTACTCTGCAGGATAGTATCGCCATATGGAACTATGTTCAAACAGGGCTGGAAAATATGACCGAATACACTCTTATCAATACTGAAGATAACGAGTTAAAGGAAGGGATGATAGTCATTACTGCTGGCAATGTCAATTTGGCGCATGAAAGCGTGGTAAAAAAGGACTAGCAAAGATTGATGAACTTTAGCGAATAAGTCTGTGAATAAGCAAAAGGTGATACTTTCTTACAAACTCTTATGGTAAAGTTTCTATTACAACGACCTATTGCGGTGATGATGGCATTTGCGGCATGCTTCGTTATCGGTGTAGTAACATATTTTACACTACCAGTATCATTACTACCTGATATTGCCATACCACAAATATCTATACACGTTTCTAGCGAAAATTCTTCTGCCAGAGAATTGGAAAATACGGTGGTGGCTCCATTGCGCCGACAATTGTTGCAGGTATCAGGGTTGCGCGAAATAAAAAGCGAGACGCGCGACGGAGATGGCATCATACGCATAGAATTTGAATTCGGCACGAATACCGATTTAGCTTTTATCGAAGTGAACGAGAAGATTGATGCCGCCATGAACAGCCTGCCAAAGGAAACGGAGCGTCCCAAGGCCATCAAGGCAAGTGCAACGGACATACCTGTACTATACCTTAATATGACCTTGAAAGACGACAAGCCCTATGAAGATACTGACGAGGTACGCTTTCTGAATATGTGCGAGTTGGCAGAGAATGTGGTTAAAAGGCGTATAGAGCAGTTGTCCGAAGTAGCAATGGCAGACATCACCGGTGTGCCAGGACGTATGCTTCAGATAGTACCCGACCAGGAAAAACTTTCCATCACTGGCATAACCATTGCCGACATAGAGAGTGCCTTGGCCTCTAACAACGTGGAACCAGGCAGTATGCTGATACGCGACGGTTATTACGAATATAACGTGCGTATCTCCACCCTACTCCGTACTCAGCAGGATGTGGAAAACATCTACATCCGCAAGGGAGAAAGACTTATGCAGCTGAAAGATCTGTGCAAAGTGACTATTGTGTCGCAAAAACGACAGGGAATGTCTGTTGCTGGTGGCAAGCGTGCCGTAACACTGGCAATCATCAAACAGGGCGACGAGAACATGGATGCGATGAAGGCAAAGCTGAAGGAAACAACAGACCATTTTGCTACAATGTATCCAGACATTGAATTTCAGGTATGCCGCAATCAGACAGAACTGTTAGACTACAGTATCTCCAACTTGCAGGAGAACTTCATTATAGGCTTTCTGCTGATTTTCTTCGTGGCAATATATTTCTTGGGCGATGTACGTTCGCCAATGGTAATAGGACTGAGCATGACAGTGTCGGTGGTTATTACATTCTTCTTATTCTATCTGTTCAAGGTATCAATGAATATCATTTCACTATCGGGCTTGATACTGGCCGTGGGTATGATGATAGACAATTCCATTATCGTAACGGAAAATATATCGCAGTATCGTGAGCATGGATATTCCTTGCGGAAAGCATGTGCAGCAGGAACAACCGAGGTTATAGCTCCGATGCTCAGTTCCATGCTGACCACGGTGGCGGTGTTCGTGCCACTGATATTCATGAGCGGCATTGCTGGTGCTATTTTCATGGACCAAGCCTTCTCCATAGCAGCAGGCTTGTTGGTATCATATATCATAGGCATTATGCTGTTGCCTGTTCTATATCTTTTGTTCTATCGTTTAGGGATACGCAGGAAAGGGGGGCTCTCAAATGGATTTTACAAAATAGAGAATAAGAATGTTTGGCTGGAACGCTTCTACGATGATGGCATTCATTGGGTATTCAGCCATAAGAAACTGAGCATTGCCATGACCTTGGCAGCACTGCCACTATGCTTCTTCCTGTTTTCGTATCTGGAGAAAGAGCGCATGCCAGAAATTGAGCAGAACGAACTGGTCATGCGCATAGATTGGAATGAGAACATACACGTGGACGAGAACCACAGGCGCATCAACGCACTGACGAAAAGGATTGATAAACTGGTCACTGAGCACACAGCTTATGTGGGCATACAGGACTATATACTGAATGACGGTAGCGAGTTGTCCGCTACTGAAGCTGAACTGTACTTCAAAACGGAGCAGTCGGAAGGAATAAAAACATTGCAGGAAGAACTTGACAAAATCGTCAGGGACGAGTATCCTTTGGCGGTGCTGACTTTCTCACCTCCTGAAACTATCTTTGAAAAGTTGTTCGTCACGGGCGAAGCTGACATAGTGGCACAGTTGCATCCCAGCAACCATTCACTAACGCCTGACCCATCTTCGCTACATAATGTGGAAAATGCCATCATGCGACAAACGGGAATCAAGAGCGAAGGCATAGCATTGCGCAATCAGATGAACATCGTGGTGAACCGAGAGCGCCTTTTGCTGTATAATGTTTCCTACAATGAAGTGACGCGCTTACTGCGCACAGCCTTTAAGGATAACAAGGTATCCACACTTCGTTCCTTCCAACAATACCTGCCCATTAGCATTGTCGGCGAAGAGCAAAGTATCAACGAAATACTGATGAATACCTTGGTACAATCACAAGCAGACAAGAATGGTGAGGTAAGCCACATTCCATTGGACTGGTTGGTAAAGGTGGTTCCATCTGAAGACCTGAAATGTATTACGGCTGGAAAAGACGGCGAATATATCCCCATCAGTTTCTTTGATATCGAGGATGCGCCCCAACTGATGAACGACATTAGGAAGGCAGTAAGACAAACAGACGACTGGGAGGCAGACTTCTCGGGCAGTTTCTTCTCCAACAAGAAGATGATAGGCGAACTGACGGTAATCCTGTTTGTATCCATCCTGCTGATGTACTTCATCCTCTGCGCTCAGTTTGAAAGTTTCCTGCAGCCGTTGATTGTCTTGGTAGAAATACCCATTGATGTGGCCTTTGCTCTGGCATCCTTGTGGCTCTTCTGTCATACGCTCAACCTCATGTCGGCCATTGGCATCATAGTAACCTGTGGCATTGTGGTGAACGACTCTATTCTGAAGATTGACTCCATCAACGAGTTGCGCAAGGCTGGCACTCCGCTTATGCAGGCAATACATACGGCTGGAATCAGGCGCTTGCGCCCCATAGTGATGACCTCGCTCACCACCATTATGGCTATGGTGCCTCTACTCTTCTCAAGTGATATGGGATCTAAATTGCAGAGACCTTTGGCAATAGCCATGATAGGCTCAATGCTATTGGGTACACTGGTGAGCCTGTTTATCATCCCGCTAATCTATTGGTTTATCTACAGAAGAAAAGAATCGATAATATGAAAAGGTTAACAACAACTATATGCCTATTCACGTCATTGCTCTTAGGCTATGCACAACATACGGTGAGGCTGAACCTTGCCAAAACCATAGAGTTGGCCAACGAGAGTTCGCTTGCGGCATTCTGCCACAAAAATATGTACCAGTCCAGCTATTGGGAATATCGAACATACAAGGCCAACCGTCTGCCCAGTCTCACACTGGACTTGATGCCGGCACAATACTATCGCTACATTACGCAGCGATATGATTCTGACAGCGACACGGATGTGTATCGCCTGCAACAAATGTTCAGTGCCAGTGGAGGACTGAGCATCCACCAGAACTTTGACTGGCTGGGTGGTACATTCTATATTGATTCCAATCTGGAATATATGCGCAATTTTGGGGAAACCAAGTCTACACAGTTCTCCAGCATACCATTACGCATAGGCTACTCTCAGAGTCTGATTGGCTACAATGCCTTCCGTTGGGAGAGAAAAATAGAACCCTTGAAATTTGAGAGAGCGAAGAAGGAGTTTATCTACAACACCGAGGTTCTTTCGGAGGAGGCCGTCAGGCATTTCTTCAATCTGGCTATGGCACAAGCCGACCACAGATTGGCAAAGGAGAATGTGACATCTACCGACACTTTGTATAAAATCGGGTTGGAGCGTCAGAAGATAGCCGCCATATCACAGGCAGACCTGCTGACTTTGCAATTGGACAGGGTGAATGCACAAAACACACTGGAGAACGCGCAGATGGTCTTAAAGCGTGCCACATTTGCCTTGGCCCTCTTCTTGAACATGGATAAGGATACTAAAATAGAAATTGACCTGCCAGGACGACCGCACGATATATCCATACCCGTAGAAGAGGCGTTGGAGATGGCAAAGACCAACAATCCGCAATACCTGCATCAAAGACAGAACATACTGGAGGCGGAAAGGAATGTGAACAAGACCAGAGTGGAGTCGCGCTTGAATGCCAGTGTGAATGCCAGCGTTGGATTCAATCAGGTGGCAGAAACATTCAAGGGCGCGTATTCCAATCCATTGCATCAGGAACTCGTGAGCGTAAGCATCTCCATTCCTTTGGTGGATTGGGGAGTCAGGAAAGGCAAATACAATATGGCAAAGAATAATTTGAATGTAGCAAAGATTGCTGCCAGACAGGAAGAGATAAATCTGGAAGAAGAGGTAAGTATGACAATTAACGACTTCATCATACAAAAACGTATGATAGCCAGTGCCGAAGAGGCTTTGGAACTGGCAGAAATTGCCTACAACCAGACCAAGAAGCGCTTTATAATAGGCAAGGCAGATGTAAGCAGTCTCACTCTCTCGCTTGCCCGTCAGCAGGAGGCACAGAAAAACTATATCTATTCACTACAGAACTACTGGCTGAATTACTACAAGATACGCCAACTGACCTTGCACGACTTTGCCACTGGCATATCGCTTGCAGACAGATTTGACTTTGATAATGGCAAGTACAGATGAAAACGGGAAAGTCAAAACAGAAAACGGAAAGGGGACTTGCGAGCTTCACCATAATAATTGCATTCCTTTGCCTCTCATTAGTGGGATTGGCACTGATGCCTATGCTTTCGGTGAAGTTATCGCCTTCGCGCACTTTGCAATCACTGAGTGTTTCGTATAGTATGCCCGCTGGCTCGTCGCGTATCATTGAGGCAGAGGTGACAAGCAAGCTGGAGGCTATGCTTAGCCGTGTAGAGGGTGTCAAAAGAATATATTCCACCTCCGACAACGGTAGCGGAAGCATCACTCTGGACATGGACAAACGCGCCGATATGGATGCCGTGCGCTTTGAGGTGTCGACCATAGTTCGTCAAATATGGCCACAGTTGCCAGAGGGGGTGAGTTATCCGCAGATATGGACAAGCCGTTCAAACGACAAGGCTTCGCGTCCATTTATGTCCTACACACTGAATGCTCCAGCCTCTCCCATACTGATAATGCGATATGCCGAGGACCACATCAAACCAGTGCTTGGACAATTGAAGGGTGTACAAAGGGTTGAGCTCTCGGGTGCAACATCTATGCAATGGCAACTGGAGTACGACAATATGCAATTGGCAAGCCTTGGCATCGGTATGAATGACATTCTAACGGCCATTCAGGAGCATTACGGGAAGGAGTTTCTGGGAATATGCCCAATGGAGAAAGGAACAGAAGGCAGAGAGTGGATACGGTTGCTTCGCACATCTGTGGAAAGGGAAACGGGGTTCCATCCAGAAAGGATTCTACTGAAGACAGCAGACGGAAGTATAATTGGTCTGGACAAGCTCATCAAGGTAAGGCATATAGAGGCAGAGCCCACGGGGTATTATCGCATTAACGGCTTGAATTCCATATACCTTAACATTACAGCCCAGGAAAGTGCAAACCAGTTGGAACTTGGCAAAGAAGTAAGGCAGAAGATGGCAGAGTTGGAACATAATATGCCGAAGGGATATGAGGTGCATAGCGGTTATGACGCTACTGAGTACATCAGTCAGGAACTGGACAAGATATATTTCCGCACAGGGTTGACGATACTGATATTACTGGCATTTGTATTACTGGTAACGAGGAGCATGCGCTATCTGATGCTGATAACGGCAAGTCTGTCGGTCAATCTTGCCATAGCTTTCATCCTCTATTATGCCTTGGAAGTGGAGATGCAGCTTTATTCCTTAGCTGGCATTACAATTTCGCTGAATCTGGTGATAGACAACATCATTGTGATGGCTGACCACATCAGGCACCGCCACAACCTGAAGGCTTTTCTTGCAATACTGGCTGCCACGTTGACAACGGTAGGGGCACTGGGGATTGTCTTCTTTCTGGAAGAAAGGATGAGGATGGAGCTGCAAGACTTTGCCGCAGTGGTCATCATCAATCTGGTGGTGTCCCTGCTGGTGGCACTATTCTTTGTTCCTGCCCTGATGGAGAAAAGCGGTATGCTGATGCTTAAGCAGAAGACATCTGCATATAGGTTCAGGCGCATCCTCTGTGTATGCAACCATATGTATCTAGTTATTATTGGATGGCTTGGCAGGTATCGTGTAGTGGCTTGCGGCATGTTGGTATTGGCCTTCGGACTGCCAGTGTTCCTTATGCCTGAGAGAATGAACGAGGAAGACGGCATGCTTGCCATATATTATAATAAGGTATTTGGCAATGCCGTCTACCAAGAGAAGATAAGACCCATTGTGAACAAGGCTTTGGGAGGCACCCTGCGCTTGTTTGTAGAGGATGTGTACACAGGCAGTTACTTCAATCGCGAGGAAGGAGAACCTGTTCTTTCCGTTTATGCATCTCTTCCCAACGGCAATACTTTGGAGCAGATGAATACGCTGATAAAGAAGATGGAGTCGTATCTGAGCAAGTTCAGCGAAATCAGGCAATTCCAGACTTCCATCTATAATGCCCGCCACGCTACCATACAAATCTATTTTGAGAAGGAGTATCAAACAGGTACCTTTCCTTACACACTGAAGTCCGAGATAATAAGCAAAGCCTTACAACTGGGTGGTGGCAGTTGGAGTGTATACGGCTTGAAGGAGCAGGGGTTCAGCAACGAAGTGCACGAAACGGCAGGAACATTCCGTGTGAATATGAACGGTTACAACTACGACGAACTCTCCCATTGGGGAGAAAGGCTAAAGGAAAGACTGCTTGAGCATAGACGAATAAAGGAGGTAACAATAGGGGCGGAGTTCTCCTTTTGGAAGGATGATTACAGCGAGTTCTATCTTGACATGAACAAGGAGCTGTTGGCAAGGCAGAATATCAGCAGCACACAACTATTTACTGCCCTTAACTCTGTCTTCGGAAAAGACATTTCGTGTGGCAACATCATTTTTGAGAATCATCTGGAAGCACTGACATTGAACTCGCATCAAGGGAAGGAATACGATGTATGGAGTCTGGCCAATGTGCCTGTCCACATCAATGGCAACCCCTATAAACTTGCAGATTTTGCATCTATCAAAAAGGGGACGTCTGCACAGAAAATAGTTAAGGAAGACCAGCAGTATCAACTTTGTCTGCAATACAACTACATCGGTTCTGCCAGTGCAGGTCAGCGCCTGCTGAAAAAAGACTTGGAACAAATACGACTGGAAATGCCGATGGGATACACAGCAGAAATAGAACAAGCCAACTATTCCTGGGGAAAGAAGGAAAACAAGCAATACGGACTTCTGCTGACCGTCATTGCAATAATATTCTTCATCACAAGCATCCTGTTCAACTCGCTTCGCCAACCTTTGGCTATAATCCTCGTAATCCCGATATCCTATATTGGTGTTTTCCTTACCTTCTATCTCTTTGATTTGAATTTCGACCAAGGAGGATTTGCCTCCTTCGTACTTCTGTGCGGTATCACCGTAAATGCTAGTATCTACATACTGAACGAATACAATAATCTGCATCAACGTTCTCCAAGGCAGACACCAATGCGCTGCTATGTCAAGGCATGCAATGCCAAGATTATCCCCATCCTGCTTACGGTCTTGTCCACCATCCTTGGTTTCATCCCCTTTATGGTCGGTACAGACAAGACCGCATTCTGGTTTCCCTTGGCAGCAGGCACAATTGGCGGATTAATAATGTCATTGCTCGGAGTCTTCCTTTTCCTGCCTCTGTATTCCTTACCAGATAACAAGAACATTTAATAGCTATCTTAATACCACCAAGTAACTCTATATTACAAAGAATAAATTCTCTCCCCTAACACAAGCAGTTGGAGCTATACTATAAGAATTTGAATAATATAAGAAAAAGTAACTGCCTTTTCTTAAAGTTCTTTTGCGGCAACGGAATGTGAAAGTCCGGTCATTTCCATGTAGTCCTTCACTTTCATTGCTCCATGTAATCAGGCAACTCCTGTTTGATGTATCTTGCCATATTCCTCAATGTATTGGTTTATAGATAATTTGTAACAACCGATTACAAAGATAATGAGAATGGGGAGCAAAAGCAAGAAAAACGTGATTTATTTAATATATTCAATATTGTGGAGCAATGTACCCAATATTGAAGACGAATATCCTAAGTATTGAGTACAATTGTACTAAACATTGAGTACATTTTTACAAACGTGCTTTTCAATGGTTTATTTCCTTGTCCTAACACTTTTAATAAGTATAGCATACACGTTTAAGACCTTGTACTTTTCCTCATGTAACACATGCTCATCACTCCACCCCGCCTACGATTTATTAAGAGGTCTTAAAAGCAATTGCACTCAAAGCATCTATTTTCTCTTCCCCTTTCTCT
>JAZRIA010000180.1:0-6364 GCA_045645045.1 Bacteroidaceae bacterium | reverse complement strand
GTACGAAAGGACCTTCCTTGACCTCGAAGATGACACTGCCCGACTCCAGGCACTCTACCCCATGCCATACGTTCTTGGCAATATCCACTCCGTACATGCCCTCTTCGTGGCATAGCACCACACTCTCTGTCACTTGGCCCTCATCATTGTAGGTATTCACTCGCACCTTGCCCCGAAGGATGACGAAACTCTCATCCTTGGTTGGATGGCGATGCACCGGAACCACTGTGCCCGGTTCCAAGGCATTGAGCAGACGATGGCACTTGTCCTCCAGACTAGGGTGGAAATTGTAGTTCATGCGCAGTCTAGGAGACTCCTTGGCTTGACCTATCAAATTGTCTATCAATTGGTTGTCTATTATTTTCATTGCCATTCTGTTTTTATCTTTAGGATTTATGGATATACTTCAATGTTTACCGGACCTAAGATACCTGCCGTAGGCTTGCCACGATAAGGAGTAGGCTGAGTCTGATAATGGTTGGCCAAGGTGCTGTACACCAGCACTTCGATTTCGTTGGCTCCAGGCTTGAGGCAACGGGTGATGTCAACACTATATGGAGGACTCATACGCACACCCAAATCCTGACCGTTGACCTTGATTTCGCAGGTAGCTACCACAGACCCCAGGTTCAGTACTACACGACCTGACAGGTTGTCATCCAGGGTGAGGGTCTTTCGGTAAATCATTCCACCTGAATAGTATTTCAATGCTCCAGTTTCCGACCAGTCACCCACTTTCAGAAGGCCCTCGCCAGTTTCTATCTTCACTGGAGCAGCGATAGCAGCTGTACCTTGACGTCCAGTCTGTGTCTTAACGGAGAATGTCACCTCTTCACAATGCTTCATGGCTTGTGGCAGAGTTACCCGATAGCGATTGATTCCTTCAGCCTGTGGTTTTCCCAGGGCTTCAGCCTTGAGGGACTTGCCAGCTACGGTAATTTCTGTGAGCTTGCCATAGAGGGAGAACTCAAGCGACTTCATGCCTGGTGCTGAAACAAAACGGTAATCCCATACGGAATGCTTGCCTGCATAAGGGTCGAACATCAGGTGTGGAGAATCAGTCCAGCACATGGATACACGGTCGGCATAAATGGATGGCTTGACCGGTGCCGGTGCATCAGCAGGAAGCAGTACCACTGCCCCACGACCTCGGAAGTCACGACCTTCACCAATACCCAGACGAGACTTTTCTACCAGGGTATTCTCATATTCAGCCACCAACGGATGCCAGCCTTTGGCTAGATTTACTTGACCTGCAACTTCCTGACCATCAATGGTGATACGGTCTGCCTTGACGTGCATTTGCTCAATGCGGTACGTACCCTTGGCCGGAGCATAGACATGAGTGCGGAACACCTGCTTGCCCCCCTTGTCGAGGATGAAGAAGCCATCGTCCACCTTGCTCTTCAGTCCGTGCCAGCCTTGAGAACCAGGATTATCCCATACGCCATACTCCCATGAGAAGTCATAGACTGTACTTTGTGAATGATGCTCCAGAATGGCTTGAGGACCATATCCATAAATGGTTTGTTGGCTCCATTCAGCCCACTCACGAGCCTTGTATTCAAAGCTTCTGGCCTCAGCCCCTATCACTTCATTGGAAGCAGGCAGACGGAAGTCACCCCACTTGTTGTCCATCGTAGGCAAGAGCTCTACACGCCATTCACCCTCCACCGGGATAATGCGTTGAGGTTCAACTGATGCCATCATCTTGTTTTCCAAGAGCTTGGGCTTACCTGGTGAGAATACCACAAGGTATGAGTTGGTGTATTCCTTGTCCATTCGGAGCCAAGTACCGTTTTCATCCTGACGAATCACAGGGATTTCCTTCACGGTGCCATCCGTAGCATCCCAAAGCTCAGCCTTGCCATGGGCACGGAAGAAACATTCAGAACCTTTCTCTACGTTCATCACCATATAAAGGTCACGCTCACCAATGCGTCTGTGAAGCACCTTGCCCCCCTTTGCACCAGGGATAAAGTCAGGCTGGATGAGTTGCGGTATGATGTCTTTCAACTGGTTATCAACCAGATAGAGACCTATACCACCAGCCTTGTTGGTCTGCTTGACAGAAGTCTTTCCCTCCTTGGCCTCACGGGCTGTCAAGCCGAAGATTTCTTTCAGGACAGCATCCACTTCTGCATCGTTCTCGCCAGTACGGCTGCTTGCCTGGGGGAGTTCACCAGTAGCCAGCACAATACCTCCGGCACGATAGAAGTCACGAATCACCTGAAGTGAAGAGTGGTGCATGGCCTTCATGTCGGAGAGAACCATCACACGGTACTTTTCGTGGCCAATGTGCAGTGCCTTGTCGGCTATGCGTGCTGAACGCAACGAACGGAAGTCCAGGAAGTCATAGTCCAACCCTGCATCACTAAGCTTGAGGGCAGTATCGAAGGTGTATCGGGGTGTAGTACCCGGATAGGCCTGCATGGATTCAGTAGGATACATCACGGCAATGTCGCACACATGGTCACCCTGACTCAACAGGTAACTCATACGCTCGGTATACTCCAGCCAACCCTTCATGTGAGGCCAATAAGGCATGCGGAAGTGGAAGCAAGGAGGTGCCCATTCCCACCATCCGCCGTGTGTGGAGTAGTACAGACCATGCATGCACACCAGGTTTCCACCGGCCATGAAGTGATGGTCAATCTGTTGGGTGAGCCATTCACCCGAACTGCCCCACCCCATACTGTGGAAGGCTTCCAGCCAGGTGCGGGGACGGTTGTAGAGGTGTGCAATGGAGCTTGACACCTTGGTCTGCAAGAAACTGGAACCCTTGGAAGGAGCATCGTTTCCCGGTGCGGTGTACCAGCTGTTGGCACGGAAATAGTCTACATAAGCCAATGGGTCACGGCCACGACCAATGTTGTCACTGCCATAGATGAGGCCACGTTCGGCATGCCAGTCGTATATGGGCTTGTAGTATCGCTCTTCAGCCAAATCAGTCAGCACCTCGGCATAGTCCAAGCGTACCTTAGGAGTTTCAGGACCAATGTATTCCTTCAGGGCTGGCAGGTAAGGAGTGATGTCATACCTCTTGCGCTTGCTGAACTCCTCCTGAAAGTCCGATGCCCATGACATCATATCAATGGGATACGACATTTCGTCCTGGAAGAAGTAGTTCATGCCATCACGCTGCTGTGGAGTCATCTTCTGCTCGAAGCGATTGAAGTAGACATCGACAATGGCCTTGCCATATTCGGGATGGAGAATGTAACTGGGCGATGTGGTAATGACATACACCTTTCCATCCTGCTGCGGAGTCCACTCCTGCTTTCCATCCAGGGTGATGCCACCGGGCCAGAACACAGTGGTGAGGTGATTTTCCAGGTTGGGCAACTGGACAGGCTTCCCTTGGGTGACTTCGATGACCTCGATGTTCAGCTTGCCTTGATAGCTCTGGAAGTCAGGACGGAGTTCCACCTCATCCGGATAATAGCCGTTGCCTATCCATCCCACGGTGTAATCGTCCAGACCAGTGGCCACTCCACGCTTGGCACATTCACCTGAGAACCAAGTCCAGATGTCCCACCACGTATCAGAGAAAACAGCAGGGGCTCCAGGTTCAGTCCGTCCGAAGAGTCCATAGCCATTCTTGTTGAAGAGTGAATCGACTTCGGGGTCGGTGTGAATGTAACTTACTGCAAAACCGTCGGTGGCAGACTGGCAGAGGATGTCCAGCTGTGCAGAGAGGCGTTCACGAGTCAAGGTATCACCACTCCACCAATAGAAGGGCACGTTTCCGTATCCCTTGGGAGGTTGCTGGAATCCGGGCAGAACATCAAACTGGGCTCCACGTTCAGGATACCCCTTCAACCGTTGTGACTGGGTCCATGCAGGTGCTGCCAGCAACAGCAAGGCCAAGAGTGCCACTCCTTTTCTGAGAGCGGAAAGTATGTTTCGCTTCATAGCATGTCTTTATTAAGGAATTATATGGGCAAAGTTAAGGCTTTATTTCGATATTCAAAATTAGCCTTTTACAAAATATATTCGTATTTTTGCATCAAACGTAAGCAGTACATCACACTTATAACCCTTACAGGTATGAAAAACATCAGCAAAATCCTGGCCCTACTGGCCATGGTCCTTCTTGTGTCGCTCAGCGGTTGCAGCCAGCCTGAACCCATCAAGGCACTCATCATCTCCGGACAGAACAACCACAACTGGCAAGTTAGCCATCAGGCCATCCGTCAGATTCTCGACAACTCGGGACTCTTCGTGACAGACATTGCCCTCACCCCTGCAGCAGGGGGCGACATGAACAGCTTCCAGCCTCAGTTTGAGAACTATGATGTGGTGGTGATGGACTATAATGGCGACCGATGGACGGAGCAGACTGACAAGGCTTTCCTGGACTATGTGCAGCAGGGAGGCGGACTCATCATCTATCATGCAGCTGACAATGCCTTTGCGGGTTGGGAGGAGTTCAACCGCATCATAGCCTTGGGTGGATGGGAAGGCCGTAATGAGAAATCGGGTCCTTATTGCTACCTGGAGAATGGTGAGCTGGTGCTTGACCATAGACCTGGGAATGGTGGTTCACACGGACAGCAAAGGGAATATGTGATGCACGGACGAAATAATGAACATCCTATCACTCAAGGACTTCCAACCAACTGGATGCATGCCCAGGACGAAATGTACGACTCCATGCGTGGACCAGCCAACATCAAGCATCTGCTTTACTCAGGATTGGCTGAGACTTCCACTGGAGGTTCAGGCCGTGAGGAACCGCTTGTCTTTACCGTGGATTATGGCAAGGCACGCATCTCGCACATCATGCTGGGTCACGCCGGAGCTACATTGGAGGACAATCCTGCCATGCAATGCACGGGTTTCCAGACGCTCCTGCTTCGCAGTGCAGAATGGGCTGCTACAGGAAAAGTAACCCAGCCAGTACCCGAAGACTTCCCCACAGAACAGACCTTGTCGCTCCGCAAGGATTATGGCAAGAAGAAATAACTTAACGTTTCAACAATCGATTGACAGGAAAGAAAAAATCGAGGGTGTGTCATCATGACAAGAGAAATTCATGCAACACGCCCTCGATTAGTTATATCGCTGTACCAATTACTTTCCAGTTTCCATTACGAGAGTTACTTTGATAGTCTCAACAGCACGGTCAATGTGATTGTAGATAGCATTAACGGTCTCTGCATCGGTGATGTCGAACTGCTCATCCGTAGCTTCCATCAACATGGCCTGCATGTTGGCGTGGAAGTTTACAAAGGCTACCTTGTCCATACAGAGATGCATCTGATTGCAATCTACATTTTGAAACGCATAGAATACAACATCCTTCAATGTCGGCACCTTCGCGCTCATCTTGACAGTCACCTTGTTATCTTCTACCTCGACAGGAACATCAAAAGTCTCCTTGCCATTGTTTTGCTGATAGGTATAATGAAGCGTGCTTGCATCGGGGAACTCGATATGAAAGAGCAGGGTTCTCAACAGCTTGTCGAGCTCCGAGCCATCCATCTTAGCAAAGTTCATCGTATAGCCCATGAAGCTGACATCCTTATCCTCGCCCTTGACATTGGTTACCAGAGTTTCCTTGTAGTCATACTGCTTGCCTGCCAGGTCGAGAGAGGGATTTACACGAACAACTTCTCCCACATTTTCCTCCAGTTCATCTCCGTTCATACTGAGTGATTCACTCTTCATGACATCGCCAAACGGAGAGCCATCAGGTGTATAGGATATGCGTGAACCAAAGGAATACGATATACCTTCTCCATACTCCATCGTCTCGAAAAGTATATCGCCTATCACCTTATAGGTTCCAGTTATTAGAGTCTCATACTGCTCGCCCAAATGATAGTAATAGGCACGACAATCAGCGGTACCATCTGCGTAATAGCTATGAATTTCGCTGGTCTCGTCCGTTTGAAGCAACCACGAGCCGACCATCTTATCCGAGAGGTCTTCGTAGCAATATGCAAAATAGTATCCCGCACCGGTCTCTTCGTCGAAAGTTATCGAAAAGCTACCACCATTCACTACGTCCAAACGACCCTCATCGATGGTACCATCGTCCCATATTACCTTCATGTGGTTGTTTACCACCTCGTAACGCGCTATTGATTCGTAAAGCTCCGTTCCGTCCACCATGGTAAAGTGCATCGTTCTATCTTCCTTGATGACCACAGCCTCAACACAATCCGGTCCGATAATACTCCACGTGCCTACCAGGTCTTTGGTGTAATCGTGCTCGATATAGTCGTGATTGCAATCTTCCGAACAGCTTGCAAAGCCACACATTGCCACGAGGGCAACAATCATTAACTTAAAAATTTTCTTCATACGCTATTTTATTTAATTTCCGGATTCGGAACGGAAAGCGGAAGGTCTTTCT
>JAZRIA010000179.1:0-41492 GCA_045645045.1 Bacteroidaceae bacterium | reverse complement strand
CGGAGCAGTCGGCCAGTTTGCCGGGTAGACCGCCGCCTGCCATTGGAGACTTGCGCTGTACGTTCTCGCGTGCCTTGCGTGCTGCCACACGGGCTGTGGCGGCCAGGATAACCTTGTCCACGATAACCTTTGCCTCGTGTGGGTGCTCCTCCAGATAGTTGCTGAGAGCTTCGCCCACAGCCTGCTGAACTGCACCTGCCACTTCGCTGTTGCCAAGCTTTGTCTTGGTCTGGCCTTCGAACTGTGGTTCTGCCACCTTCACGCTGATAACGGCAGTCAGGCCTTCGCGGAAGTCTTCGCCGGAAATCTCGACATGGTTTTTGGCAAGTTTCTCCAGTTCCTTTACGCACTGGTTCTCGGCATAGCCCTTCAGGGTACGTGTCAGTGCGGTGCGGAAGCCCTGAAGGTGGGTACCACCCTCTATGGTGTTGATGTTGTTTACGTAGGAGTGTAGGTTTTCTGAATAGCCTGTATTGTACATGATGGCTATCTCGATGGGTACGCCCTGCTTTTCTGTGTTCAGGTAGATGACGTCGTTGACTAGGCGGGTGCGAGTGCTGTCAATGTAGCGTACAAAGTCGCGCAGGCCACCCTCGCTGTAGAATACCTCCTTGCGTATGCCCTCTATGCCGGAAGCTTCGTTGACGTCCAGTCGCATGTCGGTGAGGGTGATGTGTATGCCGGCGTTCAGGTATGCCAGTTCGCGCATACGGTTGGCCAGTATGTCGTATTCATAGATTGTAGTGGTGAATATGCTTGCGTCGGGCCAGAACTGCTGGCGTGTGCCTCTCAAATCGGTTTCTCCTACAACAGCAACAGGTGCGTCGGGCTTTCCCTGGTGATATAGCTGCTGATAGATCTTACCGTCGCGGAACACCTGTGAGAGCATCTTCTCGGACAATGCGTTTACACAACTTACACCAACACCATGCAGGCCGCCGGAAACCTTGTAGGAGCCCTTGTCGAACTTGCCACCGGCGTGCAAGACAGTCATTACGACTTCCAGAGCGCTTTTGCCCTCCTTCTCGTGCATGTCCACGGGTATACCACGACCGTTGTCCTGAACGGTGATGCTATTGTCTTCGTTGATTGTAACTTCAATATGTGTGCAATAACCTGCCAGGGCCTCGTCAATAGAGTTGTCCACAGTCTCGTAAACGAGGTGGTGCAGACCTTTCTTGCTGATGTCGCCGATATACATAGCTGGGCGCTTGCGCACGGCTTCCAAACCTTCCAACACCTGAATATTGGAGGCGCTGTAATTGGAATTGTTTGTCGTTATCTCTTCCATTGTGTCATGTTTCTAATATATCGCTACAAAGATACAAAAAAATAACGAAACTACGTTTCGTAGGTTCTGTTTTTCGTCATTTTCTTCTGCGATATGGGTTTACGAAAGTCAATGCGGTGATACAGGCTGCTTGCTTCTGTTCCGAACTTGTTATGTTTCTGAACCGTATGCATACAGAAAACGGCCTCCTAAACAGGAAGCCGTTGTATTTTTCTGTCTTAATAAGAGAATCTTATTATTAGCCCAACTTCTGGATGTGACGAGCCAACTTGCTCTTCAGGTTGGCAGCCTTGTTCTTGTGGATGATGTTAATCTTAGCCAACTTGTCCAAAGCCTTCTGAACGCTGGGGTACAATTCGATTGCTGCAGCCTTATCTGTTGTGGCGCGCAACTTGCGAACAGCATTACGCATGGTCTTTGCGTAATATCTGTTGTGGAGTCTTCTCTTCTGCTCCTGACGGATTCTCTTTAAAGATGACTTGTGGTTTGCCATGTTTTGTGTTTGTCTAAATCTTTTTTACTTATGTAGTCCCTAGGAGAGTCGAACTCCTCTTTAGAGAATGAAAATCTCTCGTCCTAACCGATAGACGAAGGGACCAAACCTTCGGCTTTTGTGCCTGTGCTAAAACGCTCTTGTTTCGTTTTGCGGTGCAAAGGTACGTCGTTTCTTTGAATTGACAAAACATTTTAGAAAAAAAATGCATCCACAGGTGTGTTTTTTATCTATTTTCTCCCCTTGTTACACCAAATTAAGTAATTTCGCTTGAATTTTAGGTTGATTACATGCAGATTACCAAAGCCATAGTATTGAGGACAATCAGGTATAGCGACAGTCGTCTTGTTGTATCTCTTTATACGGAACATTATGGCATGGTCAGTGCTATGGTGCGGTTTTCGCGTGGTGCTAAGGGGCGCAGCAACGGTGCTTTGTGGCAGTTGCTGAACGTTTTAGAGATTGGTGTCAACTACAGTGCTCATGCAGCGATGCAGAAAATAGGTGAATGCAGTATATCCGTGCCATGGACAGATTTGCCCTACAATCCAATGAAGGCCTCGGTTGCCATGTTCCTTTCCGACATGCTTTATCATTCTCTCCGGGATGAGGGAGAGAATCGTGAACTGTTCTGTTTTCTGGAGAATGCTTTGTGCTGGTTTGACGAGGCAGAGCATGGAATTTCTGATTTTCATGTGATATTGATGGCAAAGCTGACGCGCTTTTTGGGCATTTGGCCTGGAACAGATGGGTACGAACCGGGAATGCTTTATGATTTGAAGGATGCTTCTTATGTACGACAGATACCTTCGCATGGACAATATGTTGAAGCTGATGAGGCTTCTTTGTTGGCATCACTATTTATGACAGACTTTTCTACCATACATATTTTAAAGATGTCAAGAAATGAACGACGGCACATGCTGGATATCCTTTTACGGTATTACCAAATACATGTGCCGGGTTTTGGTGAGTTGCAGAGTCTGGATGTTCTGCGAGAATTATTTTCCTAAATCAGTTTAGTTAGCTTGTTCATTTTTCAGACGGTTGAGATCTTCCTTGGTACGTCGGCAGGTGGGAGTGGCGTCTACACGTGATATGATGTCGTCATTGTCCATGCTGTCTGCCGAATATATAAATATGTTGTTGTGGCGATGTTTGGAGGTCTTGGTTCCGTCTTGATAGTAGATATTTATCATGTCCTCGCGGTTTGCCATGCGTTCCTTGTCTTCTGCACTCAGGATTTTCTTTTTTTCTTCCTGATGAGAACTCATGCCACTTATGCTCTGCAGACCAAAACCGGTTGCGAGCAGGGTTATTTTTACCTTATCCCCAAGGGTGGAATCTGTAGCAAGTCCCCACTTGGTTTCGACATCATGACGGAATTTGCCCATGAAATCATGAATCTCGTTCATTTCCTCCATCATGAGAGAGCTGTGGTCGTCATCGGCGCAGAAGTTAATGTTGAGTAGAACCTTTTTGGAGTTGAATATGTCATTATGGTTAAGCAGAGGAGAGGTTAGGGCTTCGGTTAGAGCCTTGGTTACTCGTCCTTCTCCCTCTCCATAGCCGGTACTCATGATGGCAACACCTCCGTCCTTCAGCACAGTAGTAACGTCCTCGAAGTCCAGATTCATTATACCATGCATGGTGATAATTTCAGCTATACTCTTCGCTGCGACTGTTAGAGTATCGTCCGCTTTTGCAAAGGCATTGATAACAGTCAGTTCGGTGTATATTTCGCGCAGTCGTTCATTGTTAATAACAAGTAGAGCATCAACGTGCTTTGAAATTTCTTCTACGCCATCAAGAGCCTGATTTATCTTTTTGATGCCTTCAAACTTAAATGGTATGGTCACAATACCTACGGTAAGTATACCAGCTTCCTTGGCACAACGTGCTATTATGGGAGCAGCACCAGTGCCCGTGCCGCCACCCATGCCGGCAGTGATGAATACCATGCGTGTGCCATCGTTGAGCATTTCCTTGATGGCGTCCATGCTCTCTTCTGCCGCCTGACGTGCTTTTTCAGGACGATTTCCAGCACCAAGACCGTCGTGGCCGAGTTGAAGGTGATTGGGTACTACGGCATCGTCCAAGGCTTTTTTGTCAGTATTACAGACAACATAAGAAACATCGTGTATGCCTTCACGATACATGTGATTTACGGCATTGCCTCCACCTCCACCTACACCGATAACTTTGATGATGCAGTTGTTGGTCTTTGGAAGATCTGTGATGGGAAGCCCCATGTCGAAATTGATATCTTGCGTGTAACTCATATTCTATAATTATTATTTAGGAAAGGAAATTAGTTTCTTTCGTCGTCGTCGTCAGTTAAGGCTTCTTTAATTATTTGCCAGAAGGACTTTCTCTTTTTTGCAATTTCATCCTCATTCGTTTTTTCTCCTCCAGTGTTGCTGTTGTTGTCAACATCCTCTCTCTCTTCATCGGGGGTAAGAGTATTTGGTGTTGGCTCATTAATATTGTCAGTGTCTGGAACATCGTTTGTGGTGTTGACGGGAGTAGGACAGGGTGCAATGCAGTTTTGATCGCCATGCAAAAGCATGGAAAGAATGCTGTTTGTTCGTCCATTGTCGGGAATGTATACCTCGGATGTGGTGCATATATCGGAAGGTAGCCCCTTGATCTGTCGTATGGGCTTGCTACAATTTGTGTAATTGATGAAGGCATCTGTAATGGAGCGTATCTGTGCACCGCCACCTGTGAAAATGATACCTGAGGTTAGTTTGTCACAATCATCTTCAATTTGTGCCCAAATGTTTCGTAGTATTTCTTCATATCTGGCTTCTACAATTTCGCATAGGCGGCTTTCACTGATTTCCCTGTTATGTGAAATCTTGATGATATTGTTCTGTGCGGTATCGTGGTTTTCTGACCAGGCACGGCCATATTTCAGTTTCAGGCTTTCTGCCTCTTCTAATTCAGTGGTTAGGCAAGTACTGAGGTCTATCGTGGCATTGTTACTTCCCATAGGGATGACTACAAGCTTTCTAAGTATGTTCTTGGTGTATATGCTGACAGTGGTGGTGTCGGAACCTATATCTACCAGTGCGCAACCAGAGCGTTTTTCGGCAGCGTTGAGAGTTGTGCATCCTAAACAGAGTGGTGTGATTAACAATTCTGCAATTTCAAATCCTGCGCTATTAACACATTTCTCAATATTTTCAGCCAAGGATTTACGAGCAATGATATTAAGGAAGTTTGCTTCCATCAGTTCTACTTGTATGCCAACAATATCTGCTTCTGCCCTATTGCCGGCCTTATACTCTTGGGGAATGACTTCAAGAATTTGTGAATCAGTGTATACAACACCGCGGTTAGTGTCCATTAACTGATCTATCAGCGCATTGGTAATCTGTGTTTTCTCTGCGAAGGTTCGTTGTATTCTGTTTTGTGTAGAGTGCAGTGATTGCCCACCTAAACCTACATAAATACGAGATACGGTTTGACCAAGTTGAAGGCTGATTTGCCCGATGACTCGAGAAATAGCTTGTGTTGTTTTGTCTATGTTGTCAATTATGCCTTTGCGGATACAGTTGGCTGCATTCTCTTCTGCAAAAGCAAGTACTTGCATAGTCCCATCGGACATGCGTTGTCCTGCAATAGCACGGATGGAAGTGGTCGCCAGTTCCAGTGCTACGATAATCTCCTTTTCTACTGCCATAATATTGTGTCTTTATTTTTTGTTTCTCTTAGTACAAACCACCTGATTAGCGTAATTCAGGTTTATGGTGGCATATTTGTTCCACCCTGCTTTGTTCAATCCTTCTTTATAGAAGGTGGATAGCCTCTCCATTTTGTTGGCAATGTCTACTGGTTCTCCAAGGATGATGGTATGATCTCCTGACAGAGGAATAAGTTCTATGAATTTATCGTTTTTTACGTGTATCTGCTGAATCTCGTTATTCCATGGCGAGTTGTTGTTTATAAACGTCGCAATGTCCAAAAGTTTCTCCTTTGCATACTGTTTGCTGATGTTACCTGTGGCCAAACATACATCCAGCAAGAAAACATTGGCTGGCATCGTATTACCGTTTATATCCATATAGTAACTTTCTTCATTGTCTGGCATGATGTGAATTATTGGTGTGCGTGTACTGATACGTATGCACATTAGATTATTAGGGGTGTAGTAGCATATTACAGAATCTATGTAGGGACTTTTCTTGAGGTGTCTTTCAATGCTTTTTATATCAATGTCCTTGAGAGCAATGCCTTTTATTGGTATTTTGGTTTGTTCAATAATTTTTTTGATGAAACGTCTGTTCACATAGTCTATATTAGTGGAATCCTTCAGTAGTATTTCCACTCCAGAGCATATGCGTTGTTCTTCTCCACGCGACAGAGTGCTGATGGCGAAGGTAATGTAAGCTAGGACTCCGGTTAAGAGTAGTATTTTAATGACTATTTTCATGTAATTAGAGACTTAGCTTGTTGGTTATATCCTGAGCGTAGTTCTCAATGTCACCAGCTCCGAGTGTTATCAAAACATCAAACTCGTTCTTGTTGACGTACTTCAGAATGTCTTCCTTCCTACACATCTGCTTCTGCATATCTGGACGTAGATTATCGAAAATAAGTTGGGATGTCACACCAGGAATGGGTTCTTCTCGTGCGGGGTAGATGTCGCATATAACAACGTCGTCCAGCAAGGAAAGCGCATCGGCAAAATCCTTGTAGAAGTCCCGTGTTCTGGAGTAGAGGTGTGGCTGGAATATGGCTCTGATGCGTCGATCTTTATATAGTTGATTAATACTGAGAATACTTTGCTTGATTTCCTCAGGGTGATGGGCGTAGTCGGAAATGTACACCATATCATCTCTGCGTATATGGAAATCGAAACGACGATCTACACCACCGAAGCTCAGCATGGCTGCGCGTATTTCATCGGCAGTGACACCGGCAATCTGTGCCAAAGCTATGGCTGCAATACCATTGTCTATGTTGATGGCCACTGGGACACCCAATTCAATGTTAGTTACATTCTCTATAGGAGACACTAAATCAAAGGTAATGCGACCATTGCCAATCATAATGTTTTTGGCGTGGAAATCTCCTTCTTCCCTGCTGTAGTAGTAAGTGGTTACACCTTCTTGTGCGTTGGGCTTCATCTTCATGCCGGTATGCATGATAAGGTATCCGCTAGGCATGATTAGACTGGTATACTTGGTGAACGATTCAAGATATGCCTCCTCTGTCCCGTATATGTCAAGGTGATCGGCATCAGTGGACGTAATTACGGTTGCCCAGGGCGTGAGCCAATGAAAGGAACGGTCAAATTCGTCTGCTTCAATCACAACGTAGGGGCTATCCTTGGAAAGGATGTAGTTGGTGCCATAGTTCTTGGTTATTCCACCCAGAAAGGCGTTGCATCCTATGTGGCTCTGGTGCAGGATGTGTGCAGCAATGCTTGAGGTTGTTGTCTTTCCGTGGGTACCTGCAGCGCACAAACCTTTCAGCGAACGAGTGAGGGTCCCAAGTACCTGGGCGCGTTTCTGCATGTCATAACCATTGTCCTTAAAGTAATTGAGCTCGCTATGAGTTCCTGGTATGGCAGGAGTGTATACAACGAGGCAATCGTTTTTTTGCAAGCATTCCTGTGGGATAAGGGCTATATTGTCTTGATAGTGAATCACAGCCCCTTCCTTTTCCAAGGTTTCTGTCAGTGCCGAAGGAGTTTTGTCGTATCCACCAACAAAAACGCCTGAATTGAGGAAATAGCGGGCTATGGCGCTCATGCCTATGCCACCAATGCCTATGAAATATACAGCTTGCATGTGTGAATTTATTTGTTGACGATTAATTGTAGAACTTCCTGTGCAATCTTTTGGTCAGAATCGGCAAATGCCATGCTCAGGGCATTTTTGCCAAGTGAATCCAACAGAGGTGTATCTGTGACTGTCTTCAACGCAAGTGGAATAAGCCTGCTCTCTGCCTCGCAGTCTTTGACGATGAGAGCAGCATCCTTTCTGACAAGTGCCATCGCATTGTGTGTCTGATGATCTTCGGCGACGTTAGGACTGGGCACAAGGATGCTAGGCTTGCCCAACAGACAAAGTTCGCTGATGCTACTAGCTCCTGCACGACTTATTACAAGATCAGCAGCCTTGTAGGCCATGTCCATAGAACGGATAAAGTCCGTAACGTATAGATTTGACGGTTGACCTTGTTTTTGCAATTCCTGAGCGATATGTTCCTTGTAGTAACTGCCGGTTTGCCAGATGAACTGCACGTTTGAGTTCCTGATTTTGTCTAAGGAATGAAGCACACTTTCATTAAGGGTGCGTGCACCTAGGCTGCCGCCAATAACCAGAACTGTGGGAGTGCTGGCATTGAAGGAGAAATGTGCGCATGCATCTTCCTTGTTTAATGACGGGGACGATAGATTCTGACGGACAGGGTTGCCGGTTAAGAGAATACGGTTGGCGGGGAAGAAACGTTCCATCCCTTCATAGGCAACGCATATTTTACTGGCTTTCTTGGCTAAAGTTTTGTTTGTAAGTCCTGCAAAACTGTTCTGTTCTTGTATGAGACAAGGGATCCCAAGCTCGTAGGCCGCATTCAATGTTGCTGCACTGGCATAGCCTCCAACGCCTACAGCAACATCGGGTTTGAAGTCACGGATGATTTTTCTGACTTGCCTCTTGCTCTTGAGGAAGTCTATCAGTATTCCGATGTTTTTGGGATTCCAAAGAGGGCGTATGAGTCCTTTGACAGGGAGTCCCACGATTTCGTATCCGGCCTGAGGCACACGTTGCATCTCCATACGGTCCATGGCCCCTACGAAAAGAATTTCGGCATTGGGGCGAAGTGATTTGATGGCATTGGCAATGCTGACTGCAGGAAAAATATGTCCGCCGGTTCCGCCACCGCTTATGATTATTCTTGGATTCTGCATCATGATAAAGTGGTTTGTACTTCTGGTTCTGCTATTTTATCACTCTTATCTTCTTCTACCTGGCGTGCAGAGCGACTCACGCTAAGCATAATGCCTAAATAGGCGCAGTTTACAAAGGTGCTTGTGCCGCCTCGGCTGATTAGAGGCAGCGGTTGCCCTGTTACGGGAAATACTCCAACGGCAACGGCCATATTCACCATGGCCTGTATGACAAGCATAAGAGATAGTCCCATGATTAGATATGCCGGGAACAGCGATTTACACCGTTGGGCAATTCTAAGAGCACGATATAATAGGAGCAGGTACAGGAACATTACAAGTCCACCGGAAAAAATGCCTCCTTCCTCAATGATTATGGCATATATGAAGTCTGAAAAAGCCTGTGGAAGGAAGTCTCGCTCGATGGAGTTTCCTGGGCCTCGGCCCACTATGCCACATGTGGCAATGGCAATTTGTGCATGTGTAACCTGTACATTGTTGGAGGTGTTGTACTCTTGGGGGTTTTCCGGTAGCACAGTTTTGCTTTTTAGACGATTTACCCATGTGGGTACACGATGCATGACACCGTCACTTTTTGCCCAAGTGTTGAGCGTGTCCTGTGGTATGCTGATGGCTGTAAGGTATCCAACAATTGCGATGGTAACAAGCGAACCGCCTACCCATATAAGAATCTTGGATGATACCTGTGCATAGAATGCGATGAGAAACATAACCACAAAGATGATGGCTGCAGTACTGAGATTTTCCGTTATAATTAGCATTAGTGTCAGTCCAATGTTTATGGCAGCCATTTTCACGCCAAAAGAACTCACTCCGTCCTTGTTTCGAAATACACTGAAGATAAAGGCCGTGGTCATTACCAGTCCCAATTTGGCTATTTCGCTAGGTTGGAACGTGAAGTCGCCTATGCCCACCCATCTGGATGCACCGTTTATCTTGCCTGCAAATAATGCGCATGCCAACAACAAATACGAAAAGAGCATTATACCAAGTCCGAATATCTTGTATAGCTTGCATGGTAGCATGTGCAGAACCCATGTAAAACCCACACCGGTGAGCAAGAAGATACCATGGCGCATTACCGGTGCCCAATATTTTCCTGTGCTGTATGTCATGTTGCTTGACGCGCTATATACCGTTATTACGGAAATGAAGCACAAAAGGAGGAATACCATCCAAAGGACCATGTCGCCTTGCATAAGTCCGTTTTCCTGAAAGTTTTTCTTGCTCCAGTTGTTCATTGTAGGTTTATGTTTGTTTTATGTTATTGAATTCGGCCTGCCTAACTCAGAGGTTTCTAACCATCTCCTTGAATTGTTCGCCTCTGTCTTCCATATTCTTGAAGAGGTCGAAACTTGCACAACATGGACTAAGCAGTACAGTGTATCCAGGTTTTGCCAATTTGTTGCACACCTCAATACATTCCTTCATGCTATGTGTGTCGTATGTTGGGATACCCATAGGGTCGAAGAATTTGTGCAGTTTGCTGTTGTCTGCTCCAAGGAATACCAGGCCAGCGCACTTTTCTGCCACTAATTCCCTAATGGCCTCATAGTCGTTGCCTTTGTCCTTGCCACCGATTATAAGTATGGTTGGACGTGTCATGCTTTCAAGGGCATACCAGCATGCATCTACATTCGTTGCCTTTGAGTCATTGATGTATAATACGCCACCTACAGTTGCAACTTTCTCCAAACGATGTTCCACTCCTTCGAAACAAGACAGGCTTTCCCTAAGATTCGTGTCACTAACACCAGCGATGCGCGTAGCAATACCTGCTGCCAGAGAATTGTACATGTTGTGTTTGCCGTTTAAGGAAAGAGATTCCTGCTCCATATTGAATGGAGTCGGTGTCTCCAGTGTGTATGTCCCATTTTCAATGTAACCAATCATTCCTTTTTTACTCAGTATTGAGAATGGGCACTTCTGGGCCTTGATGCCATATTTTTCCAGTTCTCTCTTGATAATGGGATCATCTGCCCAATAGATGAAAGAATCGTCAGCCTGCTGGTTCTGTATGATTCTCATCTTAGAGTCAGCATATTTCTGCATGTCATTGTCGTATCGGTCTAGATGGTCCGGTGTGATATTGAGAAGGACTGCAATGTTTGCATGAAAGTCATACATGTTGTCCAACTGGAAACTGCTCAGCTCTACAACATAATGATCGAAGGTGCACCCTTCTGCAATCTGCAGGGCAAGTGAACGCCCGATATTTCCTGCCAGACCAACGTTGTAGTTTGCATTCTTTAGGATGTGATATATGAGACTTGTGGTTGTAGTCTTGCCATTGCTTCCTGTTATGCAAATCATTTTTGCATTGGTGTATCGGCCAGCAAATTCTATTTCATTAATTATGTGGATGCCCTGTTGAATGGCTTGGGCCACAATGGGTGCATTGTCGGGGATACCTGGACTTTTGATGATTTCCGTAGCATCCAGAATTTTTTCTGCAGAATGTTGCCCTTCCTCCCAAATGATGCCATGCGCGTTTAGCATGTCCTTGTAGTATGGCTTAATTGTACCCATGTCGCTAACAAAGACATCATAACCTTGTTTTTGCGCCAGTATGGCTGCGCCTACTCCGCTTTCGGCTGCTCCTAATATTGCGATTTTTTTCATTCCGTTATCTCATTTTCAGTGTAACTATGGCAAGTGTAGCCATTAGGATAGTAACAATCCAGAATCTCGTCGTTATTTTGCTTTCAAGCCAGCAGCCGCTGGGCCAATTAAAAAAGATCTTCAATTCAGGACTTAGTTGTCCAGGCTTTATCCTGAAGGAATCGTGGATTGGGGCTCTCTTGAATACTCTCCATTTCTTGCCTCTCTTGTTGCCCATCTTGGCTATATTGGTCTGCAGCAAAACGCTGATACTCTCCATGACAAATACAAGGCATATTACGGGGAGGAGAAGTTCCTTGTGAATGATGATGGCTGTAACAGCAATGATTCCTCCGATGGCCAGACTGCCTGTGTCGCCCATGAAGACCTGTGCTGGATAAGCATTGTACCAGAGGAAACCAATTAATGCTCCAACAAAGGCTAGCATGAAAACAACCACTTCTTCGGAGCCTGGCACAAACATAATATTGAGGTAACCGGCAAGTTCAATATGACTGGAAACGTAGGCTAGTATGGCTAATGCAACTCCCATGATTGCTGAATTTCCGGCACACATTCCGTCCATTCCGTCGTTCAGGTTGGAACCATTGCTTACAGCCATTACCACGAATGTTACTAGGAATACAAAGAAGACCCAACCGGCTGCAGTCCTGTATTTCCCAAGGAATCGGAAAAGGTTGCTATAACTGAGGTTGTTATTCTTTACAAAGGGGATGGTTGTAATTGTGCTCTTGACTGGTTCGCTTTTGTGTATTACAGTTTCTGTTGCGCCCTGACGTGAGATAGTGATGTTTTCTCGTATGACAGCATCGGGACTTAACCAAAGTGTCAGTCCGACAGTAAGTCCCAAAATGGCTTGTCCTGCAAGTTTGTAGATAGGCTTTAATCCGTCTTTGTTTATCTTTAATTTAATGTAGTCGTCCAAGAAACCGATAAAGCCTAACCATGCTGTTGTTGCCAGCATGAGCAGCATGTAAATGTTGCGCAAGCGCCCAAGCATTAGGCATGGGATGATGATGGCAACAATGATTATTAATCCTCCCATGGTGGGAACTCCTTTCTTTTCCACACCATATGGATCGATGCTTTCGTCTCTTTGAGATTCGCTGATGTTGCGATTTCTCATCCATTTGATGAAATATTGCCCAAGCCACATGGAGATGAGCAGACTCATGACCAAAGTGAGCAATCCTCTGAAAGAGATGTATTGCCACATTCCGGCTCCGCTAATCCCGAATTGTTCCAAATATCTGAAAAGATAATACAGCATGTCTTATAAATCTGATAGTATTGTTATGTTTAGGCTATGCCAAATGCTTCGCGCACTACTTCATGGTCGTCGAAATGATACTTCACTCCTTTGATTATCTGGTAGTCTTCATGTCCTTTGCCGGCAATAAGTATGACGTCCCCTTTTTTCGCCATTATGCATGCGGTTCTGATAGCTTCCCTTCGGTCTACTATGCTGATAGTCTTCTTCATCTCGTCCGGAGTGAGTCCTGCCAGCATGTCATTGATGATGTCTTGAGGTTCCTCGTCGCGTGGATTGTCACTTGTTATTATGATACGGTCACTTTGCTTTGCTGCCTCTTTTGCCATGAGAGGTCGCTTGCCCTTGTCTCTGTTTCCGCCCGCACCGCATACGGTCCAACATTGTCCTTTGCCGGCAAGAACCTCGTTTATGGTACTGAGTACATTGTTTAGAGCATCGGGAGTGTGGGCATAATCTATTACTGCGGTTACGCCATTGGTGGAGTGGAAAGTCTCGAATCGTCCATTGACAGGTTTCATGGCACTTAACTGTATAAGGGCCTCTTGGCTTTCCAAGCCCATCATGCACAGAGCACCATATATTGCGAGGATATTCTGAGCGTTGAAGCGTCCTACGAATTGGACAAAAACTTCTGTGCCGTTCATGTCAAGGTTCATTCCTTCAAAACTTTCCTCAAGAACTTTAGCATGAAAATCTGCAGCACCTCTGATGGAGTATGTCTTAATCGTTGCCTTTGTGTTTTGTGTCATGAACATTCCGTTCTTGTCATCTATATTTGTGATGGCAAAGGCATCTTCGGGCAGTATGTCGAAGAATCCTTTCTTGGCGTTCCTGTAATTTTCAAAGGTCTTGTGATAGTCAAGATGGTCGCGTGTGAGGTTGGTGAATACACCTCCTGTAAAAGTCAGTCCGGCTATCCTCTTTTGGTCTACTGCATGGCTACTTACCTCCATGAAGGCGTATTCGCATCCTTTATCTGCCATTTGTCCCAGTAGTCTGTTTAAAGTGATAGGGTCTGGTGTGGTACATTCTGTTGGAACAGCCTCTCCATCGATGTAGTTACATACCGTGCTGCATAGACCGGCTTTTATCCCCATACGCCGAATTATATTATATAATGTAGTGGCTATTGTCGTCTTACCGTTCGTACCTGTGACGCCAACCAGTTTCATCTTTTTCGTAGGATTTCCATAGAACGTTGTGGCCAAAGGGCCTACGATATCTGCGGTATTTTCATAGACGATGTAAACTACATTCTGTTCCAGTTTTTCTGGCAAAGTTTCGCATATGATACAGTTTGCCCCCAAACTGATAGCTTTGGAGATATAGGCATGTCCATCTGCCAACGTTCCCCTAAGAGCAACGAAAGCAGTTCCTGCAGAGCATTTTCTGGAATCAAGTTCTATTCCATTGATTTCTGTTTTGATATTGCCGTGCACCTCTAATGGCTTGTGGCCAAACGTAAGTTCTTGTATAGTCATATACCTTATTTATATAATATATGGATATTCGTGTGCTATTCTAAAATCAGTTTTATCTTTTGCTTTTTGGTTATAGGAGTTCCGCAGGGGATACTTTGTGACTTGACTTCTCCAGCCCCTTGCAGAATCACGTCAAGTCCTCTTTTTTTAAGCATGTAGACAGCATCTTTTGCTCCCATTCCCTCTACGTCAGGTACAGTGACGAGGTCTTTGTCGTCGTTGGCACGGGATGCTTTTGTATCAGGTGTGAATACGGACAAACTGTCGGCAAGTTGCGAAACATCGCGTTTGAAACTTTGCGCCATGATGAACTGGGAAATTTGACTAAAAACAGGTCCGCATTGTCCACCGCCAGAAGCAGGCAGACCATCTTTGACGATACAGACGATGCAACTGTACTTAGGTGCTTCCGAAGGGAAATATCCACAGAAACTAACCATGTATCTTCTTGTTCCACTGTGATAACCTTTCTTGCCACTAGCAATTTGGGCCGTTCCAGTTTTTCCGCTGACCTGGAAAAGCTTGCCTCCATTGCCGGCCTTCTTTCCAAGTCCTATGCTAACCACGTTGTTCAAACAGAATTGTATGTCCTTGAGGGTAGATGGCTTGCACATTTGCTCTATCAATACTTCTGTGGGGAATTCTCGGATAACCTGTCCGTCAACTAATTCGGCTTTTACGAACTTGGGTTTCACCAGCTTTCCGCCATTTGCGATTCCGTTGTAGAAGGCCAGGGTGCTGATGACCGGTTGTTGTGAGACATATCCAATGCTCATCCACGGGAGGTCAGATTTGCTCCAATATCTCTTTTTGCTATTTGGTTGGGGAATAACGGGTTCTCCCTTTCCCACAAAAGGCAGATTAAGGGGTATGCCTACTCCCATTTTTCGGAGGCCGTCGACAAATGCCTGAGGAGAGTCCTTGTATGCGTTGTCAATAATACGGCTGACACCAATATTGCTGCTATATTCGAGTATTTGGGAAAATGTAAGTATACCATAACCGCCACGGTGCCAGTTGTGGTCTTTCATCTGACGTCCATGCATGGGGAAGATGCCATTGTTGCAGTCAACCTTGGTGTTTAGCGTGGCCTTGCCTTCTTCCAAGGCAAGCATCATGCTGGCCGTTTTGAAGGTGGAACCTGGTTCCATGAGGTCACTGATGGCGCTGTTCTTCATTTCATAGTAGTTGCCGTCTTTGCCTCGATGCATGTTTACGATTGCCTTTACTTCTCCTGTGACAACTTCCATGACGATGGCCATGCCCAAAGTGCCATTTACTGATGGTTCCTTGAGTTTGGAGACAAGTGCTTTCTCGGCCATGTCCTGAATGTCGACGTCAATAGTTGTCATGAGGTCGTGGCCATTTTCCGCTTCCACATCAATGATGCGTACTCTCTTGTTACGTACCTTCATGCTGTGGCTTATGCCATCCCTGCCTCTGAGTATGCTGTCATAGCTAAGTTCCAATCCGTTTTTGGCTGCATTTGAGTCAGTCCTCAGACTACCGAGTGTTCTAGATGCAAGCGAACCATAAGGATGCTTTCTTTGCATAATCGTTTTTGTGTAGAAACCTCCTTTATATGCGGTTTCTTTAAACAAAGGCAACTCCTTGCATTCCTTGTATTGTATGTAGGTGGCATTGCGTGGGTAGATACGCCATGCATGGCTTTTTCTCCTTTGGCCTTCAAGGAGTCTGCTGCGAAACCACTTGACGTTTTCCTTGTGGCTTCTGTTGTTGTCAGGGAAAATTTTTGCCAATCCCTCTGAAATCGTGTCGAGGGTAGCCTTGAAGACTGAGTCTCGCCAATGCTGTGCCTTGTGTCGTGCAGCGCTGTCTTTGTCAATGACGACATAATCCATGTACAGACGATATTCAGGGACAGAACCTGCCATCAGTCTGCCCTTACTATCATATATGTTGCCTCGTGTGGCAGGTATGACAATGTTCTGGCGAATGAACTTTTTGCTGACTTCTGTCCAATATTCTTCTTTGGTTAGCATTGTATACAAGGCAGAACTTGATATATAGATACCGATAAGGCAAATGAAGAAAAATATGATGCGGAAGCGCTTTATGCTGTTGTTCTTGTCTGGTTTCATTGAAGTGTTGTGGCTATTCTTGTGTGATGGTTATGGTGTAGGGAGATTCTGTGCTTACCTTTAATGTGCTATCGTTGAAATTTTTCAATGCGCTTTCTATCTGGCTTTGTCTTGTTCTAAGAGTTAGTTCGCTGCTTCTTGTGAGAGACCTGAACTTCCAGTCTTGCAATTCTAATTTTAGTTGTTCTTCAAGAATGATTTCCTGTTGGGCTTGGTATCGGCATGTGATGTACACGATGATGCCGATCACAATGAGAAGTATGAGACCGATATGTCTTTTGAACCATTGGCCGTCAATGCTCATTTGATGGATTACGCTTTTCCATTGTTTTAGGGCAATTTCGTCCTCCGAGTTGCTGTTTAGCAACGAGAAGAGTCTTTCTTTGCCTTTGCTGACGGTGTTTGCGTGTTTCTTGTCCTTTTTCTCCCTCATAGTTTTTCTGCTATACGTAGTTTGGCTGATCTGCTTCTTGAGTTGTTGGAAAGTTCTTCTTGCGAAGCTGTAATTACGTTTTTGTTAATAGCCTTTAGCGTTTGTTTGCTCTGTCCGAAAATCAGTGATTGGGCATCAATATGTTCCTTGTTCCTTTGGTCTGTGCCTTTGATGTGATTTTTGACAATACGGTCTTCCAGGCTGTGATATGTCATGACTACGAGTCGTCCGCCAGGGGCAAGTATGTCAGTGGCATTACTTAGCATTTGGCTCCGAAGTTTGATCTCACCGTTTACCTCGATTCTTAGAGCTTGGAAGACTCGTGCCAGGTCCTTCTTCTCTCGGTCGTAACCAAGTAGGGGTGCGGTTATCTCTGTCAGTCGTCCGGTGGTTTCTATCGATTCTACAGCTCTTGCCTTTACTATGGCTGAGGCTATTCGCCTGCTTTGTTTAAGTTCGCCATAGTAATAGAATACGTCGGCAAGTTGCTCTTCTGTGTACTCTGCGATAATGTTCTTTGCAGATATTTTTCCAGCTCGGTTCATGCGCATGTCCAATGGAGCGTCGTATCTGAAAGAAAAGCCCCTTCTGCTGTCGTCTAGATGGTGACTGCTCACTCCCAGGTCGGCCAGAATACCGTCTACTTGTTCCACACCATAATACTGCATCCAATTTTTAATGTAACGGAAGTTGCTACGTATAAAGGTGAATCGCTCGTCGGTGATGGCTCCGTTCATGGCATCTAGGTCTTGGTCAAACCCATAGAGGTGTCCTTCTGGAGCCAAATGCTTGATGATTTCTTTGCTGTGGCCGCCACCTCCGTAGGTCAGGTCTAAGTATATGCCGTTGCTCTTTATGTTCAGCCCTTCTATGCATTCTTCCAGCATTACAGGGACGTGGTAACAATCAGGATTCATGTGTAGTGGTATTCATTAGTGTTTCCAGATTTTCTGCCAGGGATTCGGGGTTGTCCAGCAGTTCCTCTGCCTTTTGTCTGTTCCAGATCTCGATGGAATTGTCCATGCCAATAAATCGCACCTCGTTCCGGATATCGGCTGCTTCCAGATATCGGCGCGGAATAAGAATGCGTCCGTTAGCGTCTATGCTTATTTTCTCGGCGCCGGCAACGAAACCTCGCAATGCGGCTCTGCCTTTGTTGTCAAAGGGATTGGTGCGCTGTGTGATGGCATCCACCATTTCGTGCCAGATGTTTTCCGGATACAAAACCAGACATTGCTGGAAAATGTCCTTGCGCAGAATCATGCTGTCAAGGTCAGCTTGCTGAATTTGCTTGCGGAATGACGCTGGGATGAACACACGTCCTTTCTCGTCTGTTTTTGCGTCTATGTTACCGGTGAATCTCATGTATGCGTACCTTATTAATAGATTTTTGCTACAAAGGTATAAAATTCCCCACAATTCCCCACTCTTTTTACAAAGAATCTTTTTTCTTATCTCAAAATATTTTTTGATTCGGTTATCTTAGGAGAACGGAGTTGCTATTAGTGACGATGAAACCACTGTTTTTGTTAATTTCATAAGGTTTGCTGCAGAAATTGAGATTTCCTTGTCTTTGATTTGGAAGGTGGGGGAGAAATTTGTATCTTTGTGGACAAAACTAATATTAATGAATTTATGAACAGAAAAAGCGTGTTCCTTCTTTTGTTGTTGCTTTTGATGTCTGTGTTGTCTCTTCCTTCCGATGCTGCTAAAAAGGAAAGCCGCAGCATTGTTCGCCTGAAAACTACGTTAGGGGACATCCGTATAGCTTTGTCAGACTTGACACCTATTCACAGAGATAATTTTCTGAGACTTGTTGAACAGGGCTACTACGACGGTATCCTATTTCATAGAGTGATAGAGGGGTTTGTGATACAGGCAGGTGACCCGAGTAGCCGCAATGCTCCGAATGATTCTCTTCTCGGTAACGGAATATCTGAATATGTCTTGCCTGCAGAAATCGTTTTTCCTGAACTGTTCCATGTAAGGGGGAGTGTTGCAGCAGCGCGCGAGGGGGATGATGTTAATCCGGAATTTCGTAGTAGTGGTTTGCAGTTCTATATAGTTTGGGGTCGTAGGCTAACGCCCGGTAGCTTAAAGAAGGCCATATCTCATCTGAACGATAAGGGGATTGAGTTGGATAGATTTATGATTAGTGATTATCAGATGCGTGGTGGCACTCCTCATCTCGACGGGACATATACTGTTTTTGGTGAGGTTATAGAGGGCCTTGATATAGTGGAGATTATCCAAAAGTGTCCTACGGATGCAAACGACCGTCCTTTGGAGGATATTGTCATTTTGCATGCAGAAGTAGAGAGTCTAAGCAAGTCGGCTTATTCGACAACACGGTAATTGCTTTGCGCTTTGTCATTTTGTACTCTTTTTGCCATAGTTCCTGCAAAACTTGGAGGTTTCGTTTTTTTTGTGTACTTTTGCCCTTGTGAATATGGATGCGACTATAGTAACCGTGGTGTTTGCCTGTTGTGCGACAGCTCATTTCGTAGGGATGTGCCTGACGGGTATTTTAGCTCGTCATCGTGTTCAATACCTTAGTTTGGCATGGATTTTGGCTATATTTTTTGTGGTCATTGCGGTTGTCGCAATGTTTGGAAAATCTGTTGCTGCTGGTCGCCCAGGCTTGTTGAATCCATACATGTTGCTCATGCTTGTTGCCGGTTCTTATTTGCAGAGTATATATTCGTTGGGCTTGGTTATGCCTGGCTTCTTGCAGTGGGGGCGAATGTTGACGTATGCTGCGCCGGTTTTGGTTTTGGCTGTGATTTATATAATAGCGATATTCCTCGCAGGACAGCTTACTGTTGTGTACTCGGCAGATGATTTGTTCAGGAATATTCTTTCGTTGGACTTGATATTAAGGTTGGTGGCTTTGTTCTTGGGTGGTTTTTATGTCGTTAATATTGTTTTTCTGCCACGTCGTCTGGCATATAAGACATCATTCCCGCTTTCGTTGATTGCTTATACGGCCGTTCTTACCTTATCTGTAGTGCTATATTTCTATACGGCTCTAAACTATACCCCTTTATTGCTTTGTTCTTACATGGTTATATTCACTTTGCTGAACTTCTTCTGGGTGTGTCACTCTATGGAGATACTTGTGGCTAAGGTTCCGCATCCCGACATTACTTTGAGTGTGGGGGAATCCTATGTTGAGGATAATGTAGAGACGGATTCCTCGGAAAAGAAACGTCAGGAGGATTTTAATGAAATGAATCAGAAGCGTTATATACGAGTGCAGCTATGGATGCAGGGGCATAAAACGGAGTGGGTTAGTAATGGTTTTACTCGCGACAGATTGTGTGAGGCAACAGGAATTAACCGTCAGCTTATGTTGCAATGTCTTCGTAGTCAGGGACATAATAATATTCATGATTATATCACCACTTATAGGATAGAGGAACTGAAACGCCTGGTGCAGGGTGGGCGTATAGGTTCTGTTTCCGATTGTGTGTTAGTGGGGTTTGCTACAGCCAAGACAGCCCGTTCCTGCTTTGAACGTATTGAAGGTAGAAGCCTGGATGAGTACATTGCCCAAAAGGTAAGGTAGCTTTCTTGTGATTTCTCGCAGATGACAACTTCATGCCTTCTGTTAAGGTGCGTTTTTTTTTTGCTCAAGTAGAAAATGAACTGCTTTGGCCATACGTGGTCTTGCTATGGGGCTAAGTCTGCCATTACTACAGGGGGTGGGCGTTGATGAAATCGATATTTTGTATGGTTCGGTGAGTCGTTAGTGTGGGATGAAAGCCTTCTATATTGCTTTGTTGTTGATTATAATAGAGGCTTAGGTCATGTGGAGAATAGACATTTTGTGCACCTTTTATTGGTGGTCATGATTTTTTTTTGTAATTTTGCGTGTGAAATAATGGCCGTTCTCTTTTGGAACTCATTCTAGTGGCATGTAGGTATTGCGGCTTTGTTAATGGTTGGGTAAGTAAATAGCCATCTTATTGCGGAGTTGTCAAATAAATGAAAGGTGATGTACGTGGTGGAGGTATGGACAAGATGAAAATAATATTAATAATGTTGATGTTGTTTGGTGTTCTGCTGGAAAACTCAGCGGTAGTACCAACTTTTTTCATGCATAAAGCGGAGTGTATGCAGAAACGTGATACGACAATGCGTGAAAGCCATAGGGAGGGGGGCAAGGTTGTTGGTCGCAGGATGACTCATTCTGCATATCCGGTTCAAATGAATGTGGTAGGTAATGCAGTTAGGGTGGAAAGTTCAGAAAGTCAGATATTGCCTATATACACGCATACAGGTGCTTTTTACTTGATTGTGCGCTTGAATAAAGGAACAAATTGGCTAAATGGTCTGCCCAAGGGGCGTTATTTTGTCAACAATAGATTGATAACCATTAAATAATAATTCAAACAATACATAATTGTCGCTACTCCGGCATATAAGGTTTACCATGGAAGATATAATAGCAAGAGTCCCCAGAGAGTTAATAAAGGCTGAGCTTATAGAAGAGCGCAAATTGCGTCGAACTAATAAGAGTGGAAACGACATCTACATCGTGACATGGCAAGATTCTCCCAATACGCTCCGCGAAATTGGTCGACTCCGTGAGATTGCATTCCGTGCAGCTGGCGGTGGTACGGGTAAAAGTCTTGACTTGGACGAGTACGATACGTGCGACAATCCATATAAGCAACTTATCGTTTGGGATCCAGAAGAGGAGGAAATATTGGGTGGATACCGATATATACTTGGTCGTGATTGGAAGATTGACGATGATGGTCAGCCTCTATTGGCAACAAGCCACATGTTCCGTTTCTCTGAGGCCTTCATGCGCGACTATGCCCCCTGGACTATAGAACTTGGTCGCTCGTTCGTGACATTGGAGTATCAGAGTAGCCGTATGGGAACCAAGGGCCTTTTTGCTTTGGATAATCTTTGGGATGGTTTGGGTGCTGTTACTGTGATAGAACCAGACGTCCGTTACCTCTTTGGTAAGTTTACCATGTATCCTTCGTATGATCGTCTAAGCAGAGATATGATTATCTATTTTCTCAACAAGCATTTTCCCGATCCAGATAATCTTATCAAACCTTTGGACCCACTGCATTATGAACACGATACAAAGCAGTTTGAGGAACTTTTTGTGGAGGAGGATTTCAAGAAAGACTACAGAATACTGAATAAAGCTGTTCGCGATCGTGGCTTGAACATACCTCCGCTGGTCAATGCATATATGGGGCTGTCTCCTACGATGAAACTTTTTGGTACTGCAATAAACGATGGTTTTGGTAATGTAGAGGAGACTGGTATACTTATTGCGGTTGACGAGATACTGCAAGAAAAGCGAATGCGCCATATCGATACTTTTGCAGCCGAGCATCCAGAGCTAATCAAGGTAACTTCTGGTGCAAATAAACTTTTTTATCCCGTTGATGGGAAAAAATAATGGCAGTTTTCACTAATATGACGTTGTAGATGAAGTGGGAACAGTTATTGTCTAATAAGAGACTTGGTCAGGAACATCAGCAGCATAGTGTGGATGATAGAACGGAATTTCAGCGCGACTATGACCGTTTGATTTTCTCTGCCCCGTTTCGTCGTTTACAGAACAAGACTCAGGTATTTCCCTTGCCAGGCAGTATATTCGTCCACAATAGGTTGACGCACTCTCTGGAGGTGAGTAGTGTGGGACGTTCTTTAGGCAACGATGTGAGCCGTGCTCTTTTAGAGCGCCATCCTGAATTGAAGGATACGCATTTCATGGAACTAGGCAGCATAGTCTCGGCTGCTTGTCTTGCCCACGATTTGGGTAATCCGCCTTTTGGTCATAGTGGCGAAAAGGCTATAGGAACATATTTTAGTGAGGGAAATGGGCGTTTCCTTCAGGACTATTTTTGTAAGGAAACGGGAGATTCCCTTACTGCAGAGCAGTGGAACGATCTTATAAGTTTTGAAGGCAATGCCAATGCCTTTCGATTGCTAACGCATCATTTCAAAGGACGTCGTATGGGCGGTTTTGTAATGACCTACAGTACCCTTGCCTCCATAGTCAAGTATCCGTTTAGTAGTAATCTGTCCGCAGGAAAGAGAAAGTTTGGCTTTTTTCGCGAGGAGATGGATTCCTATTTGAGGATTGCTGAGGAGTTAGGTATCAAACGTTTGGATAGTCCAGAAGGTACATTGAGGTATGTGCGCTATCCTTTAGTGTATCTTGTTGAGGCAGCTGATGATATTTGTTACGAGATAATGGATATAGAGGATGCTCACAAATTGAAGATACTGACTACGGAGGAGACCAAGGAATTGTTGTTGTCATATTTTCCTGAACATCAAAGAGAGCATATTATCCAGCGTATGAGTACGGTTGAGGACAGAAACGAGCAAATAGTGTACCTGCGTTCATGCGTGATAAATACGTTAGAGACCGAGTGTGTTAAAGTCTTTGTGGAGAATGAGGTAGATATTCTCAACGGTGAATTTCAAGGGAGTCTAATAGACCACATTCATGATATTCCCAAACAGGCGTATCACCGTTGTGAGTTGGTTAGCTATGCGAAAATATATAACAGCAAGGATGTTATGGATATAGAAATTGCTGGCTTCAAGGTGATAACCACTCTTCTTGATTTGATGGTTCAGGCTGTCATTCATCCCGAAAAGGCATTCTCTCAGTTGCTGATAAACCGTGTGTCCACCCAATACGACATCAAGGCGCCGACTCTTTATGGCCGAATAATGGCTGTATTAGACTATATCTCTGGTATGACTGATGTGTATGCAATGGATATGTATCGCAAGATAAATGGTATGTCCATACCTACGCTTTAATATTAACCCATTATATTGTCATGAAGTCTGTTAAGATAGTAAATAGATCCCGACATCCTCTGCCACAATACTCGACATTGTGCAGTGCAGGAATGGATCTTAGGGCAAACTTGGAAAATCCTATTGTTATCAAACCTTTTCAGCGTATATTGATACCAACAGGTCTGTTTATGGCTTTGCCGGAGGGATATGAAGCTCAGGTGAGGCCGCGAAGCGGACTGGCTCTAAAGCATGGGATTACAGTGTTGAACACTCCAGGAACCATAGATGCCGATTACCGTGGTGAGGTGGGGGTAATACTGATAAACCTTGGACAGGAGGACTTCGTTGTCAACGATGGAGAGCGTGTCGCTCAGTTGGTTGTTGCCAAGTACGAGCAGGCAGAGCTTGTGCCGGTAGATGTTTTGAATGAAACGGAGCGTGGTGAAGGAGGCTTCGGACATAGCGGAGTGCAATGAGGGTAATTGCTGTCATACTGACTATGCTGTTGTGCCAGTTCTCTTTGGCACAGATGCGCTTGGACTATTTTATGGCCGAGGCAACGAAGAACCGTATGCAAGGTCAGTGGTCTAGGGCCATGGAGCTGTATCATCACTGTTTGCAGATAGATTCATGTTCGGCAGAGGCCTTATATCAGTTGGGCAGAATCAATTTTTATCTTCGTCAGGACAGCGCCGGTCTGGAATATCTGCAAAGGGCTGTGAATCTGGATCCGGACAATACGTATTATATTGAGCCCTTGGCAGCAATCTTGCTTCGCCAAGGGTGTGAGGAAGATGCTCTTCCTTTGTTAGAGCATATTAGTGAGTTGCAGAGCAGGCGTCCGGATGTCTTGTCGCATCTGGCAAATATTTATTCAAAGATTGGTAGGTTGGAAGATGCCATAAGCACGTTGGACCGCTTGGAAATGCTTGAAGGAAAAATGTCGGAGCTCAGTAACGAGAAATTTTCTCTGTACATGGAGATGGGAGATAGTGTGCGAGCTTTTGCTGAATTACAAAGCCTGTGCGATGAATATCCGGCCGATTTGTCCTATAAAATAGATATGGCGTATTGTTACCAGCAGTTGGGCGATTATGGGAAGGCACTGCAAATGTATGATGAGGTTAAAGCTGTTGATCCAGCGAATGTGCCTCTGCAAATGGCTATGCTGGATTATTATCTCTCGCAAGGAATGGATAGTATGTACGAGTCTACGCGTGACTCCATACTTTATGCACCGGAAACAGATACGGGTAAGCGGGTAGTGTTGCTACAGCAGATGGTACAACGTATGTCTCCGGATTCGGTAGATTCTCAACGAATAATTGAACGTTTTGAAAAAGTCCTAGCGTTGGACTCTGTTAATGTGGAGTTGCTGACTATGTATGCCGCTTTTCTAAACTACAGGCAACAGCCACAAGATATGATCCGGTCAATTATGTCGCGTGTATTGTCTATAGAACCTGATAACGAGATGGCCACACAATGGTTGTTGCAGTATTATGCTACGCACAGGTATTACTCTTCTTTGGAGGAGATTTGCCGAAGGGGCATAAACTACCATCCCACAGATTTGGTGTATTCATATTTCCTAGGCATGATAATGTTTGAGCATAATAATAATGTTGAAGCTTTGGAAATATTGGATCGTGGAATACGTATGCGTTCTGAGGATACTCGTCTAGCTTTGGTTTCAGATGCATTTACTGTTAAGGGCGATGTCTACTATAAAATGCACATGTATCGCGAAGCCTTTCTTCAATATGACTCTGCTCTTGTATATAATAAGGATAATATAATGTGTCTGAATAATTATGCCTATTATTTGTCGTTGCGCAACGAGGATTTGGATAAGGCAGAAGAAATGAGTTTTCGTACGATAAAGGCAGAACCGGACAACAAGACTTATCTTGACACATATGCCTGGATATTATTCATGCAACTCAAGTATGAGCAGGCGCAGGAATATATGGACAAGGTGGTTCCGCCAGATAGTAGTGAACACTTCCTGATGACTGACTTATATACCAATACTGCTATTTTGGAACATGCAGGCGATATTGCCTGGATGAATGGAGATGCTGAGCGTGCTGTTTATCTATGGCAATTGGCAGTAAAGCGTGCTGATGACGAATTGACTCCTGCGTTGAAAAAGAAAGCTAAGAAAAAAAAGTATTATAAAAGAAATTGAAGTAATGAGGTGTATACATTATTATATATTAGCAGCGGCATGTGCTATGCTTTTTATGGCATCATGCTCTTCTACCCGTAGGGTAGCGAAGGAAATTGCAGAAGATTCTGTCGGTTCTGTATGGAAGAGTGGAGAATGCCTAGTTGCCAGTGCCAATATTGGCATCGCTGATGCCGGTGGCAAGGATATTACCGTTGGTGGTACACTCAGGATGAAACGTGATGACGTCATCCAGTTGAATGCTACATATATTTTAGGAATACAGGTTGGTGCTATGGAGATAACGCGCGATAGTGTACTTATCGTAAGCCGTGCGACCAAACAGTATGCTGTTTTTGGTTATCAGGAATTGTCTGCTTTGCTTGGTCGTACTCTGACTTTTGAAGATTTGCAGGATATCTTTTGGGGTGAGGCTACGGATTTTGAAGTCAAGGGTATTAGTTGGAAGTATGGTGCTTTTACAGAACTTGCAGATGGACGTAGGCTGCCAAAGAATTTGGAAATGAGTTTCTCTAAAGGTAATGTTGGTTTAAAGCTGACGCTCAATACGTATAGCCATAAGTTAGAAGAAGGCTGGGCTACTCGTACCAAATTTAACACAGCGAATTATGGGCGTCTGTCCTCAGGCCAGATTGTCAAGATGCTTACATTGCTGATAGGGCACTAAGGTATGTACATGTGTTTCTGTAGTTTTATGCGCTGTATCTGTGCTGTATTGTTGGTGCTATGCATCAGCATACCTGCATGTGCCCAAAACAGCAAGAAGGTAAAGAACCTGAAGGCTCAGAAGACACAGTTGCAAAAGAACCTGAAGAAATCCCAACAAGCTCTTGTCAAGACTGGCAAGGATGTGAAGGATGGCCAATCTTACTTGCATCATATTGACCGCAAGTTGGAAGATCGCCTGGAACACATCCGTACTATAGAGCATGAGATGGATAGCATTGAAACGGAAGTAAAGCATGTTCGTGCTAACATTGTAAGCCTGGAGGCCCAGTTGGCGGATAAGAAACAGAAATACCTTCGTGCAATACGCTTCTCTCGCCAATTCCCTAAAGTTAGTAATACGTTGGTCTTTGTGCTTAGCGCCAAAAGTTTGACACAGATGTATCGTCGTGCCAGATACACGAGGGAATATGCTGTATATCAGCATGACTTAGGTCGCCAGATACAACAGAAACAAGGCCAACTTATGGATGCGCAGAATTCACTGCTCGCCTCTAAAAGCCGTAAGGCCGGACTTTTACAGGAAGTGATAAGGCAACGTCGCAAACTCAATGAACAGCAGGTGCGCCAACAGCAGTATATAAAGAATCTGAAACGTCGAGAGGGTAATCTTCGCGATAAGGTCAGCAAGCAACAGAAGGAACTTACAGCCCTTAATAAGAAAATAGATGACCTGATTGCTTATGAAATCGAACAGGCTAGAAAGCGTGCCGAGGCAGAGGCCAAACGAAAGGCAGAAGCAGAGGCAAAGCGTAAGGCTACGGCAAGGAAACAAGCAAAGACTGGTACATCTACGTCCAAGAAGTCGGCTTCTTCTGGAGGAACTGCTACCAAAAATCAGCGGTCTGCCTCTTCTGCCTCTAGTTCATGGTTGACGGCTAGTGACCAAAAGCTGAACGGAACCTTCCTGCAGAATAAGGGGCGTTTGCCTGTGCCCATTACTGGTCAGTACCGAATCTCAGGACGTTTTGGAATGTACAATGTTCCTGGCTTGAAAAATGTCACTTTGGATAATAAGGGAGTCAATTATGTAGGAAAATCAGGCGCTCGTGCCCGATGCATATATGATGGCGAGGTAACCGCCGTGTTCCAGTTCTCTGGCTCCAAAAATGTGCTTGTGCGCCATGGTAGCTACATTTCCGTCTATTGTAACTTGTCTTCGGTTATAGTTCGTAAAGGGCAGAAGCTTAAGGCCCGCGATCTTATCGGAACGGTGCAAGCCGATGAGTCTGGCAACTGCATATTGCATTTCCAGTTGCGCAAGGAAACTACAAAACTAAATCCAGAAGCATGGATTGGTAGATAGCGATAGCTTCGCGTATTTCACTGATTTTTATGAATTCGTCGGCAGTATGGCTGCGTGAACTCTCGCCAGGCCCCATCTTCATTGAGGGGAAGCGCATCAGTGCCTGGTCGCTTAGTGTTGGGCTGCCAAATGGTTTGCGTCCCAGCGATACCGCTTGTTTTACAAGGGGATGTAACATGTCTATCTTTGAAGAAGAAAGGCGGAAGCTTCGTGCTTTCACCTCGCTTTTTACGTGTCCTCTCACGATATCATAGATTTCTTCGTTACTGTAAAGCTCGTTGCTCCTCACGTCCACAGTGAATTGGCATTCTGAAGGAATCACATTGTGCTGTGTACCAGCATTAACTATAGTAACGGTCATTTTTACGGGTCCCAGTATCGGACTTTCTTTAGGGAAGCGGAAATTCTTCAGCCATGCAATATCCTCAATGGCATGGTATATGGCATTATCGCCTTCGTTCCTGGCTGCATGTCCGGAAATGCCATGTGCTGTCAAGTCAAGAACCATTAGTCCCTTTTCTGCCACAGCAGGGTGCATCCCTGTAGGTTCGCCTACCAGGGCAACATCTATTTTGGGCAATTTTGTCAGAAGGTGTTCCATGCCGTTTTTACCGCTCACCTCTTCCTCTGCACTGAGTGCTAGTAGAAGATTGTAAGGTAGTTTTTTATCCTTCATGCGTCTAAATGTCTGAAGGAGGCAGACAAGAGAGGCCCCATCATCATTTGTGCCAAGACCATAGATAATGTCACCTTCAATGGTTGCCCGGTGTGGTTCGTGCTTCCATGCCGAGGTTGGTTTTACTGTGTCTATATGTGCGTTCAGCATGAGAGTTTCTTTGTGTTCCTCGTACTCGGATGCCATACACCATAGGTTGTTCCCTTCTCTTTTTACATTAATGCCACATTCGTTTTTCATGTACAATTCCAACATGTCGGCGGCATCCTTTTCTTCTCTGCTGGTGCGTGGTATTTCTACTAGTCTGCATAGCAGTTTAACGGCTTCTTGTGTCAGGTATTCTGTCTTCATTGGATTTTGAAGGTATAATCTCACAGCAAAGTTAGTCTATTTTGTGGCAATAATGAAATTATTTACATGTTTATTCCAGCATTGTGGCAAGAAAACGCTATCTTTGCGCGAAGATAATAGTATAACACCATGCAGAATTTCAGTCCGTTATCTATCCTTGTGCACGAACAGGCACGGATATATGGCAATCGTGTGGCCTTGCGTTACCGCGATTATGCCGCTGGTATATGGAAGGATATTTCCTGGAACGAGTTTTCATCGTGTATTCGCGACCTCTCCAATGCTATGCTTGCTATTGGGGTGAAGGAACAGGAGAATATGGCCGTCTTTTCGCAGAATATGCCCGAAGTTCTCATGGTGGATTTTGCCGCTTATGCCATACGCGCGGTCACTATCCCTATGTATGCCACCAGCAGTGAGATGCAGGTTAAGTATATAGTCAGTGACGCCAACATACGCTATATCTTTGTAGGCGAGCAGGAACAGTATGATATAGCGTTTCGCGTCCTTAAGCTCGGCTCCTCATTAGAGAAGCTGATTATCTTTGATTCCAAGGTGCAGAAGAATCCGGAGGACAATATCAGCGTATACTTGAAGGACTTTCAGTGTGGGCATGATAATCGTTATCATAAGGAGATTGAGCGTCGTACAAGGAAACAGCAGCCTCAGGACTTGGCGAATATACTATATACCAGCGGAACTACCGGGTTATCCAAGGGGGTTATGCTTACTCACGAGATGTACAACTCGGCATTAGCCGCACATTATGGAGTTTTTCCTTTGTCTGATAAGGATATAATTCTGAACTTCCTGCCCTTTACTCATGTGTTGGAACGTGGATGGTCCTACTTGTGCATAGCTAATGGTTGTACGATGGCGGTAAATCTTCGTCCAGCAGATGTATTGCAGTCTCTTCGCGAGGTACATCCCACCTGTATGTGTGCGGTTCCCCGATTCTGGGAAAAGGTCTATGCAGGAGTGCAGGAGCGTATGGAGAAAAGTAGCCCTATGCAGAAGCTTCTTCTTGAGGATGCATTGCGCGTGGGACATGCATACAACGTGGAATACAAGATGAAGGGACTTACTCCTCCCATGGGACTTCGCATGCAGTATTCCTTGTACGAGAATACCATCATCGCCTTTTTGAAGAAGCAATTGGGCTTAGAGCGGGCCAACTTCTTCCCTACAGCCGGAGCGGCTGTACCGCCAAAGGTAGAAGATTTTGTTCGTTCTGCCGGACTTATGATGATAGTAGGCTATGGCCTGACGGAAAGTACCGCAACCGTAAGTATCGATCATTATAATCGTCCATCCTCCATAGGCAGTGTAGGACGTTTGCTTGATGGGGTGGAGATAAGCTTTGGCGAGAACGATGAAATTCTGCTTAAGGGCAAGACTATCACCAAGGGATACTATCGCAAGGCTGAGGTTACGGATTTGTCCATCGATTCCGACGGCTGGTTCCATACTGGCGATGCTGGTTATATCAAGGACGGTGAACTGTTCCTTACCGATAGGATAAAGGATCTGTTCAAGACTAGTAACGGTAAGTACATAGCGCCCCAGCTTATAGAGTCCAAACTCTGTGTGGATAAGTATATAGACCAAATCGTAGTGGTAGCCGAGCAACGCAAGTTCGTTTCTGCTTTGGTTATCCCTCAGTATGATCTCTTGAAGGAACTGGCCGAAGACTATGGAGTCAAGTGCACTTCCAATGAAGAATTGTGCGCCAACGAACGTGTCGTTAAGTTCATGATGTACCGAATAGACACCTTGCAGCAGGAATTTGCAAATTACGAACAGATTAAGAAAATAACATTGCTCCCCGAACCTTTTAGTTTGGAGAAAGGAGAACTGACAAACACGCTGAAGGTGAAGCGTGCGGTTTTATACAAGAATTATAGGGAGCAGATAGAAAAGATGTACGAAGAAGAATGATTACACAAGATCAATTGAAGGAGGTTCAGACCAGAGTGGAACAACTGAACCACTATCTAAACATTCCAGCGAAGAAAATCCAGTACGAAGAAGAGCAGCTGCGCACTCAGGCGCCCGAGTTCTGGGAAGATCAGAAACGTGCAGAGGAACAGATGAAGGTTGTAAAGGGACTGGAGAAATGGATTAAGGACTATCAAGAGGTTAGTACCTTGGCCGAAGAATTGGCTACAGCCTTTGATTTCTACAAGGAGGAACTGGTTACTGAACAGGAGGTGGACGAACTCTATGCACGAACCATCACTTCTATAGAAGAACTGGAGCTTAAGAATATGCTCCGTAAAGAGGAAGACTCCATGGATGCAGTTCTAAAGATCAACTCAGGAGCTGGTGGCACTGAGGCACAGGATTGGGCACAGATGCTTATGCGAATGTACATGCAATGGGCCGATAAGAATGGCTACAAGATACGCATAGCTAACCTGTTGGAAGGTGATGATGCCGGAATCAAATCATGTACCTTGGAACTTGAGGGCGAGTTTGCATATGGTTATCTCAAGAGTGAGAACGGTGTGCACCGTCTGGTACGTGTTTCTCCCTACAATGCCCAGGGTAAGCGCATGACATCTTTTGCGTCCGTCTTTGTTACCCCTCTGGTGGACGATACCATTGAGGTAAATATCGAGCAGGCACGCATTTCTTGGGACACATTCCGTAGTTCCGGTGCTGGTGGTCAGAATGTCAACAAGGTAGAGTCTGGTGTGCGACTCCGCTATATGTACAAGGACCCCTATACTGGCGAGGAAGAAGAGATCCTCATAGAAAATACAGAGACACGTGACCAGCCCAAGAACAAGGAGAACGCTCTCCGTCTTCTGCGCTCTATGCTATATGATAAGGAGTTGCAGCACCGTATGGAGGAACAGGCTAAGATTGAGGCTGGCAAGCGCAAGATAGAGTGGGGTAGCCAGATTCGAAGTTATGTATTTGACGACCGCCGTGTCAAGGATCATCGAACCAACTATCAGACCAGCGATGTCGGTGGTGTAATGGATGGTAAGATAGATGCGTTTATTAAAGCATATTTGATGGAGTTTGGAGGAGAATAGGGCTCCAGTAGTATTTTATTGAATAACATGGCGCATTACGAGACAGAGAGAAAGTTTCTCGTTGTAGGGGACTTCAAATCGCAATCCTATAATGCCACACGCATCCAGCAGGGGTACATTGCCAGCAACAATGGACGTACCGTTCGGGTGCGTATTCGTGGTGACAAGGGCTATTTGACAATTAAAGGTCCGAGCGGCTTGAAGGGTATTACACGATACGAATTTGATACGGAGATTCCATTGGACGATGCACGTGAGCTGATGGAAATCTGCGAACCAGGCATTATCGACAAGACCCGCTACTTGGTCAAGTCTCCTGATGGACGTCACACGTGGGAGATAGATGAGTTCTATGGCGACAACGAAGGTCTTGTCTTGGCCGAGATCGAATTGTCTCACGAGTCAGAAGATTTCCAGAAACCTGATTTTATCGGTAGGGAAGTCACTGGCGACAGACGGTTTTATAACAGTCATATGCGCAGTTATCCATATAGGTTATGGAAAGAGGAAATTTTGGAAGTAAAATAGGTGCCATACTTGCCTCGGCTGGCAGTGCTGTCGGTCTGGGCAATATTTGGCGTTTCCCGACAGAATGTGGTAGCAACGGAGGTGCTGCTTTTATTTTGATATATCTTTTGTGTGTGTTCATGCTGGCCATGCCTGTTATGGTGGCAGAGTTTGTGATAGGGCGTTCTAGCCGCTCTAATGCGGTAGGTTCGTATCGTGTCTTGGCCCCTGGCAAACCATGGGTCGTTTCTGGCTTTATGGGTGTACTGGCTGGTTTTCTGGTACTTTCGTATTACAGCGTGGTTGCAGGCTGGACATTGGACTATACTTACGAGTCGCTTGTGGGCAATCTGATGTCTGGCTCGGATTTCGGCCAGTATTTCGCTGATTTCGTGGCCAGTCCTTGGCGCCCTGTCCTGTTCTTGACAATCTTCCTGCTTATCACACATTATGTCGTGGCTGCTGGAGTGGAAAAAGGAATTGAGCGTTACAGCAAGATTATGATGCCCATGCTGTTGCTCATAATCCTTGTTCTTGCTATTTTCTCCCTGACCATGCCCAATGCAATGGAGGGAATAAGATTCCTGCTCACTCCAGACTTTTCCAAGGTTAGCAAGGATGTGGTTATCAGTGCCATGGGGCAGGCCTTCTTCTCGCTCAGTGTGGGTATGGGCACCTTGGCCACTTATGCCAGTTATTTCAATAAGGAGACAAAGTTGCTGCCCTCTGCCGTGGGAGTATGTACCATAGATACAATGGTAGCTATCTCTGCCGGTTTCATCATATTTCCCGCTGTGTTCAGTGTGGGTGTCAGTGCTGATTCCGGTCCGGGCTTGGTGTTTATTACCTTACCTTATGTGTTTCAGGAGGCATTCGGCAGTGTTCCGGTCCTGGAATATCTGTTTTCGGGACTGTTCTATGTGCTGTTGCTCTTGGCGGCCCTCACCAGTAGTATTTCTATGCACGAGATAAGCACGGCTTACATTCACGAGACCTTCAAGTTAAGCCGTCACAAGGCAGCGGCGATTGTTACTGCTGTCTGTTTCCTTATGGGTATTGCCTGCAGTTTGTCGTTCGGTTTGTGGAAGGATGTTACAGTCATGGGCAAGGGATTCTTTGACCTGTTTGACTTTATAACCGCCAAGTTCCTAATGCCCCTTGGCGGTCTGCTCATCTGTACGTTTGTCGGGTGGGATATGAACAAGCGCATTGTGGCGCAGGAACTTAACTCAAGATTTACTTCCTTGCTGATGATACTTTTCAGCTGGGTGGCGCCAATAGGTATTGGTATAATATTTATTTATGGTTTGATTAGCGGATAATGGAGAAACACGCAAATTTTGGTAGTCGTATGGGTGCCATCTTTGCTGCTGCCGGCAGTGCAGTCGGTTTGGGCAATGTTTGGCGCTTCCCTATGGAGGTGGGAAACAACGGAGGTGCAGCCTTCATAATGGTTTATCTTCTTTGTATAGTCTTGATGGGTCTGCCCATCATGATCAGTGAGTTTGTTATAGGCCGTCACACACAGAGCAACATGATAGAGGCATTCCGCAAGCTTGCCCCTGGCAAGTGGTGGCGCTTCATTGGTATATTGGGCATTTTTGTGGCCTTTATCATCCTCAGTTACTATATCGTGGTTAGCGGCTGGACGCTTTATTACACGTATAGCAGTTTCAGCGGCATGCTCATGGACAATGATACGGACTATGGCGCATTCTTCGGTAATTTCGTTGCCAATCCATGGCTCAGTGTCCTGTTTGCAACCATCTTTATGCTATTGACCCACATAGTTATTGCACGCGGAGTTCAGAGTGGCATAGAGAAGTGTTCCAAGGTGATGATGCCCATGCTTTTGCTCATTATCGGGTTGCTGGTGCTTTGTGCATTTAGTATGCCGGGTATAGATGAAGGCCTGCGCTTCCTGCTTAAGCCAGATTTTTCTAGACTTACTGTCTCTGCTGTGCTTAGTGCCATGGGTCAGGCTTTCTATTCGTTGTCTTTGGCCATGGGTTGCCTCTGTACATACGCCAGTTATTTCGGTCCCAAGACACGTCTTATGTCTTCTGCCGTTAGTGTGGCTGCCATAGATACTTTCGTGGCCGTGCTTAGTGGTTTCATTGTGTTCCCGGCGGTGTTCTCCGTACCAGGTGTGGAGGCCAATGCGGGTCCGGGTCTGGTGTTCCAGACTCTGCCCTATGTCTTCAACATGGCATTCGACAGCGTTCCCTGGCTTGGCTATCTGTTCAGCGGCATGTTCTATATACTGCTCTTCCTCGCGGCTCTAACCAGTGCCATATCATTGCACGAGTCAGTCACTGCCTATGTCCATGAGAATTGGCACATGCCCCGCAAGAAGGCTGCGACGCTCGTCTCCGTTGCCACCATGTCCTTTGGTGTAATCTGCTGTCTCAGTTTTGGGGTTTTGAGCGGTTGGACGATATTTGGCATGAACATCTTTGATTTGTTTGACTCCGTGTCCTCTAAGATATTGCTTCCGATAGGCGGCGTTCTCATAGCGTTGTTCGTAGGATGGTACTTGGACCGTAAGTTGGTTTATATGGAGGTGACTAATAACGGTACTTTATCCGGCAGATTCTTCGGTGTGTTGCTTTTCTTGATACGTTGGGTTGCCCCCATAGCCATCACGTCCATGTTTGTCAAGGGACTGATGGAGATGCTTTAATGGCCCGATGAAACGTAGGAAATTGTTCACACGCCCTCAGGTCTTCTTCCTGTTGGCAGTCCTCAATGTCAGTCTTGTGATATTGGGGGCTGCTATCCTTTCAAAATGTCGGGGTGGCAGAGGTGATGGAGTGGAAGAGTCGCTCGTTTCAGTGAGTGGTGAGTCTGCTGTCTCATCCTCATCCGTATATTATGCTGTGCCTGAGGTAGTACCTGATTCATTCGTTTTTGATCCCAACGAAGCAGATAGTACCCAGTTGCTCCGCCTTGGTCTGGCTCCGTTTCAGGTCAGGAGTATCTATCGTTATCGTGCCAAAGGCGGCCGTTTCAGTACGAAGGATGATTTTCGCCGTGTCTACCGCCTTACCAACGAACAATGGGAGCGTCTCTCACCTCTAATACGCATAGCTCCCAAGTACCGCTTGGCGTCGGTTGTGTCAAGAACAGATACACGGCATTCCTCTTCGCAACGCCTGCCCGAGGTATCGGATTCTGCATCATTGGATAGTCGTCTGCCTTCTTCAGACTCCTCTACTCTGCCAAAAACAGCCTATGTTCAGAAACTTTCCGCTGATGAAACCATAGATATCAATCATGCCGACAGTGCTCTGCTTTGTCGTGTTCCAGGTATAGGTCCTTATTTTTCACGCAAGATTATCCAGTACAGACATCGTCTTGGTGGTTATACGTCTGTTGCGCAACTCTTACAGATTGAGGACTTCCCGGCAGACGCTCTTGCATGGATGGAAGTCGCGGACACTTGTCAGGTGCAGAAGTTGCAGATAAACCATCTCAGTACACGCAGACTTATGAAGCATCCCTATATGGGCTATTACCGTGCCTCAGAGATTGCCGATTACCGTCGTATACATGGCCCTATCCGCAATATTGAAGTGCTCAGGTCGCTGTCGCATTTTACCGAAGATGATATTCTTCGTCTTGCACCCTACCTTTCTTTCGAATGATTCTTGCCGTGTATATCGGTTGGTTCTTGCCTTTATGAAGGTCTGGGCCTTGACGCGCGTGCGCGTATATATAATAAGGTGTCCATTACTTGATATGGCTTCTATGTCCGTGGACAAAGATGGGACGTAGGTCTGAAGAATGCCATTAAGACGACAGGTACCTGATTCATGATTCTGTTCTCTATACAAACAAATAAAGAGGGTCTGAACCCTCTTTATTTGAATATGAATAAATAGTTGTGTTTAGCCCTTTAGTGGATTCCATCCCTGTGCTTTGAGTTCAAACTCGTTACCGTCTCGACAGATGAGGGCCTTGCCCAGTTCAGGCTTGGTGATATATCCAATGACCTTCACATCCTCTATGGCACTTACAAGGTCGTTGGCGGTTAGTGGGACGGTGAACAGCAGTTCATAGTCTTCGCCTCCGTTCAAGGCGCAGGTGCTTACGTTCATGTTGAACTCTTCGGCTGCTACTGCGGTTTGGTAGTCCAGAGTGATACGCTCCTCGTAGATGCGGCAGCCGCATTGGCTCTGCTCGCAGATGTGCATCAGTTCGCTGCTCAGACCATCGGAGATGTCTATCATGGAGGTTATCTTAACGTTGGCCTGGCGCAGTTTTTCAATGATGTCCTTGCGTGCCTCAGGTTTCATTTGCCTTTCCAGAAGGTACTCCTTGCCGGCAAAGTCGGGCTGGGGAATTTGTGCTATTGCCTCTTCCACATTGCTGCCATTCTTCTTAGCCTGCTGGGTAGCTTCCATAACCTGCTGGTTGTACACTGCTTTTTCGCGTTCCAGAATCTGCAAGCCCATGTAGGCTGCTCCCAGATTGCCTGAGACGCAAATCAGGTCCGTTTCCTTGGCACCGCTACGGTATGCAATGTCTTCGGCCTTGGCCGTGCCAATGGCGGTGATGCTGATGGCCAGGCCAGTCATGCTACTGGTGGTGTCTCCTCCAACGATGTCCACGCCGTGTTGCTTGCATGCCAGTTTCATGCCGGCATATAGTTCCTCGATGTCTTCCACCATGAACCTCTTGCTGATTGCCAGGCTTACGGTAATCTGTCTGGGTGTGCCGTTCATGGCATATATGTCACTCAGGTTCACCATCACTGCCTTGTAACCCAAATGGCGCAGAGGCATGTACGTAAGGTCGAAATGTACCCCCTCCATGAGCATGTCGGTGGTTATCAGTGTCTGCAAGCCAGTTTCTGGCGACAGTACGGCACAGTCGTCGCCCACACCTTTTAGTGTGGATGCGTTTACGTTCTCGTTTTCCTTGGTGAGGTGCTTGATAAGTCCAAACTCACCCAATTCTGCTATTTCCAAAATGTATGTGTATATTTTCTAGTTATGAACGTGCAATCATTTCACGCATAATGGCAGCCATGCGCGGTTGTGCCTCGGCAGCAGCTTTCTGAACGTCCTCGTGCGTTATTTTTACGATTTCAGCAAATCCGCCCAGGTCGGTTATAATGCTTATGCCAAAGCACTTGATGCCGCAATGTCGTGCCACAATAACCTCGGGAACTGTGCTCATGCCTACTGCGTCGGCTCCCCATTGTGCAAACATGCGATATTCTGAAGGTGTTTCGTAGGCAGGGCCTTGCGTGGCCAGATACACACCGTGGCGCACCTCTATGCCCTGTTCCTGTGCAATGGTGTCTGCCAGTTCTATGAGTTTAGGGTCGTAGGCATGTCCCATGTCTGGGAATCGCGGTCCTTGTGGTATGTTTTCTCCACGCAGTGGGTTTTCGGGCATGAAGTTTATCTGGTCCGTGATAATCATCAAGTCGCCTATGCCGAATGTATGGTTGGTGCCTCCTGCTGCATTGCTGACAAAAAGGGTTGTTATACCCAACTCATGCATCACGCGTATAGGGAAGGTGACCTGTTTCATGTTGTAGCCTTCATAGTAATGGAATCGACCTTCCATGGCCATAATGTCTTTTCCTCCAAGCCTGCCAAAAATCAGACAACCGGCATGTCCCTCTACGGTGCTGACAGGGAAGTTAGGTATGTCTGTATATGGAATGACGGTTTCTTTTTCTATTTCTTTGGCCAATTCGCCCAGGCCAGTGCCCAGAATTATGGCAGTTTCAGGCTTTGTCGTCATCCTGGCCTTAAGCCATTCTGCTGTCTCTAAGATTCTTTTGTACATAACCTGTAATTTTATCGTTGAACATTCTGTTTTTCTCTTGCATGAACCTAATGCCTATGGGCAATACCCAGATGTGCTTGGTAATGTCCTCGGGCAGGCTGTCCATGGTCATTAGTCTGGTGGTATCCTTTTCTGTGGTGATGATTATTTTGGGTTCGGGCATATCATTCAGTTCCTCTGCAATGGCCTGTATATCGGACTGGCTATAGTAGTGGTGGTCGCGAAAATCAATACTCTTTACAGATGTAAAGCGTTTCTCCATGTCCATGTTCATCTGCTTTGGACAACCTATGCCTGTAATTAACAGCACGTTGTACTTCCTCATCTCAGACATGCTGCGCAACTCGTGTGTATGCAGGTTTATCATCTTCCCGTATTTGACGGTGCTGAAGAAGAGATGTTGGTATGGTCTCAGTTGCAGGGATTCTGCTATGATACGGTATTGCATTGGCGACATGTCCTCAGGACATTTCGTTACTATGACCATGTTGGCGCGCTCTTTGCCATGGGCCGATTCTCGTAGTCTGCCAGCGGGCAGAAGCATGTCCTGGGTGATAAGCCTATGGTAGTCTGTCAGCAGGATATTCCTTCCAGGCGAGATGTATCTGTGCTGAAAGGCATCGTCCAAAAGTATTACCTGCACATCTTTGGTTTCGGGGTCGTTCATCAGTCTTTCTATGCCGTTGCGTCTGTCTGCATCCACGGCAACGTATATGTCTGGGAACTTCTGGACCATCTGCCACGGTTCGTCACCTATCATTTTCATTGGTGTGTCTGCCGTAGCCAGCACATAGCCTCTGCTCTTGCGTTTGTAGCCTCTGCTCAGTACCGCCACTTTGTATTTTGGCGCGAGCAGTCTGACGAGGTATTCTATGTGTGGAGTTTTGCCTGTACCGCCTATAGTGATGTTTCCTACAGAAATTACAGGAATATCATATTCCCTGCTTTCCAACAATCCCCAGTCGAAAAGAAGGTTCCTTATAGCTGTGACCCAGCCGTATATCCATGCAAATGGTGACAGCCAGCGGTTTGTGCGTATGAGTTCTCCTTCCATAGGGTTGTTGGTCTAATGGTGTGTTTAGGTGAACAAAGATACTGTTTTTATTCAAGAATTCAAAGCTATTCGCCTAATTTTGCCTCTGTTGGGCTTTGTGCCACCTTAAAAATATGAAAGTGTAGTTGTATTTTGTGTGTTTAGTCCTATCTTCGCTATCAAAAACAGGTGTTTATGAAAACTTTTTTATGTAGGATATTCCTTCTTGTCCTTGTGTTTTTGGGAACTTTTGTGGATGTTTTGGTGATTAGTGCTCAGCCCTCTCCTTATTTCCCTAAGGTCCAGACTGTGCTGACGTATAACATCAGGAATGCCACCAGTGATGACGGACAGGTGGATTTTGCCGATGTTGTGTCAACAATCCAGCAGTGTGATGCCGATTTCGTTGCATTGCAGGAACTGGACAGCGTCACAGGTCGCAGCAAGGGGAAGGATGTGCTCCGCGAACTTGCCATTCTCTCCCAATATCATCTCATCTATGGTTCGGCCATAGACTATGATGGTGGCAGGTATGGTCTCGGAATACTTTCCCGGCAGAAACCGATCAGTGTTCGCAAGATTCCCTTGCCCGGCAGGGAGGAGGCAAGGGTTCTGCTAATTGCTGAGTTTCAGGATGTGATATTTGCTTGCACGCACTTGTCGCTTACCGATGAGGATCGCATGGCGTCTGCCGAACTGATTCTTGCCGAGGCCAAGGGTAGTGCTAAGCCTTTCCTGCTGGCCGGTGATTTCAATGATGTACCCAAATCTGAGTTTATTAAGCAGATCGAGCGCGATTTTGTCGTGCTTTCTCCCAAGGACAAGTATACTCATCCTGCACGTTCTCCAAGGGCATGCATAGACTACATCGCCTCTTTCAAGGGGACAGGCGAGTCTTTGGCGTTACGCGAGGCTAAAGTCCTGCCACGTGGCCGTGTCTCCGACCATCTGCCAGTGTTGGCCCGTTTCCAGTTGAAAACACCGGTGGAACGGATACTTTATGGCAGTCCTTATTTGCAGAACCCGTCACCTGATGCAATATCTATAATGTTCCAGACCAGGACCATTGCGCATGCTTGGGTGGAGTATGGACAGGATACATTGAACCTGCGCCGTGCTCGGATGGAATATGGCGGGCAGGCCGTTTGTCATGACATTGGGCACAAGGTTCGTCTGGAGGGCCTGCAACCAGGTGGCAAGTACTATTACAGGGTATGTGCCCAGGAGATTTTGTACTATAGCGCATATAATAAAATTCTGGGCGATACGCAAGTCACCGACTTCTATAGCTTCCAGTTGCCAGAGGAGAAACAGTCGGATTTTACAGCCCTAATATTCAACGATCTGCACAGGAATGCGGAGACAATAAAACTGATGTCAGAACTTGCCGGCAACATACCGCACGATTTTGTGTTGTTTAATGGCGACTGTATCCCGGATCCAGCCTCCAGGGAGGATGCCATGCATATGCTGCATCGTCTCACCTCCGCTTTCCATACCGCGGAAATACCGGCATTCTTCGTTCGCGGAAATCATGAAATCAGGAATTTCTATTCCGCTGCTCTCCCATCTTTGCTTGATCAGCCTGGTGGCAAGACTTATGGCGTATTCAATTGGGGCGACACCCGTTTTGTTATCCTTGATTGTGGCGAAGACAAACCCGACGACCATCCTGTTTATTATGGACTCAACGATTTCTCCGCCTTCCGCCAACAGCAGTATAACTTTCTGCAGGAGGAAATGAAGTCGCGTGAGTTCAAGAGAGCGGAGCGTCGTGTTCTTGTAAGCCACATCCCATTGTGGGGCAATGGAGACAAATATCAGCCGTCTTCCGAACTATGGACTCCTTTGTTTAAGGATTCTAGTTTTGATGTAGGACTCAGTGGCCATACCCATCATTTTCGTTATCATCCCACAAATGATGCCTCCAATCCATTCCCCATCTGTATAGGCGGAAGTCCCGACGAATCTTCTGCAACTATGATGGTACTAAGCAAAGAAAACGGGCAATTCTCTCTTCGTGTTTACAATGTTAAGGGCGAAGATCTCGGTGCCTGGTCCTTATAGTAGGCACCACTTTCTTCCGCTCCCTGCCCTCACTCCTCGCATTTCCTTTGAGGTATGTGAACTCACTGCTTATTGTGCCCTCTGAAATACCCTCAGAGGGCAGCATACTTGTAGCTATATTGAGGCTAAGGCTGCCTATAATAATATATAATATAAGGTATGTTCCTTTTCAGTGACTCTTATATTGTCTGTTTTACACTCTTTTTTATTGTTTTCTTAAAAATTCTTTTCTGTTTCTTTGCTGGTTTCAGGAAAAGTCGTACCTTTGCACTCGCAAAACGGGAACAACTCCTACAAACCGGCGGAGTTGGTTTTCCTACGCAATAAAGGAAAGAGTTCTTTGAAAGATTTTCGTAGACAGAAATTGTAGTACA
>JAZRIA010000178.1:0-1653 GCA_045645045.1 Bacteroidaceae bacterium | reverse complement strand
CTGCTTGCGCAGGTCTTCCATGTCTTCAGCAGTAGCAATCAAGATGGGGTCTTCCTGAGTTCCGGCAAACGGAACCATGCTGCCAGGAACGAGTCTTCTCAATTCTGCGATAGCAGCCTTCATGTCTGCCACATCCTGTTCGGTTGCGCTCAGAGAAGCGATCTTTTCGGCAGCGGCATCGCACAGAGCGGTCAGTGCATCGGCAGCAGCCTGCAGTTCGGGATGCTCGTCATAGTAAGAAACGCCCTCATCTGCAGTGTACAACTGGAATTCACTTACGTTCCAGTAAGGATTGTTTGAAGTGGCTTGCAACATATTGAAGCGGATGTGCTGGTAGCTTCCGCCCAACATGATGGGCTCGGTGTTCTTGAAATGTGCATTGTTCTGGTTGGGAATTTCGGGATACTCAACCACGCAGATTTCTGCCCAAGAGGCTTCGTCGTCAGGCGTATTGGTAGCCAGAATACGAATCTTATTGGGCGTATCATGCCAGAATTTCTCGGGGGCACCATCACCACGGCCAGAGTATTCCATATAGAATCCCTTTATTTGCTTGTCAAGAGCTACCTGCAGATACTGGGTTCCAGCTCTGAACTGGTCTTGTCCTGTACCAGAAGCGTCAGAATGGAAGAAGGTCGTTGTGCTGCCGTCAAGCAAGTTCTCAAGACCACCCTCTGTGCCCCACTGGCAGTTGGTAGAGAACTGATTGGTGTCATAAATCATGGGCTTTCCGCTCTTCTGCATAACGGGAGCAAGCAAATCTCGTGCGGCCAGCATAGCCAGGCGCAACTCGTTGTTGATACCATCATAGTTAGAATAGCCTCCGTCTATAAACAACACCTTCATGCGGCTCTGATCAAGAACGGGAGATGCGTCCTCACCAATGGTCTGTCTCCATTCCATACATTCGGGATGTCCTTCATTAGCCTGGTTCAGTATGTAAGCAATCTCACCAGTAGCATAAACTTCTGCGCTTACACTGTTGCGAGAATTGGTCATGGTTCCCAGATAAGCACCACTGCGGCCTTCACCTGTAACAAATGAACCGGAGAAGCAGTAGTCTACTGTACCGAAGCGCTGCTGGTTGTCGTCGCGGTTGTCACCTACGATCATACCGGCACGAGAGTAAGGATTGATGAAGTTCTTGTTCTCGAAACAAGCACGAACCAAACCACCGTAGTTACCGGCAGCCACACCACTGACAATTTCACCTGTGTGGTTTACGCGTGAATTGAAGATGGCGCAGTTCTCAATCAGACCACCGGGAAGGTTCTGTCCACAGATGGCGGCATGACGACCGCTGTAAGCCGCCCTGTCACCGAATTCGAATACATAGTTGTCAATAATCAGGTTACGGATGGTACCAGAGTTGTTACCGAACACACCGCTGCTCGCATAATTTGAATTATAGGTAGCGGTCAAGTTCTTGATGCTGTAGCCACGTCCGTCAAACACACCCTGGTAACCGGGAACGGTGATTTCGCCACCATAATTGTTCAGGGTTGAAGGAGTGGCATAACCGATGGGAGCATAGAAAGTAACACCTGCCATATCAATGTCACCGGTGAGTACGGCATCCAGTGTGTTGCCGATACCTGCGTTAACCAGAGAAGAGAACATGATAAGTTCCTTGGCATTGCCGAGCTGTGCCAC
>JAZRIA010000177.1:0-17173 GCA_045645045.1 Bacteroidaceae bacterium | reverse complement strand
CATGGCTACGATCCGACTTAAGACAAACGGAAAACGGAAAACGGAAAACGGAAAACTGGCGAGGGCAGAAGCAATGGAAACGAAAAACGGAACCGAAGGTCGACGCCCGGAGGGGCTAAAGTCAATGGAGAAAGGAGAGATGAGAAAGAAGAAAGGGGAAGACGTAAAAAAGAAAACTCCGCTAACCGCTCATCCGCTCATCGCTCACCGTTAAATCCCTCTCAGCATCACTACACCAAGGACGATTGGATGAAGTTCCTTCACCCCGACACCTCTCCCCTCAAAGGCGATATGCCCGACTTTGCCGAAGAAGGCTGGGCACGCCGCAAGCCAAAGAAGAAAAAGTAACTATATTTATTACAACCTCAAAAAAAATCAATTATGTTCATATTCCGTCCCAAGAAGTTCCACATATCAGACTTTTGGAGCAACACCCTTGCCAGTACTATAGGTACAGTTGTTGGTATTGTATTGACCTTTGGCACATCACACTTGATAGAAGGACGCCAAGAAGCAGCTCGCGAACGACATATAGCCTTGATGGTGATTCATGATATCGACAGCTATTGCGATCTCGTTGAAAGTACTGTGAAGGAATTGGGAGAGATAGACTCAATAAACGATTTTATATTGGATTATGTATCAGAGGATAGCGTAGAAATAGCCGATAGCACATTGGAATTTTTCGATGAGAATCTTTTTGTTCTTAAGGATTGGACATATAATAGTACAACCCAAAATATTTTCAATAGCAATATAGAGATTTGGCAGGATGTATCAGACAAGAACTTTATAGTGTATACCGGAATATGCTTTGATCTTATATCGGCGATAGAGAAAGAAAAAGAGAAATACATTTCCTGCATGGATCAAGCTTTTGTTTCCTATGTAACAAATGTTGAGCCTGTCCTGACAGATGACACCAGCCTCAGACAGGATATTCAGAGAACCATACAAGAGGCAGATGTAAAATTGGCTCTATACCAGTTGTCTAGTAGTTTAACTATATATAAGAAAAATCTGGATCTTATAAGATTTTTAAATGAGAGAAACAAAAAAATAATGAACATTTCAGACGAAGAACTGAGAGGTACCTTCAATTATGAGAGGATCTCCACTTTCTGAGACAATCCCGCATTATTTAACCCAAGTCGTCCATTAGACTGTTACTCGCTAATGACCGATTTGGGTTAAATTCGTAAAAAACAACAGAAATGAAGAAAACACTTTTTGTCTCGTTTATTTCCCTCGCAAGTCTTTTCTTTGCTTGCACAAGTAATGATTTAAATTCAGGACATTCTCAATTTATACCGGAGACTCCAGACTATTGCCTTGAAAAAATGTGGTTCAATGTCTTGAACGATACAATAGGAAATGGCGCAGATGTTTTTTATATTCCTTCAACATGGGAATATGATTGGACTACGTCAGAAGGCAATATTTGCCACTACGCAGATGTGTATAATAAAGAACACACCGATAATATGGGCATTGAGATGAAGAAGGTTTCCGACTATATGGCAGATGGCAATAATTTTTATTCTCCATTTTATCGTCACATTACCCTTGACACATGGGCAACACTCGATGAAGAAACAATATCAAACAGATATAGCAGTGTGTCTTTTCCTGATGTGCGGAATGCTTTTGAATATTTCATTGAGAACTTCAATAACGGACGTCCTTTTATATTGGCAGGATTCAGCCAAGGAGGAAAATCTGTTGTAGAGTTAATGAAGATAATTCCATCTGAGGTCAGGAACCGCATGGTAGCAGCCTATGTACTTGGCTATAAAGTAACGCCAGACGATATTTCTACGGCTCCATGGATTGTGGCGGCAAAAGATTCCATCGATACAGGAGTGACTATTTGCTATAATTCTGTTTCTGACGCCAAACACACAAAACCTATTATCAGTTCTCCAAATGTAATGTGTATTAATCCTGTCAATTGGCGTACTGACTCAACTCCTGCCATACTTAATGACACAATCACAGTAACCCTCAATACTGAATATAAAGTATTGGTGTTAGATGGTTTTGACGGCAGTTATCTGCCCAATATCCTTGACATCTTGAATGTGGGAGATTATCACAGCATCGAACCATGGGTATATAGCGAGTGCCTCCGCAAGAATATCAGGCAAAGAATACTATCCTACAAACAAAAGGTAAACGAAAAATAAACCCTTGCTTTCCTATTCAAGTAACTTCTATAAATTCGGTCATTAGCGCAAACTGCCCGATTTGGGTTAAAATGCCTCACTTCAAGACTATTCTTTTCACTCCATTGATTATATATACACCAGGCTGCAGTTCTTCCACCTTCTTTGTGAAGCGCAGACCGCTCAGATTGTATATTTGTTTCGTTTCTGCTTTTTCTGCTCTTTCTTCCGATATACCTGTTGGTTCTTCGTAAATTACGGTAAAAGTCAGTTCGTTTTCGTAATGATAAGAGTTTCTGACCTTAAATGAAAAGCTAAAGTAATTATCCCAAGGATCATCTTCGAATCTGTAATCAAGCCTCAATCTGTCATTCCTAATATCTACCTTCATCCATTCACAACTAAAATAAGCATCTTCATAACAAGTATCAGGAATAACGAAATCCAGTCCTGCTGGGTCATAAATATAGTCACGAAGATTCAATTCTATACATCCCTCTAATTCTGATGTATATAGGTTCTTTTTGTTGTCATCCCTTAGCATTGGCGCCAATATCGAAATCACCTCATTAACGGTATATGACAATTGTAGTTTCTTGGAATCTTCCGAAATACTATGGCCAGAATAAACGATGGTCAGAGGATATGTTCCCAGGGGTGTAGATTGCTGCACATTAAAGGTCAATAGAAGTTCTCCCTTGTCTTTACCATAGTTATGGCTGACTATTCCGTTAGGTTCGTCAACACTGAGCGTCTCTACATTATCACAAAGCAATTTCACCATACAAGTTGGTAGCGACTTCTTGTATTCCGGACATGGGCGATGCACGATTATGTTAGATGTATTCAGTGGGTTATAAACCTGTGCTTCATTCGTATCCTCCATATTAGAAGGCCGTGAGCGCTGTGAGCGATTGCTAAAGATATCAATAGCCTCAATTGTATATGATGTTGATTTCTCTATCTTTGATACTACTGAAAATTTTGTAGAACCAGAAGTTTTTACCGTAAACAACGGTTCCGTAGCATCCTCGGCATAGACGGAACAATAAGGCACCTGATTTCCGCTACCGTCAGCTGGTACATTCCACGCAAAAAACGCACACGAGTCGTTAATAGAAGTAACTGTAAAATCAGATGGACAATCTGGCTCTATTCCGGTATCGTCGCCAAGTGCAGCATAAGCATCAAGGATGCCAGCTCCAAGATTATTCATGTAAGGATAGCCTGCCTGATATCTATCAACCTCCGCAGAAGAGCGAAGTATTCTCCTTTTAACATCAACAGGCGTGAGTGATGGCGAAGCATATTTCGAGACAACAAGTGCTGCTACACCCGAAACATGTGGACAAGCCATAGAACTTCCGTTCATAAAACCGTACCCGTTATTAGTCAGAGTACTATAAACACCCCTTTCTTTATTGACAAACTCTCCTCCTGGCGCAGATACATCAATCCAACTGCCATAATTCGAGAATGTTGAACGCATTCCCGTACTTGCAACGGAAGCAACAACGATCAAATTGTCCTTTGGCAGTTCTGGATCACCAAAAGGATAATCTGGAGTTTCTTTATTATCGTTTCCTGCCGCAAAAATGACCAATCCTCCCTTCATCGGACTTTGCGTAAATTGGCCTGCATTCTCCATAAAGTACATGATAGCCTCTCGAAGAACAGGAGGCGTCTCCTTTGGGTCTCCCCAGCTATTAGATGATATTACCGCACCATTGTCTGCAGCATACACATACCCTCTGGCTATCTCATAATCGTTGTTTCCCAGGAAACCAAAAACATAACCGATACTCATTAGCCTTACACCGGTATCTACTCCGTTACCTCCTGCAATACCGCATACACCTATTCCGTTATTATTTACGGCTGCTATTGTGCCAGCAACATGTGTGCCGTGGTCGCCAAAACCATCGTAAGCAAGATTTAATCCATAAATATCATCAACATACCCATTGCCGTCATCATCAACATCTGGCAAGCCATTGGCTTCCATCTCATTGACCCACATGTTTGGCGCAAGGTCAGGATGCGTATGGTCAATCCACCCATCCATCACGGCAACCACTACATTGCGCTTGCCCTGTTCTATTTCCCATGCCTTATCCGCCCTGATACTGCCAGGGCAGGATTCATGGTAATGCCATTGCTTTTCGTAGAGAGGGTCATTCATTGAAACAGAGCGCGTGCTCTTACTGGTAATGACTGGAGATTCCACTGATATTGTCGGAACCTCTGGCATTTCTATTATTTCGGTGGCCCTTACCTGCTTAATGCCTTTTTTACCCTTAAACTCTTCCAACGGGGCCTCAACAAGATACCATAAATGCAAGCCTGCCTTGCGATGGCGCTCCTCTATCTCCTGATTGGGAGCATAAGGTATCAACCTCTCAAAAGTAAGTTTGGGGTTACTGGCTATTATTGAATCAGCAAAAAAATCACTCTCAAACTTAATTTGAGTTTGTGCGTTACTAAATACACTATATGCACAGATACAGAATAAAAGAATTCTTTTCATGATTTCAACTTTTTATTTATCTACTTATATAGAAAACGTCACCATTACCCTACTACTTCTTTCTACTCGTAACTCATTACAACTACTGTTTCTCCTTCCTCCAATGCAGCCTTTATGTTCTTGCCGCCACTCTTAACCTTACAAAGACTGATGTCGTCGCCCATCACCTCTACAACCTTGATTACTCCCAGTTCTCTCTTTGCAGATCTGCCAGCAATGGTCTTTACAGAATAGACAGCAAAACGCATATCTACACATGCTGCATTGGCAGAGCCAATATCAATGTACACCTCTTTCTGCTTGTCCTTCTTTGCCACACCAGCCTCTATGATGGAGGCATTCAAGGGGAATTGCATGTTGTAATGACGTGCAACCTTTGATGAAAGGCGTATCAGCGCCTCGTTGAGTGCATTGTCCTCCGATTTTACCCATTGCATATCGTGATTGGTAATATAAAAGGTGTGGCTGTCTACAATATGACCGTCGTGCACATCCTTTACATGGACTGTAACCTCTATTTGTGCCTTATATACATTGTAGGGCCTGACGTTTTTGTCTGTCGGAGTAAAAAGGCTTGACGTTGTGCTTATACTGTTTATTGTTCCGCTCACGCTGAACGCTGGAGTATCTTCCTCTATCTCTCCATCCATAAATGGTCCTTCGCTGGTATGAAACCTCCTTACTTTACCCAAACCGGACAAGACACAGGCCCGTACCGAAGGGGCATACTTGTCTTTATGCGTAGTTACAGAACCATGAGCCAGGACCTGGCCTATTGTTCCAAGAACAGAACCGACTGACACTTTTTCCTGCTTGGGCGTGTATTCTATTTCGCCAAAAGCAACCTTAAAAATAGTGTTCCTATCCGCCTGAGCAAAAGCACATAATGGCATACACAGCCATAATGACAAAACTAATATAAGATTTAGTCGTTTCATTTAAGTCTAGCGTATTATAGTTAACACAAATTCCCTGCCAAGGGTTGTTTACAATGAACACACATGGCAGGGAAACCTTTGTCTCTAAGTATTATTGAACTACAGTCCGGATAGACATTAGTTTAGCTTATTGCCATCCTTATCAAATGTAAATGTCTTCTCCATATCTAATCTGCCAGTAGGAACCTGTTCTGCAATTTTACTGCCTGATGTTGTCATAGAAGACGAAGCCGCAAAGAATTCGCCTTTATTTGTTTTATTGCCATTAGTATCAAGTATCTCCCAACTATATGTATACATGCGATTTCCAAACTGTATTTTCTCAACAGAAGCGACATCCTTATCTGCCTTCAAAGTATAGGTTTTCTTAAAGGAATAAGAGCAAGGAAGCGGAGTAACAAATTCCTTAGTCCACGATGTGGCTGTAATTGTATCAACCTTTGTTCCGTTTACATCTGTGTACTCCATAAGAATATTGCAGTACTCCAGCATGTCTTCGGTCTCATAATTGGTGTATTTTAATGACACAGCCGCAGGCTTTTGGGTTTCGGGGTCTGGAATATCATTCTCCTTTTCACAAGATACTAATGTTGCAGATGCGAACAACACGAATGCCGCAAAGAAACTCTTTAAAATAAATGATGTTTTCATAACTTTGATTTGTTAAATTGGCAATATAAAATTGGGTTAAAAATTCTTTCCTGTCTATATACTTTGTGTTGCACAATGACTTATATTTGTGCACAAACTGATTATCATACTATGGTGTATATACAAAAAAGACGTGGAGCCAGTCTGATGCCCGTTCCACGTATCTTGGCCTTCGCATTGCCCCTATCTGTCGAAACGAGCAACGCTGAAAGCCCCACGCCGATGAATATATAAAACACCTCCAGAGGAATATTGCCAAAGAAAGGCAGATATCCAATGAGGGCTGTATATAAACATCCCATGAGACGTTCTTGTTGCTTTGTTTTTGACAGATAGTTGAAGTTGCGAAGTTCAGATACGTCAAAACCAAAGCGTTCAGTAACGCCTTTTATGTATATGTGTCACGCCCACCTATGCCCCTCGGGACTTTCAGCGATGGCAATGACCTTGCAAATATATACAAAACATTTCATTTCTTTGTTGAAATATGTAAAAGAATTCCATGTCGGTTACAAAACCCTACCAGTCAAAGTCCCAGGTGCTGTTGTGTGTGCCGCCATCGCGGGAAAGGGAATTGTTGGCAGCTAATTCATAAAACCTACCATAATCTTTCTGCCGTTTACTATGTTCAGGCCCTTTTGAAGCTTATTCAAACGCTGGCCAACTATATTATATATAAGGTGTGTTCTGTTCTCCTTTGTTCCGGCAACGATGTCGGATATGCCCGTTGCATCGTCAAAAGAAATCACTAAGGAGCGAACCTCTGCCTGACTAGCTGGAACGGTCCATTCCATCCAGCACTTGTTGGCACCGATAGTGTACTCCTCTTCTGCATCGCCACTTGCAATACTCTCTACTGAAAGGTCGTATGCGAGCATACCTTCTGACAAAATAACCTTTGCCACTTGGAGTTATTGTAAAGATGTTGCCGACAAGACAGAGAACGACAAAGACGAAAGGAGAAAGGAGAAAGAAGAAAGGAGAACCGAAGGTCGACGCCCGGAGGGGCTAAAGTCAAAGGAGAAAGGAGAAAAGCAGAAAGGAGAAAGCAGAAAGGAGAAAGCAGAACCGAAGGTCGACGCCCGGAGGGGATAAAGTCAAAACGGAAAACTTTCACCGCTCATCCGCTCCTCCCCCTACAGGGGGATTGAGGGGGTCCTCACCTTCAACATCAAAGTCCCCTGCCCAGCAGCATCACTACACCAAGGACGACTGGATGAAGTTCCTTCACCCCGACACATCTCCCCTCAAAGGCGATATGCCCGACTTTGCCGAAGAAGGATGGGCACGCCGCAAACCAAAGAAGAAAAAGTAATTATTAGATAAAAATACTCCGATAGTCATCACTACCGGAGTATTTTTTTATATAGCAAATAGCGATGCCCTGATTTAGTACCTATGGAACTCTAACTTCAGTTTCCTAACAGGCATTGGGTTATTCTCGCTAACAACTCAACGTTAGATAATTTTTCAAGAATACAAGTATCGCTTGATACTCTGCTTTGGTGTCTTTTCAAAGGCTTCGCTGCGTATCTCGGTGCTTGATATCTTGCTATAGCTTGCCAACTCTGGATTCAAGGCAAGAACATTATCGTTGATAAGTTTGTTGAGTTCCTCGGCATCAAGTCCTGCCTTCTTGCCTGCCTCGTAGTCGGCAACAACGAGTGCCACGATGGCGTTCTTGCGGCCAACAACCAATGACTCTACAACGTAGGGAAGGTTATTGATCTTGTCCTCAATCTCCTCGGGGTAGATGTTCTGACCGTTGCCGGTGAGGATCATGTTCTTGCAGCGTCCCTTGATGAATACGTTGCCCTTGGCATCCACAACGCCCATATCGCCGGTCTTCAGCCAGCCGTCTTCGGTAAATGTGGCTGCAGTAGCGTCTTCATTCTTGTAGTATCCGAGCATGACAGCATCGCCCTTGACCTGTATCTCGCCAAGAATCTTGGTTGGATTGGCAGAATCAATACGCAACTCCAGAGGGTCGGCCTTCTTACCGCATGAATACTTGACAAACTCGCTCTTGTCGCAATATGAGATAAGCGGACCACACTCAGTCATGCCATAACCAACAACATATGGGAAGTTCATGCGTTTGAGCAAGTCCTCTACTTCGCGGTTAAGTGCTGCACCACCAAGAACAAGGCCTGTGGTAAAACTATTGCCAAAAGCGGCAAGAAGCGATTTCTTTATCTTGTTGAGCACAATCCTGTCAAGACCTGGCACCTTCAAAAGCATGTTGGCAGGGAAACTGTGTGTAGCAGGGAACACCTTTGACTTGAATATTTTCTCAATAACCAAAGGTACGGTAAGGAACATGAATGGCTTTACTGTAGCCAAACCTTCCAACAGACGTGCCGGGGTAGGCTTGCCTGGCATGACGAATACGTGGCAACCGCCAGCCAAGGGGAACAGAACATCGAATGTCTGGCCAAACATGTGTGCCATAGGCAGGATAGCAAATATATGTCCACCCTGTGTGGCTGGAATCTCACGGCGTGCAAAGTCAAGGTTTACCGACAGTGAGCGAGCAGGCAAAACAACACCCTTTGAAGTGGCACTGGTTGTACCCGATGTGAAACTGATTTCAACCACAGCCTCCATATCACGCTCTACGGGATAATAATTAACATTGTCCGCACTCAAACCGTTGGGATAGAGTTTTGCAAAGTGCTCGTCAAGAGTATCGTGGGCGGCTATCAAAGCTTTTTCTGTTGCCAGACAAATACTGATATCCTTTACGTTGATAATACCGGCAAAACCTTTGGTTGATTCTAGCTGCTTGATATACTTCTCGTCGCTCTCTAAACTGTTAAAAGCAATATCATCGGCAATCAACAACTTACACTCAGAGAAAGTACCCAGTTCTGCAACCGCAGCTGGAGTGAAGTCTGGGAGGAAAGGCACGGATACTGCCTCGTAGGTCAGTGTAGCAAAATAGGCTATCACCCATTCTGCGGAGTTGCGTGCATAAAGGGCAACCTTATCACCCTTCTTTATGCCAGACTCGGCAAATAGGATGTGATATTTTGCAATTTGCTGGGCCAATTGGCCATAGGTGTAGGTTACGCCACCAAAATTAGTTATGGCAGGAGATGCCCAGTTCTCTTTTACGGAGTCATTAAAATGACTGACAAAATGTTTCATCGTATGTTAATTGTTATATTTGCACTTTACTGTTAAGGCAGAATATTTGTATCAATGCTTTTCTTTTTTGACTGCTTTGCCTTGCACAGGTTTAATTCGTGCACAAAATTAGTTATTTTTGGCTTATTTTGTGTTCTATTTGGCAATAAAATGCACTTAATTTGCATTTTTGAGCAAAAAAGCATTAAAATCGGGGGCTAATATTGACCGAACCGAAGAGCTATGCGATAATTATCTTGCTCCCCATTTTTACCAAAAACGCTTGTGCATCTCAAAACTTTGACGTACATTTGCGGACAGTTAACGTTGAACGATGACTCAGTTCCTTTGCTCTATCAACGTTCATCAACGTGTATTCCAGAACACCACGTAAAAAACAGGAAATATGAAACAGCAAGTATCAATCTTATTTATGCTGTTGGCAGTAGTTTTTGTAGTCTGCCTTATTACAGCAAATCTCCTTGAGACAAAGGTTCTCGATTTTTTCGGTATCACCACCATTACAGCAGGAATGCTGGTTTTCCCCGTTTCCTACATCATCAACGACTGTATTGCCGAGGTGTGGGGATTCCGCAGAATCTCACTCGTTATCTGGACGGGCTTTGCCATGAACTTCTTTGTGGCAGCTGTGGGTCTGTTGGCTGTTGCCCTCCCTGCAGCACCGTATTGGGATGGTGAGGAACATTTCAATTTCATCTTCGGACTGACTCCACGAATAGTGCTTGCCAGTCTTTTGGCATTCTTGCTTGGCTCGTTTACCAACGCATATACCATGAGCAAGATGAAGGTGGCGCACAAGGGGAAACATTTCTCTTTGCGTGCCGTGCTTTCCACTTTTGCCGGTGAGACAGTAGACTCCATAATCTTTTTCCCCATAGCCTTTGGTGGACTGATTGCATTGCCAGACCTGTTTATGCTTATGCTCACACAGATTGTCATGAAGTCCATGTACGAGGTAATAGTGCTTCCTGTTACCATACGGGTCGTAAATAAACTGAAAAACATGGAAGGTATTGATGTCTTCGACGAAAACATTTCCTACAATATTTTGAAGTTCTGGAAGTGAACGTTGAAAGATGAAATCCAAACTCCGTTCGTTAACCCCCAAAGCAACATGTCCCAACTGCAAGACCAACTAACTTTGCTTGGCAACACCACCCAATATCGCCAAGACTATGCCCCCGAAGTGCTTGAAGCCTTCGACAACAAGCACCCCGAGCACGACTATTGGGTACAGTTCAACTGTCCCGAGTTCACCAGTCTCTGCCCTATCACTGGCCAGCCCGACTTTGCCGAGATACGCATCTGCTACATCCCCGACATCAAGATGGTTGAAAGCAAGAGTCTCAAGCTCTACCTTTTTAGCTTCCGCAACCATGGTGCCTTTCACGAGGACTGTGTCAACATCATCATGAAGGACCTTATCCGCCTGATGGATCCCAAGTATATCGAGGTCACTGGCATATTCCTCCCACGTGGTGGCATTTCCATCTATCCATATGCCAATTATGGCCGTCCAGATACTAAATACGAACAAATGGCATTAGAACGATTGATGAAGAGATAGATGGGACGTTTGTGAGCCCAAAAAGAATAAGGGTACCCCAGAGCAGTTGCTGACGGGGTACCCTTATTTCCTTTATATCTGTTCTACCAGTTTGAATCCCAGATACTGCCAGTGGAGGAGTTTTCTTCACGGGAAAGTGAAGCGCTGGCATCCAGACTATTACCTTCATCATTGTTAATAACGACACTTATTTTTGAATTTGCAATAATGCAACACGTGTCTATCTCAAGCACCTTTGTGGTTGGTGATAAATATTTCTGCTTCATAATATTTGTTATTTAATTATTACCTTCTTGTTACCAATAATATTCAGGCCCTTTTGAGGCTTATTCAAACGCTGGCCACTTATATTATATATAAGGTGTGTTCTGTTCTCCTTTCTTTCGGGAATGATGTCAGATATGCCAGTTGCATCGTCAAAGGAAATTACGAAGGAGCGAGCCTCTGCCTGACCAGCAGAAACGGTCCACTCCATCCAGCACTTGTTGGCACCGATAGTACCCTCTGCATCCATTAGATAGAATCCAACTTCGTGTCCTTCCGGCACACCAAGAATATACTTCTTGGTAGTATTGCCTTGAGTCAGATTCTGCTTCACAAAGTTGCCACGAAGCAAGGAACCAGCAAGAGAGGTCTTGGCGCCATTATCCGACATGGTGATGGGAAGAGTGTAATCGCCAGGTTCTGCAGCTACTATTACAGGCGTACCCTTCTTCAAGGTTTCGCCAGAAGTGGCAACCACCTTCATGGTAGCGTTGTACTTCCCTTCTACATCGCCACTTGCAATATTCTCTACAGAAAGGTCGTATGCAAGCATACCTTCTGGCAAAGTCACATTGAAGGGCAGACAGAGAGTTGCCATGCCTGCAGAGGTGATGGCGAGGGGATAGGACGTTGCCTCGCTGATGGTGAAAGTGGCAAGGTTGTCCTTGTCGGACTTGTCGTTGCCAAACACAAGTTTGTCATAATCGTTAATATACTTGATGTCGTCGGCTGTGCTTGGATTGCGCAACTTGAAAACACCGTTTTCTACCTCTTCGATGATGTAGATTCCCGCATCAGTACCATTGTCCGAGAACATCAGGTGGTTCCATGCGCCAAGGTTGGGAGCCTTGAGGTACTTGCCCTGGGCCGAGATTGCATAACCGCTGCCCGAAGGTGTGATGGTGAAGAACTTGTCGCCTTCAGCAGAAGGTTTGTAGGTTCCCTCTGCAATCAGTTTGTAGCCCACATTGCCAGCATTGTCCGTGTCCTCGTTGTATCCCACAAAGACAGGAGCACCATTCTCGCTCCCATCTTTGTAGTTGATAGTATACACGCCATTGTAGCCTGGGTTCACCGAGAAGTAGAATGTCAGCTTTGTGGCATCCTCCAGGGTGATGGTGGCCTTGTGCGCACCATCGGCAACATTTGCCTTGATAGCCACCTTGCTCATGTCGCTAACCTCGCCATCAACGGCATCACATTCGAAAGAACTGATACCGGTAATCTGGCCGAAGTATGGAGTCAAGTCTACAGTCGTGCCTGCACTTGCAGGAATGGTGGCAATGCTGGCCAGATCGTTGTCCAGACCACGGTAAGCATAGTATGTGCTGCCATTAACCTTTACAGGGATGATGTACTTGTTCAGGAGCTTCTTGGCCTCCTCCACGGTGTTGCCCTCTGGCTCGCGGGTGTAGCTGTCTGTATGACCAGCCTGACCCTCTGTCAAAGCAGTGGTGCTGATAGCTGTCTGACCAACAGCATGCTCCATGCCATGCGCCCAGTTCCACTCAAAGAACTTGTATTCGCCATCGGTGCAACCATGATCGAAATAGTACTTCCAGCGTGGAAGGTAGAAATCCTTCATCAGGCCCTGCCAAGAACGATAGGAATAGTCGTTCAGGTTGGTACCGGGAGAAGACCATGTTGTCAGGATGGTGCGGGCATTGTTATACTCGTACCAGTCGGGAGTTGCTGATGTGGCGTCTGTTACCTCCTTGGCTGCATCGCGGGCCTCCTGTGTCCACTTGCCCAGGCGGAAGTTCAAGTTGGTACCCTTGAACTTGTCCACATCCTCTATCAGTGCCAGGAATGCATCGCGGCGGGCCTTATAGGTGGCATCATTTGCAAAGTTGTCACCAGCCGCATTTTTGGCAGCCTTGATGCCCAGCAACAAGTCGTAAGCATAGTCTGCCATCACGGCGCCACCAAATTCAACAAGGTCATAGCTATAGTTGCTTTGGAACACAGCGTCATCGCCAATTTCATTCTCCTGGCTCAGCAACTTGTATGTTGCATCTATCAACATCTGACGGCGGGCCTTTGTATATGTGCCACCTGCATGATTCAGGGTCTTGCCCCAGAAACTTGAAGGTTTGGCATCCAGATTGGGACGAGCAGCCCAAACATCCTCCACGGGACCCTGGATGGCATCGGCACCATAGTTCAGGGGACCCTGGCGGAGCAATTCCCAAGCTTCCTGGACCACGCTGTTTTCCACACCATAGCGTGCGGTTGCATAGTTCTTGATCCAATCATCCACATTGGGTTTCTCGCCCATCCATGGCAACTGGTAGATGAGGTCGTAGGTGACAGGAGTCTGCTCGATAGCCTCGGGAGCGGTACCTATACCCTTGATGCTTGCATACTTGGCCTTATAAGCGAAATAATTGTCGGTAACATTGTTCAGACGGCCCATCAAACCTGAACGGCCACCGAAGTTAGGAATGGCACAGAACACTGCATCCTGTGGAGCATAGCCTGTATATTTGTCGAAAGCGGGCGCACCGTCCGAGAAAAGGTCAAGGACAATCAGTCGTCCTTGGGGAACAGCAGTCAGTGAGTATGCCTGGGTGGCAGACCATTGCCATTGTTGGATAACCCATTGCGAACCCTCCTTGGCTGTTTCCATGGCATTATACAAAGCCTTGTAATCCTCCATAGTGCCAGCGCCGCCACCTTCGTGGAATGGGTCCATAGAGTAATACTGACTCTCGCCCATTACATCCTTCAGACAAGCATAGTAGTCTGCTGCGATTGCTGCATATTTGTCAGCGCCGATATTGACATTGAGCAGGAGCGGACGAACAAAGTCGCCAGCCCAGTTGCCACCATTGCCTCGTGTTGCATATCCTGATTTAGAGGCAAAGTTAGTTGGCACCATACCCGACCAACCTGGCAATACAGGCTGCATGCCGAGTTCACGCTGACGGTCGGTAATCTGTTTTGCAAGGCTCTTCTGACGAGCATACCAGGCATCGTCCTGAACGCCACCAGCACCAGCCAGGTTGTTGTAACCACTCTTGCTGCCAGTTCCGGTACCGCCCCAACCCTCGAGGTTGTTCATTGCCCACCATGCTATGAAGGCAGGACCAGCAACGAAGGCTTTGGCAGCAGTATCATCATAACCATATTTACGTTTACCTTGAGCATCTTCCATTGTAAGGAACTTGCGCCACACCTCTTCGAGACCTACAAGTTGGAGAGGCATATTGATACCATGCAGAGCCATCCAGTCAATTTCCTGTTGCCAGCGCTTCCATGTCCATGAGGTCATGGAGTAGCCAAAGGTACAGGTGTTCAGGTAGTAGCGATACTTGGCATCGCTGGTATGCATTTCCTCTGCTGTTGGCACGGGAATATTAGAAAGGTCAGCATAGGCCTCGCCAGAAACAGTCTTTTCGTTGAGCGAGTTCCATGCGATGTTTATCTTGGCAATGTGGTTGAGGTACCAGCCCAGACCTGTAGTAATGGCGCTGAGGGTAGAACCCTTGACGAGAACCTTGCCATCCTCGCCTCCGATAACAAAGACTTCCTGCTTGGAGTTAAGGGAGGGGGCGAGCACGAACTTGAACTTGTCGGCAGTGCCTGCACCGCCAATACGATTTACAAGGGCAACTACAGCCTCGGGATTCTCTACAGATGGTGCCTCGGTATAGACAAGGGTGATGGTGCATTTCTCTTCGTCTACCACGATGCTCCATGTGTAGCCGGGGATTTCCGTGGCAGAGACTGATTCAACGTCAAAATCTGTAATATCAATTGTAGAACCTTCGGTAAGCGTCTGCTCTCCGTTGGTTACTGTAACCCCATTTGAACCATTGCCCAAAATATGGAAAGTGTAATTCACATACGCCTCGTAAGACATATCTATGCGGAAAGCCTTGGCATTCATAGTGATATTCTCGGTAACAAACGAGAACGAAAATGCACCACCAAGGTCTATCGTTTGGGGAAGGTAGATTTCAAACCAGTCGTCACCTTCTGCGCTACCCCACGTTCCTGAGCAAAATGTTCCGTTTTCACCGTCAAGCATATTTGCAAAGGTCTTGCCGTTGTTGTTTCCTGTAAAGTAGGTATACTTCAATTCAACCTTATTGCCAGATGCATTGAACAGTTCAAACGAATCGAAACTCATACGCTTGTTTGTCTTTGCATTTTCATAGTAAGCATCGGACGAAGTCAAGGTAAAACGAATCTTATTGCAATCGCCACCATACAAAATCTTGCCGGATTTGAAAGAGTACTTGTTATTGGAGACTGTCGCAGCAGTAGGATAGTCAACACTATTGCTCAACTTTGTTATCAGCAGGTTCTTTACATTGATACCAGTGGGAAGGCCATACGACAATTGAGAAAACTCTGCTAACTGATTGCTGAGTGTATAGTTGTTTTCTGCTACAGTTCCAGAAGAATTTGTGGTCTTAATCTGCAACTGATTATCTCCATTATATGAAATCGAGGCGCTAAAATTGCCTTTATGAGTAACATTATCAATCAAGTGGTCGCCTCCATCGAATACAGCGTCCAACTTGCCTCCGTTGGTAGAACTCTTCAGATATAATTGCAAACCTCTGTAACCATTCTTTTCAGGAAATGCGTTGGCTCCAATAGCAAAGATGCTTGTACCCCATTCATTGAATGAAACGCCATTGGGATTCTCCACATCCATGCTAATAGTCCACGCCGTACCAGCAGGAACCTTTGCCCATCCGTTAATTTCTGAGACACCTATTGTGGCCTGTGACCCATTGCCTGTTATATCTTTGCCAGTATATTCTTCAAGAGTGAAGTATATTCTTGACGCTTTATCATTGCCGCCTTCCGCATTGTTGTACAAGGCACTACCAGCAGTGATGTCCTTGCCATTGTCCCAACCAATATAATTTGAGGCATCTTTTGCAATCGAAATTCCTTTTTCCCCATCTTCTATAATTACCCAATCATAGGAAGTTTCGCCAATGGTTGTATTCCAAGTGCGCCCACTCGTGAAATTACCGCCATAAGTGCCATTAGCATTTTTAAGACGCCACTTACCTTCTGCACCTGCCTCAAAATAAATGATACACAGTTTGGAATTCAAACTCATACTATTGGTTGTATGCCCAGGTTCATGAATCCCCAGCGTCTGTATGTCCAGGTACAGCCCCGTGGTCTTTTCCTTCAAGGCATACATCTTGCCTGCCTCGGGATTAAACTCTGCCCATGCCGAGACGGTTCCCAGCAAGGTAAGGAGAAGAGAAAGTAGAAAAGTCTTTTTCATGCTATATGTTTTTAGTTTGTTCATTATTGCACATACCATGCACCAAAGTTAGTGTTTTATGGTATATGTCCCAAAGGATTAGAAATATAATTGCATAAAAACAGTTCCAAGTGCCCACAATAGACGCATTTTATCTATCCGGACACTCGGAACTATATTCTAAAGAATGTAATATTAGAGGATATTGAGCATTTCCCTGAGGTCGTGTATCTCGTAATTAACCGCCTCTGTTGCCTTGTTTTCCTCTGGATGGGGATTGAACCACATGACATCAAGTCCGGCACCTTTGGCACCGAGGATGTCTGTCTGGAAATTGTCGCCAATCATAAGGGTGGTTTCGGGTTTGGCACCAGTCATGCGGAAGGCGTAATCGAAATAGAGTGGCGAGGGTTTGTTGGCACCGGCATCCTCGGACAGTACTATGGTATCGAAATAGTCCTTCATGCCGCAGGCCTTCAGTTTGCGATACTGCACCTCGTGAAAACCGTTGCTGCACATGTGCAGGCCATAGCCACGGGACTTGAGATAGTCCATCACCTCGTGAGCTCCGTCTACGACACCTGGCTTTACGGCACAGAGTTCCAGAAAACGGTCGCTTACCTCTAGGCAGTACTCCACGCTGACGTTCTCCAATCCAACTCGCTTGCTCAG
>JAZRIA010000176.1:0-1830 GCA_045645045.1 Bacteroidaceae bacterium | reverse complement strand
GCTTGATGTCGTTAAGTGCATCAAAGGTGGTGTAGCCAATCTTATCTATGAACTTCAGTATTGCCTGGGGGCTGTAGCCGCGACGGCGTATGCCGCAGATGGTGGGCATGCGGGGGTCGTCCCAGCCGTTCACCACCTGCTCCTGGGTCAGTATGAGCAGGTTGCGCTTGGACATGAGGGTGTAGTTGAGGTTCAGTTTGTTGAACTCAAACTGGCGCGGGCGGTTGTCCTCAATGTCTCCCTCGTCGCCCTTCCACTCCTTTATCCACGTTACGAACAGGTCGTAGAGGTCGCGGTGAGGCACGAACTCCAGTGTGCAGATAGAGTGTGTCACGCCCTCCAGGTAGTCGCTCTGTCCGTGTGTGAAGTCGTACATGGGGTAAGCGTTCCACTTGTTGCCCGTGCGCCAGTGAGGCATGTTCAGCACGCGGTACATGATGGGGTCGCGGAAGTGCATGTTGGGGCTTGCCATGTCTATCTTGGCACGCAGAATCATCTTGCCAGGCTCCACGTTGCCCGAGTTCATCTCGCGGAAAAGAGCCAGGCTCTCCTCTGCGGGGCGGTCGCGGTAGGGGCTGTTCTGGCCCGGTTCAGTGGGAGTGCCCTTCTGGGCCGCAATCTCTTCGGAGGTCTGCTCGTCGATGTAGGCCTTGCCCGTCAGTATGCACCATTCTGCAAAGTCCCAAAGGTCCTGGAAGTAGTCGCTGGCATAGCACACCTTGCCCCACTTGTAGCCCAGCCACTGGATGTCGCGCTCTATGGCATGCACATATTCCATATCCTCCTTCTGCGGGTTGGTATCGTCCATGCGCAGGTTGCACACGCCGCCAAATTTCTCTGCCACGCCAAAGTCCATGGCAATGGCCTTGGCATGACCAATGTGCAGGTAGCCGTTGGGTTCGGGTGGGAAGCGTGTCTGCAAACGTCCTCCGTTCTTGCCCTCTGCCAGGTCCTCCACTATTTGTTTCTCGATGAAATTAAGGCTCTTCGCTGGAGCCTCCTGTGTTTCGATAGTAGCCATTATATTATAGTATGTTCTTATTTCGGGCGGTAAAGTTACGATTAAGTGAGCGATTTACCAAATTTATTTGAGTAAATCCGAACGTGAGTAACTTAGAAACGTAGTTTCAGAGTTACGAATAAGTGAGAGAAGTACAAAATAAAATCCGTTTTATTTTTACTTCCGAGCGAAAGTAACTTAGAAATTGCCCACTGATGATACAGATGCAACAGATTTTCACGGATTATTTTGCAACTTGCAACCAAGAGAAATGTTTGCCTGAATGGCATGGCGTGTAAGAAAAAGGGTGGGGCAGGTATGCGCTGTGTGGTAATAAATCATTACACTGATTTACTGGGGGTGTTGAGGGTCGGGTCCTCGTGTTGCTCGTTCCTGTTCCTCGTGAGGCGACGACGTTGTGTTCGTGTTGCGAGGCGCAAGACATCGTGACAACATCTCGCTGGCGATGTGACAAACCATAGCGGCAGAGCGATTGCGCATCTCTTCTTACTTAATGAGGTGTTAACGCCTTGAATATCAGTGATTAAACGAAGTTTACTGTTACGGCAGTTGGCCAACGGGTTTGCCTTCATTTTCTGCAAATCCATTGCCTGTGCATTTTGCCTCCTGTGTTTTGGTTGCTCGTGAGGTGGTAAAATATCTTTACGGCAATGTTTTCTTCGTTAACAGATTAACAGTTTAACAGTTATAAATGTCCTATGCTGCATAGTGCTGACAGCTGACAGCTGACAGTTAGTTTTTGTCCTTATACTCCCCCCCAGCAGAAAATGGTAAAATATAGTTTATTATATATATATTTAAATATATAT
>JAZRIA010000175.1:0-2173 GCA_045645045.1 Bacteroidaceae bacterium | reverse complement strand
TGTGCCTTCTACAGAGAGCAATGCATTTAATCATTCGCCCATAGCAAATGCCACCCTGCATGTTCCTGTTGTTTCTGTGGAGAGTTATAAGGCAACTGAGCCTTGGAGCCGTTTTGGAACTATTGTTGCCATCTCTACAGAGATTGATGGTATAAGGTATGTCCTTAATGCAGAGACAACGCAGGCTGCTGTTATAGCGAAGAGCAGTGGCGAGTATTCTGGTGAAGTTGTTATCCCGGAGTCTGTGGAGCACGAGGATGTCGTATATAGTGTGACGAGCATAGGGGATAATGCTTTCCGTAATTGCTCTAGCTTGACCTCGGTTACTATCCCCAATAGTGTGACGGGCATAGGGGATTATGCTTTCGCTTATTGCCCCGAACTCCTTGATGTCTATTGCTATGCAGAAAATGTACCTTCTACAGCGAGCAATACATTTGAATCTTCGCCCATAGAAAATGCCACCCTGCATGTTCCTGTTGTTTCTGTGGAGAGTTATAAGGCAACTGAGCCTTGGAGCCGTTTCGGAAGGAATACTCTCCTTCCGCACTTAACCTTGACAGATGGCGAGGTGTTTGATAATAATATTGAACAAGAAGTAGGTACTCTAACCTACACCCGTACTCTTCCCAACATGCTATGGAATCCCCTGTATGTGCCCTTCAAGATACCTTATGAAGTTTTGGAGGAGAACTATGAGGTGGCGTATATCAATGCCATGCATTCCTACGACAACGACGACAATGGCGAGATAGACGAAATGGTAATGGAAATAGTAAAAATAAAGGCTGGTACTCTGAAGCCTAATCACCCTTACTTGATAAAGGCCAAAAACGAGGAAGCTAAGGTAATGAACATTGTTCAGGAGGCTGTTACTCTGTATCCTGCCGAGATTACCACTTTGGACTGCTCTTCCGTGTACACCAAATTCGAGATAACGGGAACATACCAAAAGATGACTTCCGGAGATTTGAATGGCAGCCTTGTGATTTCCACAGATGGTGCCTGGAAGAAGCTTTCTCCAACCTCCACACTGAAACCATTCCGCTTCTATCTGACCATATCCAGCCGCGAAGGCTCTCCTGTGGAGATAGCTGAAGATGCAATGTCGCGCGTAAGAATCAGAGTGATGGGCGAGGACGACAATGCTACAGGCATAGACGAGGTGAAAACTGCAAACGATGAACAGAAATCGGAAATCTACGACCTCTCAGGCCGCCGTGTGAGCGCTCCAGCGAAGGGCGGTGTTTATGTAATAAATGGTAAGAAGGTGATTTATTAACAACAAACTAAAAGCAACAATATGAAGAAAGAGTATTTAGAACCTTCAGTGCAGGTTCATGAGTTGAACATAGCAGACGGTATCTTGGCTGCAACTTCGGGAATGCCAGTGAATCCCGATGATGTAGGCGATGCAGCATCGCGTATGGATTCGGGAGACGGCATTGGTTCCTCTTCAAAATCCACAGACTTGTGGAATGAAGGCTGGTAGGCAAGAAGAGCATTTAAGGCCCTAACGCTTACTTGATAGCATCAAAACAATCCGCAGACACCCCAGTGATGGCAAGTGTCTGCGGATTGATGTTTTGTGCTAAGGGTGATTTATCCACCCCCTCCGCTTCGCTCGTCCCCCTGTCTCAGGGGGACAGTTGGCTGGCGCGGTATTTTCGGTTGTAACTGACTCTCCCTCTGAGACAGGTGGGCGAAGAGGGTCTTTAGAAGAAGCAGTAAATCTGCTTCTGTACCCTCTGAGGGGAGCACTCCCCAGTGCGACGATGAGCAGAGCGAAGCGGAGGGAGTGGATAGTTCCCTGTCCCGTTCAAAGCTAATCGCTCATCCGCTCACCGTTGAAGAATACTTTTCCGTTTTCACCTTTCCGTTTTCCGTTTTCCATTCGCTCTACGGTTCGCCCAGAAACTCCTCTATCACCTGCACCTGTCGGGATGTGAGGATGCGTTCGTTGCCTCGGTAGCCGACGTCCTGCAGGGCTTGGAGCAGGCCTCGGGTCTGGCGGATTTCCTGGCGGAAGAGGTGTACGGCACGCTTGTAGCCGCGGTCGGGGTAGTAGAGCATGGCCAGGCGGCCGAAGTGGCCCATGTGGCGGCGTGTGTATGAGGTGGATTTCATAGTGGTAAGGACCCACAGACCCCCTCTGCCTTTCAGGCATCCCCCC
>JAZRIA010000174.1:0-1273 GCA_045645045.1 Bacteroidaceae bacterium | reverse complement strand
CATGGAAACTGCGTCACGCAGGGATTCTATGGAGTAGTTACGCACATCCACGCCGCCCACCTTGACACAGCCCTCGGTCACATCATAAAGACGGGGGATAAGCTGGACAAGGGTGGTCTTACTGGAGCCGGTACCGCCCAGAACGCCCACTGTCATGCCGGAGTCGATATGCAAGTCAACATCGGACAGAGCATATTTCTTTGCCTTTTCAGAATACTTGAAGCCCACATCCACAAAGTCGATGCTGCCGTCGGCAACCTCGGTCACGGGCTTTTCGGGGTCTGCAAGGGAAGGCTCCTCATTGAGAACCTCAACAATACGTCTGGCAGACTCGGCAGAGAAGGTAGTCATGACATAGACCATGGACAGCATCATCAGGCTCATAAGCACCTGCACGCCGTAAGTCAGCATGGCAGAAATCTGGCCCACGTCTATCATGCTGCCCTGATATTTGACAATAAGCATGGAGCCCACAGTGAGAATAAAGACCATGTTGAAATACATGCAGAAGGTCATGATGGGGTTATTGAGGGCCACGATACGGTCAGCCTTGGTAAAGTCCATAGCAATATTGTCAGAGGCCTTACCGAACTTTTCCTTTTCATGCTCCTCACGGGAGAAACCCTTTACCACGCGCATGCCGCGGACATTTTCCTCAATGGATTCATTGAGCTTATCGTACTTTCTGAACACGGCGCGGAAAGCGGGCATGGCAGTCTTTGCCACCTTAAACAGGCCATAGGTCAGCACCGGAACCACAACCACAAAGGTGCAGGCCAGCACACCGCCCATAATAAAGGCCATAATAATGGCGAAAAGGAACATCAGCGGGGAGCGGATGGCAACACGGATGAGCATCATAAATGCCATCTGCACATTGTTCACGTCGGTGGTCATACGGGTGACAAGGGATGCGGTGGAAAACTTGTCAATATTATGGAAAGAGAATTCCTGCACCCGGACATACATGTCCCGGCGCACATTTCTGGCAAAGCCTGATGCAGCGTTTGCACAGGTACGGGCCGCAATGCCGCCGCAGCCCATGGACATAAGGGCCATGACCGTCAGCACTATACCAAGCCGGGCCACATTGCCAAGGGGAGCGCCGTCCTTTATCATGTTCACCATGTCAGCGGTGAAGAAAGGTATCAAAACCTCAATAAAAACCTCAAGCGCAATGAAGACCAGCGTGAGTATGGCAGGCTTCTTGTATTCTCTGATGCATTTGGCAAGGGTTTTAATTACCATTGCATTCACACCCTTTCTCAAGTAT
>JAZRIA010000173.1:0-3057 GCA_045645045.1 Bacteroidaceae bacterium | reverse complement strand
TCCGACTTACACCTCGTCCGAACCGATATACTTCTCGGTGTTTGAGGGGTCGCGCAGTGAAATCTGTGCCTCGAAGTTGTCAAAGTCGAGAGCCTTGAAGATAATCTGTATGATTTCCATCACACGGATGAACTCCTGCTTCACCTGGTCGGGACGGCAGAAGATGTGCGCATCGTCCTGAGTAAATGAACGCACACGTGTGAGGCCGTGCAACTCGCCGCTCTGCTCATAACGGTATACGGTACCGAACTCTGCACAACGGAAGGGCAACTCCTTGTATGAACGGGGCTTGCAAGCGAAAATCTGGCAATGGTGGGGGCAGTTCATGGGCTTCAGCAGGTACTCCTCGCCCTCCTCGGGTGTCTGTATGGGCTGGAAACTGTCCTTGCCATAGTGATCCCAGTGGCCAGAAGTGACATACAGGCCCTTGCCGCCGATGTGGGGGCACATAACCTGCTCATAGCCATAGCGGCGCTGAATCTTCTTCAGGAAGTCCTCCAGGCGCAGGCGCAGTGCAGTGCCCTTGGGCAGCCAGATGGGAAGACCCTTGCCAACGAGGTCGGAGAACATGAACAGTTCCATCTCCTTGCCTATGCGGCGATGGTCACGCTTCTTGGCCTCCTCCAGCAGCTGCAGGTGCTCGGTGAGCATCTTCTGCTTGGGGAATGAAATGGCATAGATACGTGTCATCTGGGGGCGCTTCTCGTCGCCACGCCAGTATGCAGAACTGGTGCTCAGCACCTTGAATGCCTTGATGGGTGCGGTGGAGAGCAGATGAGGACCACGGCACAGGTCGGTAAACGCACCCTGTGTGTAGGTGGTGATATGACCATCTTCCAGATCCTCAATCAGTTCGTTCTTATATGTCTGGCCACGGTCGCCGAAGAACTTCAGGGCATCTGCCTTGCTTATGTCCTCGCGAACTAGCTGCTCCTTGCGCTGTGCCAGTTCCATGAACTTCTTCTCAATGTCGGCAAACACGGCCTCGCGGATAACCACGCCCTCGGCGGGCATGATGTCGTAGTAGAAACCGTTTTCAATTGCGGGACCTATGCCGAACTGAGTGCCGGGGTAGAGTTCCTGCAATGCCTCTGCCATCAGGTGGGCGCTGGTGTGCCAGAAGGCATGCTTGCCCTCCTTGTCATCCCACTTGAAGAGCTGTATGCTTGCGTCCTCGTTGATGGGGCGGTTCAGTTCCACGGTTTCTCCGTTCACACCGCATGCAAGCACATCCTGAGCCAGACGGCTGCTGATGCTTTCTGCAATCTGAAGACCGGTGACTCCTGCTTCGTACTGGCGCACAGAGCCATCGGGAAAAGTGATATTTATCATTTCGTAGTGTTGTGTTATTAAATATTCGGCTACAAAGATACAATTTTTTTCTTATAACACGCCTCGTGCGTAAAGATATGTTAATCAAAATCTAAATTATGATAAAAATGGGGCCTTCATGTGCATCGTAAGGTTGGCTTTTCTTGATAAATCAAATAATAAGGTGTAAATTTGCATTGAAATGGGCACAATGTGCTCGTTAATGTATTGTAAAATCAAACACAGGAACAATGAAAAAACTTATAATATGTACAAAAAGGGATGAAACCATCCCCCAGGCATCGGAGGAGGAACTGATTGTCGTCGGCGAAAAGGAAATAGGCAAGTGCCGTGGATGTCTGGCATGCCGCAGGGTGAAGAAATGTATCACCTACGAGGACGATGCACAGCGCTGCATCCCCATCGTTACCGCGGCAGATCATTTGGATATCTATCTCCAGCCCGATGGTAATATCCAGCGTCTTCTGGATCGTGTGCTCTATGCATTGGATGGCACAGGCAAGACCTTTACTTTGCACATCGCAGACGACAAGGAGGTGGAATATCTGCGTCGTCTCCTTCTATGGTGTAAGTACACTGAGGTTCAGTAGTTTTTCAATGCCTCGTAGTGGATGCGTGCACGGCGCGACTTGAACAGTTTCCTGTCGTTGAATATGGCATCCGTTGCCCAGTAGGCCAACTCTGCAGACACTATGCCTATGGCTGCTCCCACGAGCACGTCGCTGGCATAGTGTTTGTTGTTGAGTATGCGCAATACGCCCGTGGCCGTAGCAACGGAATAGCCGGCTATGGGAATCCATACGCTCTTGTGCCCGTACTCGTGCGCCAGTAGGGTAGCGCCCATGAATGCCGTGGCGGTATGTCCTGAAGGGAAACTTCCTCTGCCACCATTGGGGCGTGTTCTGTTGATGCCATATTTCATGCCATTTACAACAGCTGCCATCATGGCTGCTGCCATGGCATCGGTGGCCAGCACTTGCCAACGGCTTTTGCTGCGTCCTTTTACTCCACCTAAGCTCATGCCAAGTTGTGCAGCTAACGGTGCATACTGGATATAGTCATCTATTTTGGTATGAAAACCAGACATGCCGTTTACCACACGTTCGCGTATGGCATGATCGGCAGGCATCATGGTAAATCCAACGGCTGCTATAGGAACGGCAAGACTAAGAGAGTGGTGCAACCGGTTCATGTTGAACTGCTTGTTGCTTATCTTCGTGTCTACAGGCACGACTATACGGGGGCGGTTGCCCCACATTATGCTCACCGAGTCCGTTTGTGCAGCAATGTTTGTCATGCACAATAGACAGCTAAGGGTAACTATCAGTGTTTTCATGTCTGCAAAGTTAGGATATTTAGTATGAAATAAAGGCTATTTTGAGAAAAAATGAAAAAAAATGGTGAAATGCTTGCAAGTTTCAGGAAAAAGCCATACCTTTGCATCGCTTTTGAAAGGAAAGCCGCCCACAACGGACGTCTGGAGAGATGGTAGAGTGGTCGATTACAGCAGTCTTGAAAACTGCCGCACTGAGAGGTGCCGGGGGTTCGAATCCCTCTCTCTCCGCTCACAATGAATGGAATCAACTAAAAATCAGTTGGTTCCATTTTTTTTTTTTTATTTTACTCGCTGCTCCCCCAGATTGCTCCCCCTTCTCTTGTCATATAGCTTTTTCGGGCAAGGTGGACAAAAAGTAGGATGGTTTTACTCTAAAAAAACTTATTGGG
>JAZRIA010000172.1:0-6895 GCA_045645045.1 Bacteroidaceae bacterium | reverse complement strand
GCATCCACAGGACCGTTGCCGCTGGCGGCGGCCTCAAACTGCTCCTTGCCGATGAGCAGGCCAACGCTTGCCACGCTCTTGACACCCTTGCCAGTGGTAACCTGGAGGTAGTCAAGCTTGATGTTGTGCGAAGCAGAACGGTCGGCACCAGCCAGGACGAGGATATCGTCGTCGGTAACCTCCTTCTTCTTGTCGGCAAGCTTCAGGAACTCCTGATAGATGGCATCCAGTTTCTCGCCTTCCAGTTCCACACCATTCACGCTGAGGCGATGGCGCAGGGCAGCACGACCGCTACGGGCAGTAAGCACGATAGCATTGTCGTCTATACCCACCTCCTTGGGGTCCATAATCTCGTAGGTGCTTACATTCTTCAGCACGCCATCCTGATGTATGCCGCTACTATGGGCAAAGGCATTCTTGCCCACCACGGCCTTGTTGGGCTGTACGGGCATGTTCATCAGACTGCTCACCATACGGCTGGTGGGGTATATCTTTGTGGTGTTGATGTTTGTCTGAATGCCAAGGTCGGGATGTGTCTTGAAGATCATCGCCACCTCCTCCAGACTGGTATTGCCGGCACGCTCGCCTATGCCGTTTATGGTCACCTCCACCTGACGGGCACCGTTCAGCACGCCTGCCACGGTGTTTGCCGTGGCCATGCCAAGGTCGTTGTGGCAATGTGTGGAGAGTATTGCCTTGCCGGCGGCAAAGGCATCCACATGCTCGTAGAGGTACTTTATCTTCTCGCCATACTCGTAAGGAGTGCGGAAGCCTGTAGTATCGGGGATGTTGCACACGGTGGCACCTGCCTTGCACACAGCCTCTATGACACGTGCCAGATACTCATTGTCGGTACGGCCGGCATCCTCGGCATAGAACTCCACATCCTCCACATAGCGCTTGGCATACTTCACGGCCGCCACGGCACGCTCTATTATCTCCTCTGGGGTACTGTTGAACTTGTACTTGATATGCGAGGGGCTTGTACCAATACCTGTATGTATACGGCCACGCTTGGCATACTTCAGCGCCTCGGCAGCCACGTCGATATCTTTCTCCACGGCACGAGTCAGTGCACAGATGGTGGGCCATGTCACAGCCTTGCTGATTTCTATAACGGAATTGAAGTCTCCGGGACTCGACACGGGGAAACCTGCCTCGATAACGTCCACGCCAAGAGCCTCCAACTGACGGGCAACCTGAATCTTCTCGACGGTATTGAGCTGGCAGCCTGGAACCTGTTCGCCATCTCGCAAAGTGGTGTCAAAAATAAACAATCTGTCGCTCATATGTTTATGTTTTTTATTATTTTGGTGGACAAAGTTACAAAAAAGAAACAAAAACAAGAACATTTTGTTACATATTTTTATATCTTTCAAGTTTCAGCTATCAAAGCGTTTCAAGTTTTAGCTATCAAAGTGTTTCAAGTTTCATGTCTTTGCGTCCGGAAAAGTGAACCGAAGCTCGACGCCCGAACCAAAGGTCGCTGGCCGAAGGGAAAAGCAAGGGGCTAAAGTCAAAAGTGAAAACGGAAAGCTACCCCCGTCCATCCACTCTTCCCCCTAGAGGGGGATTGAGGGGGTCCTTCTCTCCCCCTGAGACAGGTGGGAGTCCCCGAAGGGGGAGGGGGTGGATAAATCACTAGCCTCTGCGCTCTCTTCGCGCGAAGCTGCGACCCTCCAGCGCCAGCGTTACAGGACAGGTAATCTTTGCGTTCTCTGCGTTCTTTGCGTGAGAAAAATAATGTCCGTGTGGTGGTTTTATATTTCACGCAGAGCCCGCAAAGAGCGCAGAGTTTTTTTCACCACATTCCACGCTGGCGCTGGAGTAGTCGCAAGCTACGCTACGACAAGAGAGCGCAGAGGCTGGGCAAACGGAAAACGGAAATCTATCCCCGCCCATCCACTCCTCCCCCTCACAGGGGGAATGAGGGGGTCCTTCATTCCGGGGGTCCTTCTCTCCCCCTGAGACAGGTGGGAGTCCCCGAAGGGGGAGGGGGTGGATAAATCACTAGCCTCTGCGTTCTCTTCGCGCGAAGCTGCGACCCTCCAGCGCCAACGTTACAGGACAGGGAATCTTTGCGTTCTCTGCGTTCTTTGCGTGAGAAAAATAATGTCCGTGTGAATGTGGTTTTATATTTCACGCAGAGCCCGCAAAGAGCGCAGAGTTTTTTTCACCACATTTCACGCTGGCGCTGGAGTAGTCGCAAGCTACGCTACGACCAGAGAGCGCAGAGGCAAAACGAGTGGAAATCTGAACCGAAGGTCGACGCCCGAACCAAAGGTCGCTGGCCGAAGGGAAAAGCAAGGGGCTAAAGTCAAATCTATCCACCCCCTCCGTCGCCCCGCCCCTCGTCCACCCTGTCTCAGGGGGACAGTTGGCTGGCGCAGTGTTATCTGTTGTGACTGACTGTCCCCCTGAGACAGGTGGGACGAGCGCAAAGCGCGGAGGGGGTGGACCTTAACGAACGGAAAGGTTAAAACTGAAATCTGCGAGTAAGCGAGAGTAGAGAAAATCTATTTACTCTACCGAGCGTGAGCAGATTCAAGCCCGCATAGCGGGATTAAAACGGAAAGCTATCCCCGCTCATCCTCTCTTCCCCCTAGAGGGGGATTGAGGGGGTCTTTCCCTACAGGGGGATTGAGGGGGTCCTTCATTTAGGTGTCTAATCTGTGGGCTATAAGCCTACACCTCGAAATTGTCCAGAAGCATGGTATTGCCGTCCCATACGGCATAGGTGTATTTCCTTATCCATTCGCCAAGGATGAGGAGACGGGATTGACGGGAGAGCATGAGGTCGAGCTCTATGTGGCGGTGACCAAATATGAAAAAAGAGGTGGCGGGATGGTCGTGAAGATACTCCTTGGAGAAGATGACAAGCGGTTCGTTTGCCTCGCCCTGGAAGGGTTCTTCCGTTTCTATGTTATGAGACAGGACATCGCCCAGGGCATTGCTTACTTCACCGTTGTCGGAAACAAAAAGTGTGTCGCCGTTCTCGGCCACTGCGTTCCTAGTATGCTTCAGTCTGCTGGACTTCGCCCATCGTAGACCAAATTCCATGCCCCAATCGGCAGGAAACAGGTTGCGGAACAGCCATTGGCACAGGGGTGAATGGAAGATGGCACGGATGAAGCGGAAGCCGCGGTTGGGGTCGCCCAGGCCATCGCCATGCCCCACGTAAGCGGTTACTGTTTTTCCGGAAGGGTGGGGTAGGGATATCTCCTCTGGAGCACTGTGCAGGATTACTCCACATTCCTTGTGGAGATAGTCAAAGGCCCACATATCGTGATTGCCGGTGAAGAAGTGTATCTCTATGCCGGCATCCGAGAGTTCCGAGAGTTTCCCGAGGAAGCGTGTATAGCCCTTGGGGATGACATTGTGGTATTCGAACCAGAAATCGAAGATGTCACCCAGAAGATATATTGCTGAAGCCTCGTGGCGTATGGAGTCGAGAAAGCGGCACAATCTCTGCTCCTGCTCGCGGTTGTTTGCCGAAGCACGGCTTCCCAAGTGGGCATCGCTGAGGAAAAATATCTTCTTCATCCTGGTTCTGCTTCCTATTATATATATAAGGTATATGATGTGCTACAGGAAGCCCAGTTCCATTTTGGCCTCCTCGGTCATCATGTCCTTTGTCCATTCTGGCTCGAAGACGAGATTCACATCCACACGCTCCAGGCCCCCTATGCACTCCAGTTTCTGTCGCACGTCCTCCACGATGAAGTCTGCGGCAGGACAGTTAGGTGCTGTCAGGGTCATATCTACCTCCAGCGCCTTTTCCTCTGCCTTTACCTCTATGCGGTATATAAGGCCCAGGTCGTAAACGTTGACAGGTATTTCAGGGTCGAAGACGGTCTTGAGCAATTCTATCGCTCTTTCTTCGATGGACAATGTGTCTTGTATGTTGTTCTCCATTGTGTTTTATTTTATTTTATGCAGTATGCTTGGTGGTGGGCGGAGTAGTCTGAGTAGTCGGAATACTTAATCTCTCGCTAACGCTATCACCCACTTTCTCCCCCTGAGACAGGTGGGAGTACCCGAAGGGGGAAGGGGTGGATAGAAATAGTTTCTAGCTTACCGCTCACCGTTCACCCGCTTACCGCTCATTGCTTCTTATCCACCCCCTCCGCTACGCTCGTCGCCCCTGTCTCAGGGGGACAGTTAGTTACAACCGTTAAAGCTATCATCACCTTATTTCCAGTTTACGCCATCACCTACTTTCTCCCCCTGAGACAGGGGCGAGTCCCCGAAGGGGGAGGGGGTGGATAGAGATAGCTTCTCGTTCTTCCGCTCACCGCTCACCGTTCTCCGCTCTCCGCTCACCGCTCTCCGCTCTCCGCTCTCCGCTCATTGCTTCTTATCCACCCCCTCCGCTACGCTCGTCTCTTCGAGCCCGACGTTAAACTGGGGAGTTTAACCCTCATAAGGCACAAAATGACATTGAGTCATTTTTCTAAAGGCCTTATTCGCCCTGTCTCAGAGGGACAAAGAGGGTGTTTACCGCTCACCGCTCACCGCTCTCCGCTCATCCGCTCACCGCTCACCGCTCACCGCTCATCCGCTCATCCGCTCATCCTTCCTTCGTCGGCATAGGAGTAATATGTGTTGTCGCCTATTATTATATGGTCGAGCAAGCGGAGTGCCATTGTCTGTGAGGCCTTTTGCAGGCGCATTGTCAGGTCGTCGTCCTGGCGGCTTGGCTTGGGGTTGCCACTGGGGTGGTTGTGGGCAAGGATAATGTTTGGTGCTCCGGCTATGAGAGCATGTCGCAGTATCAGGCGTATGTCCACGGTGGATTCCGATATGCCTCCACGGCCAACGACGTGATGTCCCATGAACTGGTTCTTTACATCCAGCAGGAGCAGATGGCACTCCTCGTGCGGTATGTCACCCATCTTGGCACGGAAGAAGTCGTAGGCATCGCTGGAGGAGCAGAACTTGGCCTTGGGTCCCTTGGCTTCAAGCAGGAGGCGCTTGCCCAGTTCCATTGCCGCCTGTATGGTCACGGCCTTGGCGGGCCCTATGCCGTTGTACTCCTGCAGCTCCTGGCGCGAGAGAGTGCCCAGGGCACGAAGACTGTCGCCATGCTCGCTGAGAACCTTGCGCATGAGGTCTACGCTGGTAACCTCTGGTGTGCCGCTGCCTATGAGTATAGCCAGGAGTTCGGCATTGCTCACCGCTTCGGGACCGAGAGCCATGACACGCTCGCGCGGCCTTTCATCGTTAGACCAGTCCTTTATCTTCATGTAGCCTTGTACTTTTCGTGCAGATAACGCTGCTACTGATAGAAGTTGTCCTTGAAGGCCTGCAGCTCCTCATTGCGTCCGCATACGCAGCGCAGCCACCATGCACGGATGAATCCCGTGCCGTAGCCGAGCAGCTGTATGAAGGAAGCCTTTATGCTGAGCAGTGCCACCTTGCAGGACCTGTTCTGAATGAGAGAGTCGAAGAATATCAGTATGGAATAGAGTACTGGAGGTACGAGCGAGCAGATGATGGCAATGCAGCCTATCATCACGCCCACATGGAGCATGCTGTTGTCTGCACCTGTCTCCGAATCGCAATATATTCCGTATAGGTTTGCACCAGCCAGCACCAGCCCAGTCACGAAAAGCAGTGCCAGGCATGCCATGCCTGCGGTAAAGACGGCAGGGAGCAGATGCACCAGTTTCATGCTTCCGGGATGGCGTTTCAGCAGATTGATGCGTGCAATACCGCTATTGTGCACCTGCTTGAAGAACTTCTTCATGTCTGTACGGCGTTTGTGCCAGACCCATGCCTCTGGGAACAGACGGCACGATGCTCCGCTCTTGAAGATTCGGATGCTGAAGTCTATGTCCTCGCCAAATCGCATGGCCGAGAATCCCTCCAGACGCTGGTAGAGCTCGGCACGTATACCCATGTTGAATGAGCGTGGATAGAACTTGTCCAGTTTCTTCTTGCCTCCACGTATGCCACCTGTGGTAAAGAAGGAGGTCATGGAGTAGTTGATAGCCTTCTGTACCGGAGTAAAACTCTCGTGTGCACGGTCGGGACCGCCAAAGGCATCGCACGGTTTGCGTGTAAGCTCGTCGTCCACGGCCTGCAGGTATCCCGGAGGCAGGACGCAGTCGCTGTCCAGAACTATGAGGTATTCGCCCTGCGAGCGCTCGGCTCCGTAGTTGCGTGACTGGCCAGGTCCGCTGTTTTCCTTCTGGAAATAACGCAATGCCAGCCTGGAGGCGTGCTCGTTGACAATGTTCTGGCAAGGTATTGTGGAGCCATCTTCGACCACCACTACCTCGAAGTCCTTCATTGTCTGCACCTCCAGGCTGGCAAGCAGTTCGTCTACTTCGTCGGGACGATTGTAGACGGGAATGATAAGGGAGTATTTCATGTGTTTAAGGTTCAAATTCTCCCGTCCTTTTGCCCCGAACCGCCCATTGGGGTTCGGGGCAAGTGTAAGGATGGTTAGTTGTTATGCCTTAACGCGGCCCAGGTAGCTGCCGTCGCGGGTATCAACCTCCACGATCCCACCCTCGTTGATGAACAGGGGTACGCGGATGTCGGCACCAGTCTCCAGCTTTGCAGGCTTCAGAGTGTTGGTGGCGGTATCACCCTTCAGGCCGGGCTCTGTCCACTCGATGGCCAGATGCACCTTTGCGGGCAACTCGGCATAGAGGATGGTCTCGGTGCTTGCGTCGGTAACAACCTCCACGTTCTGGCCTTCCTTCATGTACTTCACGCCAGTAATCTGGTCAGCGGGGATGTTTACCTGCTCGTAGGTCTCGTTGTTCATGAAAACGAAGTCCTCACCCTCGGCATAGAGATACTGGTAGGGACGGCGCTCTACGCGTACATCCTCCAGCTTTTCACCGATGTTGAAACGACGCTCCAATACGCCACCATTCACTAC
>JAZRIA010000171.1:0-9296 GCA_045645045.1 Bacteroidaceae bacterium | reverse complement strand
CCCATCCACAGATTCGTCTTAGGCGAACGTGTCTTACCGTTCAACTGCACATTCACCTTCACAGTTTCTGCCATTGTAGGCAGGGCTGCCAGCATCAGCAGCACAATTGAAAAGAATTGCTTTAGTCTTCTGTTTTCCATTTTCTGGTATTGGTCAATAGGTTTCTATTATTGATTCAACGACTTCACTCCTCGCAAATGCGCATAATTGCACAAGTGCAAATGCGCGCAACATGCAGAGCAAAGATAGCGTTTTTTTTCCAAACAAGAAAATGAAACAAAAAAAATATCCTGCCGTTCCTACTTTTCCGCCAAATACATGGTGCAGATTCCAAAGGTAAAACGACGCCATTGAACGGAGCGGAAGCTTGCTTTTTGCAATATACCCTGCATTACCTCTCCCTGAGGGAAGGCTTCCATTGTAGCAGGAAGATAAGAATAGGCGCGACTATCTCTACTGACAATCCACCCCACCAAAGGCATGACTACGTGGGAATATATCCAAAAGAGTTGACGCATGGGAAAACGTGGTGGCGTTGCCAGTTCCAAAATGAGCAGATGTCCGCCCGGCCGTAGCACGCGATGCATTTCCGACAGGCCGGCATCCAAATCCTGAAAATTCCTTACACCATAGGCAACTGTAACGGCATCAAAGGAGTCTGAAGGAAAGGTCAGGTGCAAGCAGTCCTCCTTTTGAAAAGTTATCTCTGTACCTTGCAGTTCTGCAGCAAGAGCCCCAACCTTGCGACGGGCCACTTCCATCATCCCTTCGCTGATGTCTGCACCAACTATCTGCTGCGGCCTAAGTAACTGTCCTACAAGAATGGCAAAATCACCTGTACCCGTGGCAATATCCAAAACGCGCTTGGGGGCATAGCGTCCTAATGCCTCCACTGCCTTGCGCCTCCAACCCTTGTCCACGCCCATACTGAGGGCATGGTTAAGGAAATCATAGGTGGGGGCAATGCCGTCAAACATTGCCTCCACCTGCTGTACTTTCTCGCCCTTCTGGGAATAGGGCTTTATCTGTTCTTGATTATACATTGTATGTATCCCCCTCCTTTACTTGAGGGAGTAGAGGAAAGGCCTTACTTTCTGCCCTCCAGCCACTTGGTAACATTACGCTCAATGCGCTGCTGGATATCACCTTCGCTATCAGCAGGGACAAACTTAGTGCCAGTGATGTGCTCATAGAGCTCTATGTATCGGTCGCTCACGCTCTGGGCATACTCATCGGTAATCTCTGGCATAACATCACCAGGACGGTTCATGAAGTCATGCTCTATGAGCCATTGGCGCACAAACTCTTTGGAGAGCTGCTTCTGAGCCTCGCCCTTCTCAAACTTCTCCTCGTAGCCTTCAGCATAAAAGTATCGTGAACTGTCGGGGGTATGAATCTCATCAATCAAGATAACCTTGCCGTCACGCTTACCGAACTCGTACTTGGTATCCACCAGGATAAGTCCCATCTTAGCGGCAATCTCCGAACCGCGCTGGAACAAGGCACGTGTATACTGTTCCATCTGCTCGTAGTCCTCCTTGCTGACAATGCCTTGAGCAATGATTTCCTCCTTGCTGATGTTCTCATCATGGCCTTCATCGGCCTTGGTGGTGGGGGTTATGATAGGCTCCGGGAAACGCTCGTTCTCGCGCATTCCCTCAGGCAGACGCACACCGCAAATCTCACGGCACCCATTCTTGTATTCGCGCCACGCCGAACCGGTCAGATAACCGCGGATAATCATCTCCACACGGAAACCCTCTGCACGAAGTCCAACTGTAACCATAGGATCCGGAGTAGCCAGTTTCCAATTGGGAACGATGTCAGCGGTAGCATCCAGAAAGGAAGCTGCTATCTGATTAAGACACTGTCCTTTGAAGGGAATGCCCTTGGGCAGAATCACATCAAAGGCCGAAATACGGTCGGTAGCCACCATAACGAGCAAATCGCCGTCAATGTCATAAACGTCACGGACCTTGCCGTGGTATACACTCACCTGACCTGGCAGGTTAAAGTCTGTACGTGTTAATGCTTTCATAATGCTTATGTTGTTTCTATTTGCTTTCCATTGTGTTTATCGTAGGCTTCCACTATCCTCGACACAAGACGGTGGCGTACTATATCCTTTCGGTTCATGTGCACGAAACCTATGCCGCTTACTCCGTCCAGAATCTCCAAGGCTTCGGAAAGTCCACTCCTGACTCCACGTGGCAGATCCACCTGTGAAGTATCGCCCGTGATAATCATCTTTGTATTCATGCCCATTCTGGTAAGGAACATCTTTATCTGTGCCGAAGTGGTATTCTGAGCCTCGTCCAGGATAACTACCGCATCGTTCAGTGTGCGACCTCGCATAAAGGCCAAAGGCGCTATCTGCACCACATTCTGCTCCATCATCTCACGAAGTTTCTGTGCTGGTATCATATCCTCCAAAGCATCATAGAGAGGCTGTAGATAGGGATCTATCTTGTCTCTCATGTCACCAGGCAGAAAACCGAGTTTCTCGCCTGCCTCCACTGCCGGGCGCGACAGTATAATCTTGCGTATTTCCTTGTTTTTCAACGAGCGTACAGCTAAAGCTATGCTCATATATGTCTTGCCACTACCTGCAGGACCTGTAGCAAAAATCATATCGTTCTCCTGATACATGCGCACCAGTTTCTGCTGGTTCTCGCTGCGGGCGGAAATGGGTTTGCCTGTGACACTGTACACCACTACGCCTTCCACGCCTTCCTTACTGACACGTTCACCACGAAGGATGTGCAGAATATCCTCCTCCGTCAGACTATTGTACTTCAAGCAGTGTTTCTGCAGCTTCTCCACGTTCTCTTCCAAAGCGCACATTTCCAGTTCATCACCCATAACGTGAAGCACATTGCCTCGTGCCACTATACGCAACTTGGGATAGAGAGCCTTTACCATCTGGATATTGACATTGTTCACCCCATAGAACACTACAGGGTCCACATCTTCCAGTATGATATGCTTTTCAATCATTATTTTCCTAACCTTTTTGCGTACAAAGTTACAGAATATATTTGGATTATACACCATTTTATAATAACTTTGTCTCGAAAATCATGAGACGACTAAAGAAAAACTACTATCTGACCCTATTCTGCTGTATAGTGGGAATACTGGGGATTGTAAGGTTGGGCAATGAAGAACCAGCCTCAGACGAGTATCCCCTCACCCCAACCCTCCACAACGGAGAAGAGTGCAGTGTATCAGAAATATACAGCACTGAAGGCGGATCTTCAGAGGCACACACTGATAGTTCTGCCAGAATATCTGACAGCAACATCTGCTCTCTTTCCTCACAGAAAAGTTCGGAGAAGATTCCCCACCCCATCTATTCCGTTCCATCTTTCAGCGGCACATTCAAAGACCTGCAGGATACACATGCCAAAAGTGCAAAGCTTTGGGGCGTAAAACCTGTCAGAAACCGCATGGAAGCAGAGAAGAGGAAAAGCGAGCTTGTATTCATTGGTTCCAATCCTTATTATAAGATAGACCCGGGCATGAGTAGCAGCATACCATATCTTGTGCCTCGCGCAGCAACCGTATTGGAAATCATAGCACGCAACTATTTGGATTCGCTTCACATAAAAGGCATACCAATGCATAAAATACTGGTAAGCAGTGTCTTGCGAACCGAAGAAGACGTAGAAAGACTACGTCGAATCAACGTCAACGCCTCACCCGAATCTTGTCATCGCTACGGCACCACATTTGACATTCCATACAATAGATACCACACCGTTTCACCTCCCGATGAAAACCGACGCACTGTACAGAATGATACACTGAAATGGATACTGGCAGAGGTACTGCGCGACGTACGCAAGGACGGATTGTGCCACATCAAATACGAAGTGAAGCAAGGATGCTTCCACATTACAGCAAGATGAAAGAGTACGGACTCATAGGACTGACACTGGAACATAGTTTTAGTAGAAATTTCTTTACAAACAAATTCCGTCATGAGGGCATTGATGCACGTTATCTTAACTTTGAGATACCCAACATCCAATGCCTCAAAGAAATTCTTCTTGAACACCCAAACTTGGAAGGTCTAAACTGCACCATCCCTTACAAGGAAGCCATCCTGCCATATCTGGACGACATCAGTACCGAAGCACGCTTGATAGGAGCTGTCAATGTGATAAAGGTCCAGCGCAATGAGCATTATACCAACGGACATTGCATAGACGGCATCAGATTGACAGGTTTCAACAGCGACATCATAGGCTTTACCGGCAGCATAGTTCCCTTGCTGAAACCGCATCACAGGAAAGCATTGATTCTAGGCACCGGCGGAGCGGCAAAGGCAATCAAGATTGGTCTGGAAAAACTGGGACTGGAGTGTACCTATGTCAGCAGGAAAGAGGGCAACGACCGTCTAACATACACAGACATAACCACCCATACCCTGCAAGAATACCACGTGATAGTAAACTGCAGTCCTGTAGGAATGTTCCCTTACACAGAGAACGCTCCTGCCTTGCCCTATGAAGCACTCTCCTCCGACCACCTTCTGTACGACCTAATCTATAACCCAAAGATGACCCTATTCCTACAAAACGGGGCACAACATGGCGCCATCGTAAAGAACGGACAGGAAATGCTGGAACTACAGGCCATAGCCAGTTGGGAGTTCTGGACCAAATAAACACCCATACATTTGCACGACTCATTCTTTTTACGTATCTTTGCGCTCGTAATAATATCAATTTCATCTATGAGCAACCAAAGATACATGATGCGCGGAGTGTCCGCTGCCAAGGAAGATGTGCATAATGCCATCAAGAACATAGACAAGGGACTTTTCCCTCAAGCTTTTTGTAAGATAATCCCCGACATTCTGGGCGGAGACCCCGACTATTGCAACATCATGCATGCTGACGGAGCCGGCACAAAGTCTTCTCTGGCCTACATGTACTGGAAAGAGACGGGCGACCTGGGCGTATGGAAGGGGATAGCACAGGACGCGCTCATCATGAACACCGACGACCTTCTGTGCGTGGGTGCCGTTGACAACATTCTGGTCAGCTCCACCATAGGCAGGAACAAGATGCTCATTCCCGGAGAGGTTATCTCGGCCATTATCAACGGCACAGACGAACTTATGTCCGAAATGCGCGAGATGGGAGTAGGAATCTACGGCACTGGCGGCGAAACCGCTGACGTGGGCGACCTGGTCCGCACAATCATCGTGGACAGCACCGTCACATGCCGAATGAAGCGCAGCGATGTGATCGACAATGCCAACATCCGTCCCGGCGACGTCATCGTTGGCCTTTCAAGCACAGGACAGGCTACCTATGAAAAGGAGTATAACGGCGGTATGGGCAGCAACGGACTGACATCGGCACGTCACGATGTCTTCAACAAATATCTGGCTGAAAAATACCCCGAGAGCTACGATCACCAGGTACCGGAAGAGCTGGTATACAGTGGCAAGTACAAGCTCACCGATGAAGTGGAAGGCGCACCCGTTTGCGCAGGCAAACTGGTTCTCTCCCCTACCCGAACCTACGCCCCTGTCATAAAGAAGATGCTGGACGAGATGCGTGCCGACATACACGGCATGGTACACTGCACAGGCGGTGCACAGACCAAGGTGCTTCACTTTGTCAGCGATAACTGCCGCGTCATAAAGGACAACATGTTCCCCGTTCCTCCCTTGTTCCGCGCCATTCAGGAAGAGAGCCAGACAGACTGGAGCGAGATGTACAAGGTGTTCAACATGGGACACCGACTGGAAGTCTACGTTGCACCTGAAATGGCAGAAAAGGTAATCGCAATCTCCAAGTCGTTCAACATCGACGCACAGATTGTCGGTCACATCGAGGAAGGCAAGAAGAGCCTGACCATAAAGAGCGAGTTCGGCGAGTTCAACTACTAAACTAGAGGACAACAAAATGGCTAACAACTTGCTTGAACGTCTGGAAGGCTTGGTATCGCGCTTTGAGGAGGTCTCCACACTGATTACCGACCCCAGCGTAATTGCCGACCAGAAAAGATATGTAAAACTGACCAAGGAGTACAAGGACCTCGGCCGCATTGTGGATGCACGCAAGGAATACGTAGGTTGCATACAGAACATAGCTGACGCTAAGGAAATGCTGGCCATGGAGGACGATCCAGAAACCAAGGAGATGCTCCGAGAAGAGCTGTCCGAGAGCGAGAAGCGCATCCCAGAACTCGAAGACGAGATAAAATTGCTGCTTGTGCCCGCCGACCCAGAGGATGACAAGAACGTCATTATGGAAATACGTGGTGGTACTGGTGGCGACGAGGCAGCCCTGTTTGCAGGCGACCTGTTCCGTATGTACAGCAAATACATTGAGACTAAAGGCTGGAAAATGGCAGTGTCCAGTTTCAGCGAGGGATCTTCTGGCGGATACAAGGAAATCATCTTCAGCGTTACCGGCGAGGGCGTGTACGGTATCATGAAGTACGAAAGTGGTGTTCACCGCGTACAACGTGTCCCAGCCACAGAAACACAGGGCCGAGTACATACGAGCGCCGCAACGGTAGCTGTTCTTCCCGAAGCTGAGGAATTCGATGTAGAGATTAACGAGGGGGCCATCAAGTGGGACACCTTCCGCTCAAGCGGTGCTGGTGGCCAGAACGTCAACAAGGTGGAATCTGGTGTACGTGCCCGCTACATGTGGCGCAATCCTTTCACCAACGAGGACGAAGAAATTCTGGTGGAATGTACTGAGACACGAGACCAGCCCAAAAACAAGGAACGTGCCTTGGCACGTCTGCGTACCTTTATCTATGATAAGGAGCACCAGAAATATCTGGACGACATCGCATCCAAGAGAAAAACAATGGTATCCACCGGCGACCGCTCGGCCAAGATTCGTACCTACAACTATCCGCAGGGACGCATTACTGACCATCGCATAGGCTACACCATCTACAACCTCAACGCCTTCATGGACGGCAGTATTCAGGACTGCATAGACCACCTCATCGTGGCAGAGAACGCAGAACGCCTGAAAGAAGCAGAGTTATAAAGCACCAGCCACACCATCCCCATATAGAATCTCTAGAAATACTAGATGACTAGAATGGTTAGGATGGCTAGAAATACTAAAAGAACTAGAAAAAAGCATAAACCAATCAATAAATCCGAAATACTATGACCAGACAAGAACTTATTCAAAATATCAAGGCAAAGCGCAGCTTTCTCTGCGTTGGTCTCGACACTGACTTGAAAAAGGTCCCCGCCCACCTCTTGAATGAGGAAGACCCCATCTTTGCATTCAACAAGGCCATCATCGATGCCACCGCTGCATACTGTGTAGCATACAAGCCCAATCTAGCTTTCTACGAGGCATTCGGTGTAAAGGGTCTTATTGCCTTCGAAAAGACAGTAAAGTACATTCAGGAGAACTACCCCGACCAGTTCATCATTGCCGACGCCAAGCGTGGCGACATCGGCAACACCTCTGCCATGTATGCACGTACTTTCTTTGAGGTGTATAATCTTGACTCTGTCACCGTAGCACCTTACATGGGCGAAGACAGTGTAACTCCCTTTCTGGGCTATGACGGCAAGTGGGTCATCCTCCTTGCACTAACCAGCAACAAGGGCAGCCATGACTTCCAGCTCACAGAGAGCACCGATGGAGAAAAACTCTTCCAGAAAGTTCTGCGCAAGAGTCAGGAATGGGCAGGCAACGACCAGATGATGTACGTTGTAGGCGCCACACAGGGACAAGCCTTTGAGGAAATACGCAAGATTGTCCCCGACCACTTCCTTCTCGTTCCTGGCGTAGGTGCTCAGGGCGGCTCTCTCAGCGAGGTCTGCAAATATGGTATGACACAGGAATGTTGTCTATTGGTCAACAGTTCGCGCGCCATCATCTATGCCGACAGCACAGAGAACTTTGCCAAAGCCGCAGCAGAGGCTGCCAAGGCCGTACAGCTAGAAATGGCAACAGAGCTGGACAGCAGAGGTATCTAATTACCACCATACTCCAACGTTAAGGACCTGAGGATCCTTTAAAACCAACACGATTCACATGGAATTCAGCGCACAAATGATAGCAGAACTTGTCGGGGGTACCATCGTTGGCAACCCGCAAGCCTGCGTATCTGATTTCGCGAAGATAGAGGAAGGACGCCCAGGGTGCATCAGTTTCCTGGCGAATGAAAAATACGAACATTACATTTATACCACAGAAAGTAGCATCATACTTGTCAACGACAGTTTCATCCCCAAACAGGAAATCAAGGCAACACTCATTAAGGTAGCCAATGCACGCGAAGCTGTTGCCAGCCTCATCAATATATACGATAGCATGAAGCCAAAGCCCAAAGGGATAGATTCCCTGGCATACGTGGACCCTACCGCCACAATTGGCAAGGATGTGTACCTTGGTCCTTTCGTGTGCATAGGACCAAAAGCTGTTATCGGTGACGGTTGCATATTGCATCCGCATGCTACCGTCGGAGCAAAGGCTTCAATCGGTGAGAATACGGTAATGTATTCCGGCAGTGTGGTCTATCACGATTGCAAAGTAGGTGCAAGATGTATCCTGCATGCCAATTCTGTTATCGGTGCGGACGGTTTCGGTTTCGAACCTACATCAGAGGGATACAAGAAGATTGCACAGATTGGCATTGCTGTTCTGGAGGACGACGTGGAAATAGGCGCAAACTCTTGCGTGGACCGTGCTGTAATGGGAGAAACAGTCATACACCACGGCACAAAGATAGACAACCTCGTACAAATAGGCCATAACTGCGAAGTGGGAAGCCATACGGTAATGTCTGCACAGGTTGGCGTTGCAGGTTCCACAAAGATAGGCGAATGGTGCATGTTTGGCGGACAAGTGGGTATAGCAGGTCACGCCACTATAGCTGACGGCACACAGGCCGGTGCCCAGTCCGGAATACCCAACAGCGTAAAGAAACCCAATCAGCAGCTTATGGGCACTCCAGCAATAGAACCTCGCACATGGTGGAAGGCACAGGCCGTAGTAAAGCAGCTCCCCGACATGTGGAGCAGCATGAATCGCATGAAAAAGGAGATAGAGGAACTAAAAGCACAATTACAGGACCTTAAACAGCAGGAATAACACACCCAAACAAAAGAGAATTATATACATTATATAATATATGAAACAACGCACACTGACATCAGCCTTCACTCTGCACGGCAAGGGACTTCACACTGGCATGGACCTTACAGTCACATTCTGCCCAGCCCCCGAGAACCACGGATACAAAATCCAGCGTGTGGATATGGAAGGACAACCTATAATTGATGCCAT
>JAZRIA010000170.1:0-7160 GCA_045645045.1 Bacteroidaceae bacterium | reverse complement strand
AAAGATAAATATGAAGAACTGACTGAGGAAATCTCAAAGAAGATGCAACAGGCAAAGTCGTTGTTTGGAGAACATAAGAAAAAAACAAAGAAAGACTGGGTTTGGAATAGAGTTTGGACAATAAGAACGAATGATATTAATGACGAAAAATGGATACACGAAAAGCTAAATTTAATTTGCACGAAAGATGGTACCAATAAGCTTGTGATGAGTAAATCGACCGAGTAATATACGATGCGGATTTCCTAATTTTTGTTATTTATTACAACATACCATAAGAAGGGTAATCATTGTCTAAATCATATACCCGAACCCGGGTATTTAGTTAGGGGTAGAGGGCGGAGTGTTAAAAAAAAGTTACCCCAATTTTTGAATTTTTTCCTTTTTGTTACTATATTATGCATGTAACACAATCAATGTAACGCATAAAACAGACAACTATGGTACAAATCAAATTATTCAGAGACCGCACTCCTGATATGGAGAAGGTTGAGAAGCAGATCAACACCTTCCTCCGCGAGTAAGAGGGCAGGATAGTGGTCAAGGACATCAAGTATACAGCCGACTATGTGAACCCCAACAATTCGGCTTGGCAGAACTGGACGGTGATGGTCATCTATGAGGTAGTGGAGAATAACGCATGAATACTATGATAGGACAATCCGACCTTTATATACACGGTCCCCAGGCTCAGCGCGATGCCATTGTGCAGATGCTGATGGCAATAGCCAAAAAGATAGGAGTGGACACCACTCGGGAGAGCGACTTGACCATCCCCATGGGCATGGTCATGGAAGTACTCGTGGGCGACTCAATGCACTTAGGGCTGCTCATCGGTCTGAACACCGAGGACCCCGAGTGTGTGGTCGTGCGCGTGGAGATGAATGTCGAACTGGAATTGCGCGATGCCCTGCTTCAGTGCTTTCCCGGCATCGACATAGAGGTGGACGAGGATGTGGAGGACATGGTGCCCTGGCCGTTTGAATAAGGGACGGCAAACAAAGAATACAACAAGAAAGGAGACAATGCAATATGCTGGATGTAGCAAGTTATAATGAGGAGATAGAGAGGGAGGAGAGGTTGAAAAGGCTGGGAATGTTTTTCCTTTCCCTGTGTGCTTTGTCGTTTATAGCGGCGGTAGTGTACCTGGCCGTGCAATGGGGATACGTTGGCACCGCACGCTTTACGGCGTTCTGTGTGGCCGCCGCGGTTTACCTCCTGTGCAAGTGGGTGGTGTACCCCCAGTTGTGGCGCACGGCATCCCTTGTGCGTCCCCACCAGGAGAGCTTCCACCGCCGCCGCACATTCTCCTCGGCACTGGGATGTGGCAATGTGCTGTTCGGACGTTTTCACATCTGCCCCTCGTGGCCAAGCGTCAGTTACTCGTTCCTGTCCCTGTTCTTCATACCCCTCATACCCACCGGGTGCTACGACCTGTCGGGAACGGGAAAGAGCGTCCTCTCCATCGACACCGAGGAGCATTCCTCCCTGCCCATAGAATGGCGTGCCGTGGAGGTGCTCTACATATATGCCAAGTGCTGGAGCATGGCCACGATAATAATCCTGCCGGTGGTTACATTCCTTGATTATGTGAGTTCATTGACCATGTAGTTTTTTGTGGTAAAGTATATGAAGAAGATCCTGTACATATATGGCTATGGCGGAAGTGCCCACGGGAGCATTTGCACCATGCTCAGGCGCCTGGTGCCCGAGGGCTATATGGTGGAGTCGTTTACCTACACGCAGGCGGACTTTGCCAAGGCTCGCCAAGAGATACTCGACTACATCCGTGAGCACGGCATAGACCTCGTTGTGGGCAGTTCGCTGGGAGGTTTCATTGCGCTAACGCTCAACGGAATACCCCGCATAGTCGTTAACCCCTGCTGGTATCCCGGCGAGGAACTCCCACTGATAGACGTGCCCCACGAGATTGTACGCACCTATGCACCCCACGACCATTGGGTACAGGAGCACATCACAGAGGTGGACCGCCCCATGGTGCATGCCTTCTTTGGCGACCGCGACGAACTCTTTGGCGAGAAGTACATAGCCGAGTTCCTTCGACACTATCCCCAGGAGCAATGCCACCGCATCCCCTCCGGCCATCACCTCTCGGAGGAGGGGGCAAGGGAGATTGTCGGCTGGATAGACAAGAACCCTCAGTTCATTAATTCACAGAATCACTTATAGAACCTGACATAAACAAATTTTCAGAACCCACCTATATACAATATGAGCCTTTATTTCTTCAATTATGAAACGGCCAGAACGGACAATGAAAGGAAATTGTCTGCCGAGCAACTTCTTACAATCTTCAACAGAAACATTGTGAAGAATGCTGAACTTCTGGATTACTTGGGCAAGAAAAACATCTTTGGCATAATATCCAAGTCAAGGAACGAAAGCACCCATAGCCGCTTTGTGGCAGAACTGCTCTCGGGTACGTTCTTTAACGGCGATTCCAGCGAATCAACCTTGTTGCATTTTCTGGACATCATTCTTTACAGAGCCGGGAAGGAGAACAGGGTAGCGGAGGTAGACGAACATCTCCGCCGGGTAATACTTACCCGTTCTGTAATGTTTGAAAGAGTAGAGACGGAATGCGAACTTTCAGTCAGGAAATATCAGAAGGAATATTCAAAATTCACCACACAGGCCAGTGCCGAAAAGGATGACCGTCTGGACATATACCTCAAGTTCAAGCTCAAGACTCCAATAGCAGGGCGTCATGAACTGGAAATATTCATTGAGAACAAGGTCAATGCCTTTGAGCACGACGCTCAGACAGAGCGCTATTTCGAAGCATGCAGCAATTGCGGCCACGAGCGCCCCTTCCAGCTGTTTGTGTACCTGACACCCCATCCTCTTCGTGATATGGACCATTACGAGGGGTTGAACCGTAAAATGCGCCCCGAATGCCCACACTATATCCATATATGCTATCAGGACATCGTTGACTACGTCATAGAACCCCTTCTCATAGATGAAGGATTGGATACAGACAAGCGCAACATGCTGAGGGAATATGTAAGTTGCCTGGAACTGCCCGCCATGCCCGACTCCGAATCGGAGCATCAGCAGGCCGACCTCTCCATCATGGCCATAGGTTCCAGAGAGAGACATCTGGTAAGAGCCTTTATGGAAGATGATGTAAACCGCTGGCTCATAAGCAAGGCAGTAGAGGCAAAATTAGGAGAGGAGTTCTATTCCGTAGGTCGTGCCGACCACTTGCTTAATTCTGAGGATGCTCTTCAGAGTGCACTTCAGGTTATAATAAATCTGAAAAAGAAACCGCTCGACATTCTCCGGTGCGTGGTGGATTGCAACATGGCAGGCGACCAAGATGGCGCCGGTCCCGTTTTGATATACTCGCCCAAGCACTGGCGGCATAATGGATTTTGTAAATATCTTCCCTTGGACAAACTGCTTGCACGCTCGGGTAAGGCCATCGACAATGATATGTTTATGGCACTGATGCAATGTAACACACAGGTGTTTCTGGATGTTCCCGTTACGGAGAACGCATTGCCTCGCGAAATTGACGATCTGGTGGATGACGTTACAGGTTATCTGCAGGTAGGTGACACAGACTTCTTCTGCAGGGCAGACATTTCAGGAGACAGAATTCTCAAACTCAATCAGATTCATCTTCTTCGCGACCACGAACTGATAGAAAAGTGTGAAGACACATCCATTCTGCTTGATTTCTTCAGAAGCCGTAAGAACCTCGTGCTGTCTGTATATAAGATTCTGCTTGAGGCAGAACGCAACAACGAAGTCTATGAAGAGAAACTGAAAACCTACCGTAAACTGACCAAACAATAACCTGCCAATTCGTTTTAGACAACATATGAGATTACCTCTTTCCGATTACGTATCCAATACGAGAGACGAGCGCAAGCACATCCTCTTTCTGGGCGACCTGTTTACGGGCACCGAGGACCTGCTTCTCACATCCCTTGTGAAAATTCTGGGTGAAGAATACCATTGCATGTACTATCCCCTTCCCAAGGGGCCGCGCAATGCCGTGGAGCATATTTCGCATCTGTGCATGAGCGATTGCCTCAGACCCGACCTGATTGTGGCATGCGGCACGGCAGCCACCATAGCCTGCTTCAAAAGCGAGAGCAAGATAAAGAAGGTGCTCATAACCCCCTATTTCAGCACCAGCACCATGATTGCCAACATGTTGCCTCCTAAACAGTTCAAGACGCGCATAGAACTGCCCAATCAAGGTAAGCCAGAATATCTCACCCTCACACGCCAGATGCAGACGGAATACCGGCAGATGGAGGACGAGATCTACCGCCAGGGCATACAGAATGCTGAGACCCTGTTTTTCAGTGCAGATGTTGATTCGTCCACCTATGCTGACTATGTCAACAACTTCGGCCCAGCACACATCATGCCAGCCGATAAGTTTTTCTCGCCCGATGCCCCCGAGTGTGTGGCCAAGTTCATCAGGGAAGTTATCTCTGCTGAACAGGTAGAGCCGATGTCCTCAGAGGAAGAGATTGTTAATGACTCCCTGCCTGAAAATAGACCCAAAGACGAACTTGAGCGAATGGAAGAGATTCACAAAACTCTGCTCTCGAAGTATAGGGCAGGTGAGCTGGAAAGGCCAAGCAGCAAAATAAGGAAACTTGTAATAACTAAAAGTGCCACACCGCGACGTGAATTAGATAACAAAGAAATGATACATCATAATACAGAAGACATGAATGCATTTAACATTATTGAATACCTGAAGAAAGAACCATTCGATATTGATGAATACCTGCAGATATTTGACAGGGCCTGGTTGATCTCACGCGAAAAGGAACAGGCTTTGGTGGAAAAGGCACAGCAGGGCGATGAAGAGGCAATGAACCTATTGTTGTGGTCAAAAGCCCCCTTCGTCACCAATCTGGCAAACCAATACAGACACAAGGGTGCCAGCCTACAGCAACTGCTCAATGTGGCCATGCCTGCACTACAGAAAGCCGTGTTGGAATATGATGTGCACAACGAGGACCCGCTCCTCAAGTATGCCGTGCCACAGATGAGAGAGGCATTGGAGCAAATATGATATTACAGAGTAGGGTAGGGGCCACCACCTCAAAGTCCGCAATAATATCCCAGTTTGTAGAGTTGGAACAGTTGGAGCGACACGAAGCGTGAGCACAGTATCCTGCGAGTGATGGGCAGCAGGAAGATGTGCATGAGGGCAAAGATGCGGTGCAGGCGGTATTTGCAGAGCAGCCGGTGCATCTCCGTCATGCGCGTCTTGGGGCGGATGTCATGGGGCAGGGAGTGCAGGGTACGAAGCGCCTCGCGTGTCTTGGCAAGGAAAGAGCGGTTGGTGTCTATGTCCAGATGCACGAGTCGGTTCTCCAGGTGGCAGACGCTCTTGCCCAGGCGCTCGAGGTTGGCAAAGAGCAGCGTGTCCTCGTAGCCGTATTGCCTGATGTTCTCGTCGAACCCCGTCTGCACGAAGGCATCGCGCCTTATCATGAAGTTCTGTGTGGTGAGCGAGTCAAAGGGATGTGCCTGGCGGTAAGGCACGGTAAGGCGCCTGGCGGCTACCGTCTCGTAGGTCCACCTGAGTTCGCACCCCTTGGGGCACTCCGTGGTGTTCTTCATGCCACCGTAGTAGACGTCGGCAGGATGCTCCTTTGTGGCATTGAGATAGTTGCTGATGAAGTGAGGGCTATCCACCTGGGTGTCGCTGTCTATGAAGAGAATCCATTCGCCCGAGGAGAGTTCGAAGAGCCTGTTGCGGATGCGCGAGCGCCCCAGGTTCTCGCTGGGTTCGAATACACGGCACTGCTTCATGCCGGCTATTCGCTGGAACGCCCTTATGGCATCCTCCGAGGTGCTCTTGTCGTTGCCCACGATGATTTCTGCATCCTGTGGAATCTGCTCCAGAAGGTCGCAAACGAGGCTGGTGCAATCCCAGTTGTATGATGGTATCAGTATGGATAAGGTCATTCGTGCGTGTGTCTGCTACGTTTTGGGATAAAGGTTTATCAAGGCAAATTTAGTAAAAATACCTCAAAACACACGCCAAACAGGCATGTATATGTTGCATTTTCCCTGCAAGTGGTCAAATTCTTGTGCCGTGTGCCCCTAATATGTCCTAATTTTGCTATCTTTGTAACCACTATGCAACCATTGGCAGAAAGAATGCGTCCCCGCACTTTGGAGGACTACATAGGACAGCAGCATCTTGTTGGCCCCAATGGTGTATTGCGCAGGATGATAACCAGCGGCAGGGTGTCCAGTTTCATCCTTTGGGGACCTCCAGGCGTGGGAAAGACCACACTGGCCACCATCATAGCCAGTACGCTGGACGTGCCCTTCTTCACCCTCTCTGCCGTGACAAGCGGAGTGAAGGACGTGCGCGATGTCATAGAGAAGGCCAAGGGAACCAACTTCTTCAACACGGCACGCCCCATACTTTTTATAGACGAAATACACCGCTTCAGCAAGAGTCAGCAGGACTCACTCCTGGGTGCCGTGGAGCAGGGTGTCTTCACACTGATAGGCGCCACCACGGAGAACCCCTCGTTCGAGGTGATAAGGCCCCTGTTGAGCCGATGCCAGGTGTACACGCTGAACTCCCTCACAAAGGACGACCTGCTGGCCCTGTGCCGCCGTGTGATGGAAAAGGACACGGTGCTCAGGAAGCAAAGTATAGAACTGAAGCAGACCGATGCCTTGCTGAGATATAGCGGAGGCGATGCACGCAAGTTGCTCAACATACTGGAACTCCTGTCCGAGAGCGTGCAGGAGGGCGAAACGCTGGAAGTAACCGACACGCTGGTGGCGGAGCGCCTTCAGCAGAACCCCTTGGCATACGACAAGGACGGAGAGATGCACTACGACATCATCTCGGCCTTCATCAAGAGCATACGAGGCAGCGACCCCGATGCCGCCATCTACTGGCTGGCACGCATGATAGAGGGTGGGGAAGACCCTGCCTTCATAGCACGGCGACTGGTAATCTCTGCCTCGGAGGACATAGGCTTGGCAAACCCCAACGCCCTGCTCCTGGCAAATGCCGCCTTCGATGCCGTGCAGAAGATAGGATGGCCTGAGGGTCGCATACCCCTGGCAGAAGCCACGGTGTACCTGGCCACCTCGCCCAAAGTCGGAGGCCAAGCGGTCTTAGGAAGACA
>JAZRIA010000169.1:0-3676 GCA_045645045.1 Bacteroidaceae bacterium | reverse complement strand
TGATGGAGGATTGCCAGGATTGAGACATTGGCAAAGGTTGAATTTTAAGGATAAAGTGGCAATCATTCTCCTCTCTAATGTCGTTATGGAGGAACCGCCCTTTCTTGCCCAATTGATGGAATACTTAATTCGCTAAATTCCAATTTATCTAACAGCCTTGACACAGTTCAGCTGACGCCCCCCGAATGGGAACGTTTTCCGTTTTCACCTTTCACCTTTCCGTTTTCACCTTCCCGCTCGTTAACCCTTTCTCCTTTCTCCTTTCTCCTTTCACCTTCCCGCTCTCCTCACTCTCTCCCTTACATAACGGAAAAACTTCCTATAGCCTGGGCAAAGGTAGTTTTGATACTCCTTTCCTTGCCCTGGAGATTGCACAGGAATGAACCTGTCCTTGGGACAACCACCAAAGCAGAGGTCTACCACATCGCAATGCAGGCATTGCGTGGATAGCGATTCCAGTTTGTGCTCACCAAACTGACGGTTACCTTGCATCATCTCATACAAGGAGTCGTGCATGATATTACCCATGAGATAATCTGGGAAGACATACCTGTCGCACCGATAGACATTGCCTCCGCGCTCTATGGCGGCACAATGTCCGCACACTCCCTCATGGACACACAATCCTGCAGGCCTGCGCATGATATTGCCTATTGCTGCTTCAAAAATTTGTACAAACTTCTTTCCTATATCATGCCGTGCCCATTCATCGAAGATTCGGCACAAGAACTCTCCATAGCCTTCGGCAGAAACATTAAAATGGGCCTCATGTGGCACGGCACTCTGGGAGGCGGAATACACTCCGGGAGGTTGTGCCACCTGGGACTCATCGCCAGAGCACTCCACTACCGGCAGGAATTGGATATAATCGGACACCGTACGAAGGAAATGATACACTTCTAGAGGATGATGCACATTTACCGAGTTTACCGTAGCAAGCACATTATACTCCACCTCATGCTTGCGGAGCAGTTCCACACCACGCATTACCTGATGGAAAGTCCCGTTGCCTTGCGCATCCTTTCTGAATGCATTGTGCAGATGCTCCGGTCCGTCCAGACTTATGCCTATGCGGAACTTATTGTCCCTGAAGAATCGGCACCACTCATCGTTTAGCAAGGTACCGTTCGTCTGCAAGGTGTTCAATATCCTCCTGCCTGTGCCATATTCCCTCTGCAAGGCCAATGCCTTTTCATAAAATGCCATTCCTGCCATCAGGGGTTCTCCACCATGCCAGGCAAACTCTATCTCGGCTTCGGAACCATGAATGGCAATGGTTTCACTGACATATTTGTGCAGTACCTCATCTGTCATAACAGGCGTTTCGCCCTCGTGAGCCTTGCCCAAATAATAGCAATAGGCACAACGCATATTGCACGCCGCGCCTACTGGTTTTACTATAATGGAATAATGACGTTTGTTTTCGTTATTTGCCATATTTCTCTATGCCATCAATGAAGTTACTGGTTTCACGTCCGTCATCCACTCCTATCTCCTTGCTTATTATACTGTTAAGTTTATTGTTATAGTCTTCCACAAGCCCTGGATTATTACCCTGCGGATGTGCCATATTGTCACACTCGGACGTACCCATGGCATAGAGTTCCACATCGTTGTTCTCATAGAGGCTTTCCACATCCGTTGGAGTATTGAAATGAAGCGGAGAGAAGTAGCGGGCGAACTTGTAGTCCTGAGTGATAATACCACGCAGATAACCACGATTATTGAGATCCACGTGCAATTCCAGTTCACCATTGGGATGAGGTTTCACTTCAGGGTCGTCATCCATCATGGAAATCATATCATATACAAAGAGTGCGCCTTCCTGGTTTCGCATGGGAGCATTGGTGTTTTGCATGGCTTCCATAAGACTGTAGCCCACCACTCCTGCCTTTATGCGATTTGCCTCACTGGCATTGTCTGTTGCCATATCCACAAATGTGGAAGCAAGGTCAAGATGGGAGGTTATACTTTGGCAACTTCTGCCACCCTCATAGTCAGGATGATATATAATCAGAGGCACATGGATGTTATTCTCATATATATTGCCTCCCTTGCCCTTCATGCAATGCTCGCCCATCATCTCACCATGGTCAGAAGTGTACACAATGATGGTATTCTCCATCAATCCCAATTCCTGAATGTGGTCCAACAGACGATTCATTTGGTTGTCGCAGTCCTGGATGCAATTGAAATAATAGTCGCGGAAGGTACGCCACTCTTCCTCGGTATTGGGCGACTCGCCAGTTACTAAATCCCAACCCTTCTGATACTGAAAATGAGCCGAAGGACGGCCGGCCTTACTCAAAGACTCGTTCCATGAGGCAGGCACAGGCACTGATGGATACTTTTTCTTGTAGACGGGAGCATCGGGAGCTGTGGCTGAGCCAAAGGAACCAGTCTTCTCACTCTCACAGAAATACATGATATCATGAGGATTGATAAAGTTCACAGCCAGGAAGAAGGGTTGTCCGCTTTGGTTCCTTTCAACACCTATGGTGGTGAGCCATTCACATGCCCTGGCGGCAATGGTGCTATCGGCATGGAAGCCCTCCCACACGGAGCCATATATATTGCCCTCCGTCCAGTCCTTGAATCCATACTCCTCCAACGAATCCTCATGACGGGAGATATGCCACTTTCCCTTGTAGGCGGCATAGTATCCAGCCTCGGTCATCATATCGCCCACGGTCTTGATATTGGGATCCATATCAGGTTGGAAAACCAGATTGGTATTGTCAAGCATTTTGGTTTCCGTCACATGGCGACCTGTGTACATCACCGAACGAGAAGAAGTGGACACATTGGAGCATGCGTAGTGCTTCTCAAACGTGGTGCCCAAGCTACGCAAACGCTCCCTGGCTTCATAATTGCTCTCCTGAGGGAAAGTCGGCATATAGGCTTCCTGATCGGTAGTAATAAAGATAATGTTGTACTTTTCCTTAGACTCAGGGGCTGTTGTTGATTCCTCGCAACAACCAGTAAGCGCAATATTTACCGGCATAGACATCATGAGCAGAAACATGCTCACCTTCCTAAATATCTTTTTCATGGCTAATTAGTATGTTTTCTTTACTTATCACCCTGAGCCTCTTCTGGCTTTCCAAGCACATCATGAAGCTACTCGCTGTGCAAAAATAGTTCTTTTAGAAATAACTGTAGCAAATAGCTGCGTACTATTGTATTATTTTCTGCTTTTTTAGTCTTTTTTAACGACATACGCCAAACGCCACCCCATTGCACGAACAAAGGTCGCTACGTTACTAATATATGGATAACAAAAAAGTCCCGCAACCGTTCTGCCGATTGCGGGACCTTTCTGTCTGTATTTAGCCTTGTATCATTGTCACAAGTTCGTCCGGAGTTATAAGATTCTGCTCTCCGCTTACCATGTTCTTGAGCATCACCTTGCCCTCTGCCATTTCCGTTTCGCCCACGATGGCAACGAAAGGTATCTGCTTTACATTGGCATACTGCATCTGCTTCTTCATCTTGGAAGAGTCGGGGTAAATCTCGGTGCGGATGCCTGCCTGACGTGCCTTGGCAATGATGGGCAGGGAGTATTCCACCTCCGCCTGACCGAAATTAACGAAGAGCAACTGTGTGGCGGTGCGTACCTGCTCGGGATAGAGGTCCAGCTGGTTCAGCACGTCGTAGATACGGTCGGCACCGAACG
>JAZRIA010000168.1:0-37200 GCA_045645045.1 Bacteroidaceae bacterium | reverse complement strand
AAAAAAATAAGCAAAAAGAATAGTAGAAGTAATAGAAAAATCCTTACTTAATCAAGCTTTTAGTTTTCAAATCTATAATCACTGAAATGCCATTTGCTCTTGTAGAATTTTGCTTTAAGGTATAAACATGGGAAAGGAGTTCCGTTGGCTGACCAATACGGAGCAAGGGTATTGCTAGGCAGCTGTTCGAAAGCATTACTAAGTATTGTCATCCATAAACGGTCCGTAGGACCTAACTCTTTTGGTAACAAAACACCAAGATGCACCTTTGTTCTTTCATCAAAATATAACATGATGCTGTATTCTGCTTCATCATCAAGAGATATAAATTGTTTGTCAATTAGCCGATTTATTTCACGTCCGAGCAACAACATCTCTTTTTCTGATTGGACGCGATAATCTGGTGTTAATTCATTTATCGTAATTTCACCTTTGTTTCTTTGCATTAGAGCTATGGTTTTGCAAAGTTCACTATTGGTTCTATATATTTGAGAACCAACATTCTTAGTGTTTACTTCTACGCCCTGATCGTATACGACTCTTTTTATTTTAGGAGCAACAATGGAATCGCCATATATAAAAGGATAGAACATATGTATAATTTCACCACTAAACCATTTTGCAGGAATAAGAACCGAGTCTCTGCCCAACAAGCGATGTCCATATTTATTTTTAAGCTCTTCTAAAGCATAAATATTGGTTGAGTCAATGAGCAAATACAAAGTTGTATACTCTTTGTCATTAATATTATCGGACATACTAACAAATGTAGATGCTCTTAATGAAATATTTCCAATAGAATTTAGACTAGGCAATAAGGTGACGTACGACAAGCTATTGTCGTAAACACCTGGTACTAATTTTCCGTTATGACCACAATGTACTTTATTCAAGCAATTGATAGAAGCATTTGCTTTACTTCTATCTTCATAATAAGAATAAAAATTACTTTTGTAATTTTCCATCCTATTATTTTTTATTTGCGAAAAAGAATTTGATGTAGTAAATAAACAAATTAGCGTAATATACACAATTTTCATATATTTATTCATATCTATCATTTCTTTTGACTATAAGGAGGTTCTATAAATTAATTTATTCTATATCCAGTAGATTTTATAATGACTTTGAGACATCAGATTCACTCAATATATTATTGTATCCTTCACATCAAGATTTTCGGACCAGCCAAATATATAAACCTTTTTTGTATAAGGTGCATTTGCAAGCTCTCTACTCTGTGAACGGCATTCAACATATCTTGTATAAGTGCCTTCAAGGGTAATTGGCAGTTTAATACCTCGCTTCAAGATTTCTTTCCTAAACTCTTCAATGCTTAGTGGTCCATAAATATCTGGAGAACGAAGCTCTACTATCCAATAGTCTGTTGGTGGCGCTTCAAACATAATCCGTTGCCCCTCTGAATTATAGCAGAACTGAAGATGGATAGATCTTTCATCCCTGTTATAGGGATAACAACAGGAATCTTCCCCCAAGTAATTATCTTTAAGTATCTTATACGGTTGCTTTGTTTCTACTAACAAACAGTTTTCGTATTCAGCCCATCTGTTGATGTATCCGATACAGACAGGATGATTAGAAAAACAAAAGAATGAATCTATTTCTCCTGTATTGCGATGAACATACATAGGATATACTTTCTTGGATCTAGTTTCGTGATACCAAGGGCTGCGTTCACCTTTGAAGGCAAGTGATGAGTATACAGGCATAGGAATAGAATCAGAATCCTTTGGGTAAAAACCTTCCAACCCTAATTGCTCGAAATCGCCTGTCACTAAATATCTTCCCATTAGCCCTTCATTATCCTCCTCTACATGAAAGGCATCCTTTGGGGAACTGGTACACATAGTGCATACCAATCCCATCAAAAGCGTTATTATACAAATAGAAATTTTACGGAAACTATCTGATTTCTGTTTCATATTAGTTTAGTGCTTAAAAACTTTTCATTTGCCAACAAAGTTAACTAAAAATATTGCATAATTAAAATTAACAATAAAATGACTATCATAACTTCAAAACTTTGTTAACACCCCACCGGTTCCGTCAGAATTGCAATTTCCTTCGATAGTGGTTTTATATTTGTTTTTATGTTTGGGCAATGCAAAAGTATGACATATAATTGAGGTTTGCGCCAAGATTTTACAAATTTTATTCATATTAACATAATTGCCGCCATAAGTCCTATAGGCGATTGTTTATAGGTATTATTAGACCACAAAACATAAAAAACGTGGACTTACACTTCTACTCGTCTGCTGTTTAGGTCCTAGGAAAACCCTGTGTGTTGACGAGTAGAGTGTCTGCCCACGTTTATATTAAACATATCCAGAAAAGTGTGCGTGAGGGTACAATGACCCTCTCTGCACACCAGGGATACAGTTATTCTATACCCGTAGCATTCACTTCTGACGTTGTCATTGACACACTATTGAATTTCCTAGGTTCAAACAGCCAATTGACAAAGCATCGATGACGCTTTTATATTATGTAGTGTCCTATATCTCTTGTCATCCACTTCGCAGCGACTATGCAGGACATTGCAAAGATAGGCTTTTTCTGCAATAATAAAGAATAAAATTATAAAATTCATCACCTTAACCCATAAATTACTTCCTATGAACGTTCTTTGTTGAATGTAATTTTCTGGAGGCTTCAGCGAATAAAGGTGAAAACGGAAAGGTGAACCGAAGGTCGACGCTGAAGTCAAAGGTTTTATCCACCCCCTCCGCTTCGCTCGTCCACCCTGTCTCAGGGGGACAAAGTGGGTGATAGTACTAAAAACAATCCACACAAGCATCGGGTGCTTGTGTGGATATGTCTATATTATATATAAGGTGTATTCTGCTCTTACTTAATCACAACCTTAACTGCGTTTAAGTTGTTTGCGTTCGGCATAGTCAAAGTAAACTTTGCCTCTGCTCTCACTTAATCACAACCTTTTTGCCTCCGATGATGTAGATGCCCTGGGGGAGAGCGACGGGAGAGGCGGTGTTGCCAACGAGCTGGCCGCGGGTGTTGAAGATGGGCATGGGGCCGTTCTCTGCAGATGGGGGTGTACAGGGAAGGTCACTGATGCCGGTCTCCACATTGTCGGTATATGAGAAGCGGAGTTTGTAGCCATAGGTTCCGCTGGCGGGGAGCTTGTACTTGTCCAGCACTCCGGCACCACAGGAAGCGTTGCCTATACCAAGCTGGGCATAGTCGAAGTTGGCATACACATTGTCCGATGCCTGCATGTTCCACTGGTGCAGATACTGGTGCTTGTACTCGTCGGTATAGTTGTCCACGGTGAGGTTAACCTGTCCCTCCGTCTCCACGCGGATACCCTTGCCCTCCTCGTTGAGGAAATTGATCCAGCGGAGATCCTGACGGTCGCCAGAGGTCTGGGGACGAACATAGTCGACATGGAAGTCGCTGACGGGCAGTTCGTAGATGCCCAAATCGGAACCCTGCTTGCGGTCGATAGTATTGTCCAGAGGACCGCGTGCATAGTAGCGGGTCATAGAAAGTTCGGGGTTGAACTGCATGAGCATGCCTATGCGGCGAAGGTTGGAACCGGTGACGGTGTACTGTGCATCCAAGTCTACGGTGCCGTCACGGTTGACGGTGTAGACAAACTTATAGTTGCAAAGGCTACCTGTTGCATTCTCGGTGATCTTTACGGTTGATCCATCCTCGCTGGCACTGACTGAGAATCTTCTGCTTGTTATGCCATTGCCCGTCTCGTAGTAGGGGTCGGTGCCATAGGGTGCATCGTTCTCGATCCAGCGATAGTTGCTGTATGTAGGTGCTGATTGAGGTGCATCGGTTTCGGAAATTACGCTGATGCCACCCTGCTTCCATGCGGTGATACCCTTGGCGGTGCTTACCTTCATGCTAATGTTCTCGCCCTCGATGGTGTATGTGGTACCGCTCTTGGTGAGAGTGAGAGGTGTGCCTGCATTTACATCTGCCTCAGGCAGAGCAGTGCGCTGACTGATGGCATACTGGGTGTTGGCTATGGCATGACCTGCCTGTGCCCATGAGGTGGCCTCGGGGAGGCATACTGCCACGTTGAGCAGGTATTCGCCCTCGCCAGAAACATCGCCATAGTTGATGCCTATGCTCTGTGACTTGCCTGAGGCAATGGAAGGAAGAGTGGTACTGCCTTCCTCTACCACGGCACCGTTCAAAAGAAGTTGCCAGTTGAGAATCATGCCCTCAAGGTTGATGGCCTCGTACTTGTTGGTGAGAGTGAAGGTCTTGGCGGTCTTGTTGAGAGTGCCGAACTTGATGTACTGGTAGATGCGCTTCACCTCGGCAAGTTTGCCGGTGGGATGGCGGTCGGCGGTGATAATACCGTTGTTCACAAAGTTGCCCTGGTGGGGTGCCTGGGGATAGTCGTTACCATTGCGGTACTTGTTGTAGCCGTTCACCTTCAGATTGCCTGCCTTCTGGTCCTCGTAGGAAACAATTGCCTGGTCGACCCAGTCCCAGATACAGCCACCCATACCGTTCTTGCTGCTCTCCATCACATCCCAGTACTCCTTGAGATTGCCCACGGAGTGACCCATGGCATGAGCATACTCGCACATGAAGTAGGGCTTGCCAACACGGTCAACCTCATTCTGTACCTGAGGTACGGAATTGTACATCACGCTATGGATATCTGTGGGAGAGGTCATGGCACGGGTAGCACCCTCATAGTGAATGGGTCGTGGGTCAAGGGCACGAGCGGCATTGTAGGCGTGGGTGAAGTTTACACCACCATCGCTCTCGTTGCCAAGGCTCCAGGATACGATGCTTGAATGGTTGCGGTCGCGAAGAACCATACGCTCCACACGGTCAACGATGGGGCCACGCCATGTGGGAGAGGTGTGTATGCGTCCGCCGTTGTTCCAGTTCATGTGGAACTCCACATCGGCCTCGTCCATGTGATACATACCCAGGAAGTCCATCATGGCATTCATCTTGGGGCTGCGGGGATAATGGCTTGAACGCACGATATTTACATTGTTCTGCTTCATGAGTGTGAGGTCCTTCCACATGGTTTCGATGTCCATGGTACGACCCTTCAGAGGATGAGTATCCTGAGTGTTCACACCCTTGAGCAGGACACGCTTGCCGTTTACCAGGAACTGGCTGTTCTTGATCTTGGCACAGTTGAAACCGAACTTGGTGGCAAAGGTGCTTTCCTCCTTGCCATTAGCATCCTTCTGCACCACCTCCACGGTGTAGAGTGTGGGAGAATCGCTTGTCCAGGGCATGAGGCCGGTGAGACCTTCAAAGGAGAAAGAGAGAGTCTTCTCAGTCTCTGTAGAAAGGAATGTAGCTTCGCTTGTCTGTGTGAACATCACTTCGCCAGCAGGAGAGAGGAGACGAACCTCGTAGGTCTTGCTTGTGGCAAGGCTGTCCCTGTTGTCCAGGGTGAGGTTTACGAACATGCTGCCCGATGTGGCATCCTCTGACAACTGAGACTTGATATGGTGATCGCGCACGAACACCTTGGGTACTGACATCAGGTAGACATCGCGGTGGATACCGCTCATGTGCCACATGTCCTGACCCTCGAGATAGGAACCGTCTGTCCAGCGGATAACACGCACAGATAGGTTGTTCTCGCCAGTACGTACATGCTTGCTGATATCAAACTCGGCATCCATGTTGCCACCCTCGGTGTAACCAACATACTTGCCATTCACCCACACATATGCACCAGAGTAGATACCATCGAAGTGAAGAAGCACACGCTCCTTGTCCCAACCCTCAGGCAGGGTGAAGTTGCGGCGGTAACTACCCACACTGTTCACCAGGCCTCTCTTCATGGAAATGTAGGGAGGATTGTCGGCAAAGGGATAGTTAACGTTAATATATAGAGGATCGCCATAACCGTGCATCTCCAGACATCCAGGCACTACCATATCGTCCCACTTGGAGGCATCCACATCGTTGCCATAGAACTCTTCCTCGGGCATCTGCATGGTGTCGTCGAGTACGTTCCATATCAGTTTCCATGTGCCGTTGAGACTCATCCAGCGAGTGCTGGAAACGGGGTCGAGCCAAGCACGGGTGTAGCGCTCGTCGGCACGCATCACGTCGGTTGACTGATAGGGAATGTAGGTGGCATGGCCCTTTTCCTTGTTCTGGCCAAACACCTTTTCGTCCTGCCAGAAGAGACCCTGGGGCAGGTTGTCGTTGTTTACCTTGGTGAAGGTGAAGTGTGTGTCGGTGCTGGAAGCATCCTTGGTAAGGTACACCTGCTTGTCGGCACCTACGGCCAGGTAGTGGTATTCGAATCTTGGCGACCAAATGTTTCCCACATTCTTGCCCACCTTGAACTTATAGACATTCTCCAAATCCTCTACCTCGAGAATCTCGAACATCTGGTTCCAGTTGGCCTTGGATTCGTCCATGCTCTGGCTCCATTGCAAGGGCTTGCCACCGCTTTCAAAAGCACAGTCAATACACTTGCCGCATGTCTCATTGAGGAGCTGGAACCATGTGGTAGCACCCGTCTGATACATGGGGATGCTGAGCTTCCACATCTGACCGTATTCCTTTTCCTTGGCTTCCTCAACGATAATCTTGGCATCGTTGTCCTTGCTTCCGCCATTGGACAGGACAAGACCCGTACCCACATTCTTAATAATATAGGTGAAGTATGGAAGTGGAGCCTTGTTGTCCTCTACGTTGATGATTTCCTTCAGTTCGAAATAGGTGCTGGTGCTGGTCAGGTCGCCCTTCATCCATAGTTCGCCGTTTTCGTATTCGGTTAGCACCTTGCCATTGTCACCGGCACACAAAAGCTGAATTGCAGAACCTGCTATGCCAGGAGAATGGATATTGAACACCTGGTTCTGGTTGTTGAGGTTTGGCTTCCAGTGGAGAAGTTTGCCAGGTGCTTTTTCATGTTGTAAAGCCATGTCAATGCTCAACTTGGAACCCATGTTGTAAAGACCATAGTTTCCCTCTGTTCCGTCGCTGATGAGCGCCCACATCTGGCTCTTGTCGTCCTCGGCCAAATCGCCCATCACTATGGGTGCATCGGGCTTATAGTTGCCTTCGTTGGTAATGGCCTTGCCCGTGTTGCTGGACACAATACGGTAGATGCTGCCCACCGTCTGCGAACTGGCACAAAGTGCAAAGAAACCTGACAACAGGAGAACTGGGATTCTCTTGGCTGTTAAGTTTGATAGTTTAATCATAACAATAGTTTATTTAGGTTGTTTGTTTATTTGAATTCACTCAATTTGCGGCAATACTTGCCTCCGAACATGCAATAAAGGCCAAGGAGCACGAAAGGCACGCTGAGCAGCTGACCCATATTGAACATCATTCCCGATTCGAAATCCACCTGGTTCTCCTTGGTGAGTTCCACAAATATCCTGGAGAAGAAGATGAGGAACAGACAGAGGCCGAAGTAGAAACCCGAACCCACGCGGATGTTGAACAAAGGCTTGCCTGCCTGAGAAGAGGCATATCTGTCGGCAACACTCTTCTTGAGCGAGGCACGGTATATTATCCACTCCACCACAAAGAACGAAGCATAGCACAGAGCCTCGTACAACTGGCCGGGATGACGTGGAAGGTTGTCCACACGCTCAAAGATGAAAGCCCAGGGCACATCGGTGGGACGGCCTATGATTTCGGAATTCATCAGGTTGCCCATGCGTATGGCAAAAGCACAGATGGGGGTGACGATGGCCACATTGTCCAAGACGTGCATAAGGTTCAGCTTCACCTTGCGCGAATACAATATTATAGCCAACATAAGGCCGAAGGTGCCTCCGTGCGAGGCAAGTCCCTCGTAACCGGTAAAGTGCCATTCTCCATCGGCAAACTTGCGCATGGGAAGGAGCATCTCCATGGGTCGTGAGAGGTAGTACTCAGGCTCATAGAAAAGGCAATGACCCAGGCGTGCACCTATCAGTATGCCCAGGAAGCAGTAGATGAACATGGGTTCGAACTTGTCCTCGCCCAACTTCTGCTCCTTGAAGAGATAGTGCATCAACTGATACACGGCCAGCAAACCCAGGCACCAGCAAAGGGAGTACCACCTCACCTCCACAGGGCCAAGGCTGAAAGCCACCACATCGGGATTCCAAAGAATATATCCAAGTATATTCATACCATATTATACATTGAAGCGGAAGTGCATAATGTCACCGTCCTGAACAACATATTCCTTGCCTTCCACACCCATCTTGCCGGCTTCGCGAACGGCGGCTTCGCTTCCGTAGTGGATATAGTCTTCGTACTTGATAACCTCGGCACGGATGAAGCCCTTTTCAAAGTCGGTGTGAATTACACCTGCACACTGAGGTGCCTTCCATCCACGGCGGAAGGTCCATGCCTTTACTTCCATCTCGCCAGCGGTGATGAATGTCTGAAGTGTGAGAAGGCTGTAGATGGCCTTGATGAGACGGTTGCAACCGCTCTCGGTCAAACCCATATCCTCCAGGAACATCTGCTTCTCCTCGTAGGTCTCCAACTCGGCAATGTCGGCCTCTGTCTGTGCACTGATGATGAGCATCTCGGCATCCTCGTCCTTGATGGCCTCTGCCACACGTGCGGTATGCTCATTGCCGGTGGAAGCGCTCTTGTCGTCCACGTTACATACATAAAGCACTGGCTTGGCGGTGAGAAGGAAAAGTGACTTGGCTGCTGCCTGCTCGTCCTCGGTGTCGAAGGTAACGGTGCGGGCACTCTTGCCCTCGAGCAGTACCTTGCGATAAGTGTCAATTACATCCATCTCTATCTTTGCCGCCTTGTCACCACCCACACGGGCAGCCTTCTCCACACGCTTGGCACGGTTCTCCAGTGTCTCCAGGTCCTTCAACTGAAGTTCCATGTCGATGATTTCCTTGTCGCGAACGGAATCCACGCTACCGTCTACATGAACAATGCCAGAATCGTCGAAGCAACGCAAAACGTGTATGATGGCATCGCACTCGCGGATGTTGGCAAGGAACTGGTTGCCAAGGCCTTCACCCTTGCTGGCTCCCTTCACAAGGCCTGCAATGTCCACAATATCGCATACGGCCGGTACTATACGGCCAGGCTTTACTATCTCTGCCAACTTGGTCAGACGCTCGTCGGGCACACTTACCTGACCCAACTGTGCATCTATGGTGCAGAAGGGGAAATTGGCCGCCTGTGCCTTGGCGCTGGAAAGACAATTGAACAATGTTGATTTGCCCACGTTGGGCAGTCCTACAATACCTGCTTTCATTTCTTATCGTGTATTTTTATTTATTTTTATTAGAGGAGTTCTAGTATATCTAGTATGTCTAGGATAACTAGTATATCTAGTATAACTAGGATTTCTAGAATAACTAGGAAATATATCATTTAATTACCTTTTATCAAAGTCCCAGTTTCTCGGAAATCTCCAGCATGCGGTTGATGGATACTATAGCCTTCTCTGCCACCTGGGCATCGACATGTATCTCTGGTGCCTCGTTCTTCAGGCAATCGTATAGTTTCTGCATGGTGACGAGTTTCATGTACGAGCACTCGTTGCATGCACAGGTGCTATCGCTTGGAGGTGCGGGGATAAAGGTCTTCTCGGGACATGCCTTCTGCATCTCGTGAAGGATACCGCTCTCGGTGGCTACAATGAATGTATCCGAAGAATCGTTGATACTGTACTTAAGCAGGGCGGCGGTAGAACCTACCTTGTCGGCCAGCTTCACTACAGTTCCCTTGCACTCGGGATGTACAAGCACCTTGGCATCGGGATACTGCTTCTTCAGTTCCAGTATCTTCTCCACCGAGAACTTCTCGTGCACATGGCATGCACCATCCCACAAGAGCATGTTTCTGCCGGTGATGCTATTTATATAGCCACCCAGGTTGCGGTCGGGGCCGAAGATGATGGGAGTGTCCTGAGGCAACGACTCCACTATCTCGTGAGCATTGCTGCTGGTAACCACTATGTCGGTAACCGCCTTTGTGGCCGCCGTGGTGTTTACATAACTTATAACGGTATGACCGGGATGCTCGGCAACGAACTCGGCAAACTTGTCGGCAGGACAACTCTCCGCCAGAGAGCAGGTGGCCTCCAGGTCGGGCACAAGCACCTTCTTGTCGGGACAAAGTATCTTGCTTGTCTCGCCCATGAAGTGCACGCCACACATTACTATTATGTCAGCATCGGTGGTAGCAGCCTTCTGTGCCAATGCCAGAGAATCGCCAACGAAATCTGCCATATCCTGAATCTCACCGTCCGTATAGTAGTGCGCCATTATCACGGCATTCTTCTCACGGCACATCATGCGAATTTCTTCCTTAATGTTCATATTATTATCCTTTTTATTTTAATTATCTAAATGTATGATGATAATGATACGGTGTTGATAGTGTAGATAACTTCAGCCGTCATTATGCCTAACTCTTTATTTTATTATCCTTTAAGCCTGTTCAAAGCCATGTTGATAAGGGTGGAAATAACCGTGTTTATAGCCTTTTTCGCTATGTTTATAACTATTTCTTCCTTTTTTTATCTTCATCAATATTGAGGTTATACAAGGCTTTTGAACATAGTTATCAACACGAATGTAGATAACTTTTCTGCATGAAATCCCATATTATCATGCCTGCGGTGACGGAAACATTCATGCTATGCTTGGTACCGAACTGTGGTATTTCCAGGCATCCATCGGCCATGTCCACGATGTGCTGCTGTACACCCTTCACCTCGTTTCCCATGATGATGGCATACTTCTTCTTGGGGTCGGGAGTGAAGTTCTGAAGCATGGTACTGCCCTCGCATTGCTCCACCGCTATGATGGTATAGCCCTCTTGCCTGAGCCACTCCACGGCATCCTCCGTCTGCTTGAAGTATTTCCATTCCACGGTATCTTCGGCACCAAGGGCGGTCTTGTGTATCTCCACATTTGGCGGAGTAGCCGTTATTCCGCAAAGGCATATTCCGGCAAGGCGCATGGCATCTGCCGTACGGAACACGCTACCCACATTGTACAGGCTTCTGACATGATCCAGTACTACCACCAGCGGGTTCTTGTCCGCCAGCTGAAACTCCTCCGCAGAGATGCGTCCCATTTCCGTTACCTTCAGTTTTCTCATTTCTATTTTATTTTGGACCCCTCACCGACCCTCCCGCAGGGGGAGGGAGAGGTTACCATTAACTGTTATTATTTGCTTTACTATATACTCCCCTCCATACAGGGCGAACGATGTCTTCAGAAGAAGCACCGATGTGCTTCTGTGCCTCGTGAGGGGAGCAATCTCCATTGGGACGCGAGGACAGGTCAGGGGGTGGGTCTCTCTCCCTTTCAAAGCACTCCTGCCTCTACTTCCCTTACTACTCTTTCCACCAGTTTGTCGTCGTTCTCTGGGTCGTATTCCTTCTTGAGCGAGGCATTGAATGTCCATGCGAATACCTGATAGAAACCTGCACGGAAGGGACCGAGGAAGGCCTTTACTATCTCGTACGAACTTTGGTTGCACTCTCGGTCAACGAGTTTTATTAGCAGTTTGCCTTGCGAATAGGTTAGTTTCTTCATCCTTGGAGAATATGTTTTCCATATCTCCTTCTCCACCGCCTTTATGTGCTCGTCCTTGCTTTTCTTGTCGGGAAGCATTTGTAAGGTTTCGTAGGTCTCCTTTATAAGTGCATTCACTTCCTGTGCAATGGGCAATACCGTCTTAACGTTATGTACAAGTTTGTTGTACTTTTTCCTTTGCCTGTTGTTCTTGAACTTTAGCGGAGCATATATGGGTAGTTCGGGCAAGAGATACTGGTACATGGTATCACCATCCAGTATGTATGGTTTAAGAATGAGATACCTTTGCAATTTAGGCGCATATCCTTCGCCTTGTGTAGTGATCTTGTCCTGATGCACGAGGCTCAGTTTCTCGATATTCTGCACAACATCCTCCTGGGCATGGATAATGCCAGTGTATGTTGCCAAGAGTATCAATATGACAAGTATCTTCTTCATTCTTGTATCCGCTATTTTTTACCTTTATACAGAGTGTCAGTAACTTACACTTGTATCAAATCCAGCCTTCCTGATTTTCTCTGCTATTGCGTCCATAGTTTCGTGGTCGGCCTTTTCCAGACCTTCCGTTGGCCATTCCCTGTCCAGGGTGTATATCATCACCTGTCTGGGGTTTATTCTTTTCAGTGCGTCTATGTATGGTTCTATGTATTTGTCCTTGCAATTGTCCACGCAGACGAGGTTTCCGTCCTTGTCCTTGACATTGCCCTTCATGAACATTGTCTGCACCACTGCATGGCCGTTCATCCTGGCAAGGTTTTCTATTATGGAGTTAATGTTGTAGTGTCCTGTAGGCTGGTCAACAAGGCGGATATATTCTTCCGACACGGTATCCAGTTTCATCACAGCATTGTCCACCTTCATGAGTGCATCAAAAACATCCTTACGATGTATCTGGGTGCTATTTGACAATACCGTTACCTTTGCCTTTGGAAAGTATTTTGAGCGCAATGACAAAACATTGTCCACTATCTCTGAAAACTTTGGGTGCATGGTAGGTTCACCATTGCCTGAGAAGGTCAGTGTGTTCAGGTCTTCTCCACATTCCTTCATTGCTTCCAGCCTTTCCCTAAGTTTGCATTCTATTTCCTCAACGGTAGGCAAAGGTTTGCTTGGGCGATGGTCCTTGTTCAAACCGCATTCGCAATAGACACAATCAAAGGAGCACCACTTGCCATCGCCAGGCATAAGGTTTATGCCAAGCGATATGCCGAGCCTCCTGCTTTTTACAGGGCCGAATATGGGTGATTGGTGCAGTATAGTCATATATATGTTTTTACTTTTTATAGAAACTGGGCATGAATAGGAACAGCACGGTATATATCTCCAGACGTCCTACGAGCATATAGAAACTCATCAGCCACTTTATGGCTGGATGTACCATAGAGTAGTTGCTGGCAGGACCTGTCAATCCTGCACCTGGTCCTATGTTGCTCAGTGCGCTTATGCTGCTTCCGAAGGCCGTTGTAAAATCCATTCCCAGCAATGTCATCACCGATATGGCGAGCATGATCATTATGGCATAGATGACAAAGAAGCACAAGGTGCGTCTCACTCTCTCGTTTTCCATCACACGTCCGCCAAGACTTACGCTAAGTACGGCTCTTGGGTGCAGCTGCTTGATGAATTCGTTTCTAATGGCTTTCAAGGCCACCACGAATCGTACCACCTTTATACCACCTGCCGTACTGCCGGCACACGAACCTATTATCATCAGCATAATGGTGGGAATTAGGTAAACGTCTCCCCATGACACGTAGTCGAACTTCATGGCGGCATATCCCGTACTGCTTATGATACTCGTCACATGGAATAGGGCACTACGAAACTGCTCTTCCAATCCCATGGGCAATATATGAAGGCTTTCTGGTGCATGTGATGCAAAGTTGAAAAGCAATATGAACACAACCACGGCGGTAAGAACTATCTTCACGAATGCATTCAGTTCCTCATTGCTACGTATTATGTCCCATCTCCTGATTATGGCATAGTAGAACATGCCAAAGTTCAGGCTTGAAAGGAACATGAACACCGCCGCCACATACTCGATGTATGGCGAATTGTAGTACGCTATGCTTGCTGTGCGTGTTGAGAAACCGCCTGTTGCCGTTGTGGTGAATGAATGACAGATGGCATCAAAGGCATTCATGGGACCTGCATAGTAGAACAAGGCACAAACGATGGTCAGTACCAGATATATCATCATCAGCCTCCGTGCCGTTGTGGCTATCTTGGGGCTTAGTTTGTCCATACCAATTCCCGATGTCTCGGCAGAGAATATCTTGTTGTTGCGCATTTCGCCCGTTGGCACAAGGGCAAAGGTGAATACCACTATACCAAGTCCGCCCATCCATTGCGTTATGCATCGCCAGAACTTAAGTCCGTGGCTGAGTCCATCTATGTCGGATATCACCGAGGCTCCCGTAGTGGTGAATCCCGACATGGCTTCGAACATGGCATCCTCTATACTCATTCCTGCCAGCATCATGTAGGGAATCATTCCTATCAGCGAGAAGAGTACCCATGTAAGTGTCACCACCATGAAACTGTCGGCGCGTGAGAAGTATTTGCTTTGGTCTTCGCTTGCATGCCTTGCTTTCCACTTGCCTATGCTCAGTGTTATGCCGCCTATCACGAAACTCAGTGCGGCACATGCCATAAACACCCACCAGTCTTTCTCGTTATGGAAAAGACTGACGGCTCCTGTAATCAGCAGGAATACTGATTCCAGTTGAAGCAATGTGCCAAAGATGCTTTTCTTCATTTCTTATCGTAGGCGTGCTTGGGATAGTCGATGGTATAGTGCAAACCTCGGCTTTCCTTTCTTTCCAGAGCATGGCGGGTAATCAGGTAACCCACGTTTATCATGTTTCTCAGTTCGCAGATGTCCTTGGTAGGCTTAACGCGCTTGAACAGGTGTTCCGTTTCCTCAAAGAGAAGATCCAGTCGTTCCCATGCACGGTGCAGACGAAGGTCGCTACGCACAATTCCCACATAGGTGGACATTATCTGGTTTACCTCCTTCATATCCTGAGCAATGAGTACCTGTTCCTCGTTGCTCAGTGTGCCCTCGTCGTTCCACTCGGGTATATTCTCGTTGAATTTGTATCCGTCCACCATTTCTATAGAGTGCTTTGCCGCGGCATCGGCATACACTACGGCTTCTATCAGCGAGTTGCTTGCCAGACGGTTGCCTCCGTGCAATCCTGTGCACGAACATTCGCCTATGGCATACAGGCGTCGGATACTGCTCTGTCCGTCAAGGTCAACCTCGATGCCGCCGCACATGTAGTGTGCACATGGCGAAACGGGTATGTAGTCCTTTGTTATGTCTATGCCCAGGCTCAGGCACTTGGCATAGATGTTGGGGAAGTGCTTCTTGGTTTCCTCTGGGTCTTTGTGCGTCACATCCAGGCATACATGCTCTATGCCATGAATCTTCATCTCGTTGTCTATGGCACGAGCCACTATGTCGCGTGGTGCCAAACTGAGGCGCTCGTCATACTTTTGCATGAACTCCTCTCCGTTGGGCAGTCGCAATATGCCTCCATATCCTCGCATGGCTTCGGTTATCAGGTATGCAGGATGCTTCTCTTTGGGATTGTACAGGGCGGTGGGATGGAATTGCACGAACTCCATGTCCTGCACCTTGCCTTTGGCACGGTACACCATGGCAATGCCGTCGCCCGTGGCTATCTTGGGGTTTGTGGTAGAGGAATATACGGCACCCGTACCACCGGTTGCCACCACGGTAACCTTGGACAGATATGTGTCCACCTTGTCGGTTTCGGGGTTCAGTATGTATGCTCCGAAGCATTCCACATCGGGTGTGCGCCTTGTCACACGCACGCCTATGTGGTGCTGGGTGATGATCTCCACGGCAAAGTGGTTTTCCAGTACCGTTATGTTCTTGTCCTGGCGCACAGCCTCCATCAGGCCTCTCTGTATCTCAAAGCCTGTGTCGTCGGCATGATGCAGTATTCTGAATTCCGAGTGGCCGCCCTCTCTGTGCAGGTCAAACTCTCCGTCTTCCTTCTTGTCAAAGTTCACGCCCCATTGTACCAGGTCCTTGATTCCGGCAGGTCCTCCCTTCACCACTTGCTCAACGGCAGCTGGGTCGGAAATGTGGTCACCGGCAATCATGGTGTCCTCGATATGCTTTTCGAAGTTGTCCACCAGCAGGTTTGTCACCGATGCTATGCCGCCCTGGGCCTTCGAGGTGTTTGACTCCTCAAACGATGTTTTACACACAAGGGCAACCTTGCCCTTACCGCTCTGGCTCACTTTCAATGCGTAGCTCATGCCTGCTACGCCCCCTCCGATAATGAGAAAATCAAATTTCTTAATCATTTCGTTACTTCCTTTTTATTTGGTCGTGAATCCAGTGTCCGCCTTTATTTTGTTCTGGTGTGCGCGGAATTCAGTATCCTTAATCTGCACAAAGATATGAAAATAACCCCATACACGCAAGCACGCGCCCGCGATTTCGGCTTTATTAACGTGGTTTTGCCTTATTATCATGCCTGCCTTTTATGTAAATTGATAAAATTATGTACATTTGCCGTTGTATAGCACATTATGTTTTGTCCCAATGAAAAGAACTATATTCTGCATCCTGTCGGTATTTCTGCTCCTGTCGTGTAAAACCAAGCGTGAGATTATACAGCTGGAACCTGAGATAAGAACGGTTTATGTTGAGCGCAACAAGGTTTCGGACGATGACCTTATGCTTTTAACCATGTTGAAACAGGGATTCCGTAACTTCAGTACATCGCCTGTATACTCTACTGACACGTGGGAAGGGAGGCTGCAATCACGTCTGCTGGAACTTTGCAACTCGCCTATGTTCCAAAGCAGCCAGTTGGGATTGGTGGTGTATGATATTACAGATGGTAAATATATCTTTACAATAAACGGAGACCACCGCATGCGTCCGGCATCGTGCCAGAAACTTGTTACGGCCATATCTGCCCTCGACCTTCTCGGTGGCGAGTACAACTATGTTCCACGCATTGACGAAGCTGGCGAGGGTTGGTGCTGGGACGACAACATTACCTCTCAGATGCCATATCGCGAGCGCAAGACATGGCACATGAACGAAGTTCTGCACATCATGATGAAGGATAGCGACAATCGTCTGGCGGAAAGTCTCTTCTGGCAACTTTCTACATTTGGCGGCGGCAAGTTCGGAGATATAAAGAATGTGGTGTCTAACATAGAATCTGTGTTCCAACGTGCTGGCATACCGAAGGATAGCGGTTACAAGATAGCCGATGGCAGCGGTCTTTCGCTCTACAACTACATCACCCCCCAGATGCTCAATGCCTTGCTCGTATATGCATGGTGGCAACAGGACATACGTGCCCATCTTGTACCTTCTCTGCCTGTAGGAGGTGTGGACGGTACCCTGAAGAAGCGCTTCCACGGCACATCGGCATACAACAATATTTTTGCCAAGACAGGTACGGTGAGCGGTATATCATCGCTCAGCGGATATGCCAATGGTGGTAACGGACACGTAATCTCTTTCTGTATAATAAACCAGGGTGTGCAGAGGGGAAGCATTGGCCGTAACTTCCAGGATCAGGTTTGCATAGCCATTACCGAGAAATAGTAAAATATATTTACTTGCATTATTGACTTATACAACGAAGGATATGTTTAGGATACTGATATCTTATATTATAGTTGTGCTTTTTTCCTCACTATGTTCCCATGCGCAGAAATCGGAGTCATCTGCCAGTTGGACGGGCGAGTTGTCTATGGGTATCAACAAACTTCATATAGAGTTTAGCATAAAGACATTACCCGATGGCACATTTACTGGTACAATGGACGTACCTGAACAGGGCGCCAAGAACATTCCCATCAGTGTATTGAAGAACGACTCCGATAGTCTCAACATATCCATTCCGGCTTTAAGGGCCGTTTATAGAGGTCGCAAGTTGTCAGCCGAAAGCATCGAAGGCAAGTTTTCCCAAAACGGAGCAGTCCTTGATTTGAATCTCAAACAAGGTAAATCCATTTTGAAAAGGCCTCAGACCCCCAATGCACCTTATGCCTATAAGACAGAGGAAGTGTTGTTCAGTAATGAGGCAGAAGGTGCAGTAATGTCAGGAACATTGACATATCCTATAAATTACAATGCCTCGTCAAAGAAGCAGACGCCTGTTGTCCTTATGGTTACAGGAAGTGGAGGTCAGGATAGAAACGAGGAGATTTTCGGCCACAAGCCTTTCCTTGTTATAGCGGATTACCTTGCACGTCATGGCATTGCTTCCTTAAGGTACGATGATAGGGGAATAGGAAAATCCACAGGCCCCACCCTGGGTACGACAACGCAGAATAACCTTGCAGATGCAAAGGCCGGTATATCCTATCTTCGTAAACTGAACAAGTTCGGGAAGGTTGGTATAATAGGACATAGCGAGGGAGGTACCATAGCCTTCATGCTGGGAGCGGAAAAGAGTGTTGACTTCCTTGTTTCACTTGCCGGAAGTGCCGCTAACGGCATTGATGTCATAGTGGGGCAGAACGAGGCTATGATGCGACAACAGGGTGTACCACAGGAGATTATCGGTAACTATGCCAAGGCATTGCGAATATTGTATAAGGACCGTGTAGAGGGTAAGGAAATCAACGACCCTGTCAGGTACACAGAGGACTTGTGTAATGCTGAGAACCTCACTTTGCCAGGCGCTTTAAAGACAAACCTTTCAAAGTGCGTTTCAGCCGGTGGTGAGTGGTTTACATGGTTCTTGCGTTATAGTCCTGCCGAGGCAATAAGAAAGATTGCATGTCCCGTAATGGCTTTGAACGGAACCCTTGATCTTCAGGTACTGAGTAGGGACAACATACCCGTAATCAGGGACAATCTGCCTGCAAACTCCAAGAACATCATCATGGAATACGAATCCCTCAACCACCTTTTCCAGCACTGCACCCCTGCCACGGCCTTGAATTACGGGGCAATAGAAGAAACTATATCCGAGGAGGTGCTCAGTGATATGGTCGGATGGATAAATGAATTGAGCGACTGAAATCTATACATTATATAATAAAACTATGAAGAAACTCTCTTTCTTTCTTTTTATCGCCTTGGTCATTGCAGGCACTCTTTCTGCCAATGCCCAGCGTGCTGAGTATGATGTCATCCCCTTGCCCAAGGAGGTGAAGGTTGACTCTGCCAATGTGTTTGTACTGAAAAACGGTATGGGAGTGTCGTTTGATGCTTCCAATGAGGAAGTTTACAGGAATGTGTTGTTTTTCCGTCAGTGGGTTGAGGAGACTACAGGTATCAGTCTAAAGCTTACTCCAACCGACAAGAAGGCTGCCGTACGTATGACCCTTGACTATCCTAAGGCCAAGGGTGAGGTGGAATCAGACCTTACAGAGCAGCAAAAGGAGGCATATATGATAAAGGTGGACAAGAAGGGCATTGCCATCATTGCCCGCCAGCCTATAGGCCTGTTCCGTGCAGCCCAGACTTTGCGCAAATCACTTCCTATTGTCAAGAATGCCGACAAGGTGGAACTTCCCTATGCCGAGATATTCGACGAACCACGTTTTGAGTATCGTGGCGTGCTTTTGGATTGCGGAAGACACTATTTTACCGTAGAGTTCATAAAGAAGTTCCTTGACGTAATGGCTCTGCATGGCAGTAACCAATTCCATTGGCATCTTACTGAAGACCAGGGATGGCGTTTCGAGGTGAAGGCATATCCAAGCCTTGCTCCCTTGGGAAGTGTGCGTGCTGAAACGGTCATAGGCCCTGGCAATTCTGGTGTCTATGATGGCACTCCCTATGGAGGATATTATACTCAAGAGGAGTGCCGCGAGGTTGTTAGCTATGCCGCTGAGCGCTATATCAATGTAGTTCCCGAGATAGACCTTCCCGGTCATATGCAGAGTGCTTTGCATGTATTCCCACATCTTGGATGCACAGGAGGCCCATATCCCGTACGTACCTATTGGGGTGTAAGCAGTGAGGTTCTCTGTGGAGGTAACCCCGAGACGATGACATTCTTGAAGACCGTACTTGGCGAACTTTGTGATGTCTTCCCATCTAAATACATACATATAGGCGGTGACGAATGTCCCAAGCACCGTTGGCAGAAGTGTCCAACATGTCAGGCAAAGATAAAGGAACTGGGCCTGAAGAACGATGGCAAGCACACTCCCGAGAACCAGTTGCAGAGTTACATTAACCGCGAGGTAGAAACCTTCATGAAGGAGCGTGGACGTGCTATTATCGGTTGGGATGAGATTCTTGAAGGCGGTCTTTCCGGCGAATCCATCATTATGTCATGGCGTGGAATAAAGGGTGGAATAGCAGCAGCTCGTCAGGGACACAGAGTAATCATGAGCCCCAATGTGTATTCTTACATCGACCATCCCCAGTTGAAGGATCTTGGCAAGCAACCACGTACTACAGACAGCTATATTGTATCTGCCAGCAAGATATATTCTTTCGAGCCTCTTATACCAGATAGCCTTACCAATGAGCAGCAAAGACTCATCCTTGGTCCTCAGGTAAATCTCTGGACAGAGCACGTTGCATATCCCCAGCATGCTTTCTATCAGCTTCTGCCAAGACTTGGTGCTTCCTGCGAGGTCCAGTGGTGTAATCCAGAGCAGAAGAACTTTGATTACTTCAAGAAGCGTCTGCCACGCTTGAAGAAGTTGTATGACCTGCTTGGTGTCAACTATTGCAAGCAGTTGGAATAACCAAGATGTACAGGGTGGCATGCAGTTTCCTGTACGATGTGTTGGAGGACGATAAATGAGATATATTTGCTGACCTATCGGATACAAGTTTAGCAGGCAGACAAAGAAAAGATAGGTGGATGCTGATGACATTATACTGCCTTCTATAACGCACCGCGGTGAAATCAATTTTCACCGCGGTTACTTTGTCTTTATACCGTGGTAAAAATGATTTTCACCGCGGTGCCTTTACAAGGCCATTGATTTGTGTTCCGTTCAAAACTTCTACAATGTTGGTATAAACTCCTTTACGTTAAAACCTGAAACGTGGAGTGCGGGGTTTGTGCCACGGGCGTCTTGCTTTTTCCATTTGATTGTGACTGTTTTGCGCTCTCCTGGCATGAGATGGAAATAGTTGTCGGAATATTTCACTGGCAGAATCTGCTCACCATCATCACCACAGAGGTTCAGACGCAGCATCAGGGCAGGAGTGTCACCGGTGTTGGTGATAACGAAGTGCATGTCGGGTTTAAACATAAGCCTTACATCCACCTTTGCTATTCCTACGGTTGCAAGTTCCTTGCTTGACTCATTGCCCCAGAGGAAGTAGGTGTTGGTGGAGAGTAGTTCGTTGTTCAGCATGGACACGGCTTCCAGACGTAGCATGAGCGACTTGGTGGTATCGGGAGAAAGAGCCTCGAAACAGTTGACAGTGGAGTCGGAAGGCAGGTGTGCTGAAGCAGACTTCTTCCAAACCTCCTTGCTCTGCAGGTCGTACATGGTGGCCTTTACTTTGATGAGTTGAGGCCTTTGCTTTGGCGAGTTGAGGCCTTTGCCTGAAACATGGAGTCTTTTGCCTGAAAATGGCAGATTTGCGTTAAAAGATGTGAATATGCGGAAAAAAGTCGTACCTTAGGTTAGCATTTCGGGTTTCTGAAGGGTATTACAATAAAAACGAGAAGGAAAGGAATGGAAATCCAAACAACATTATGCCAAGATGTACAGAGCGGCAGGCAGTTTGCTGTACGGTGTGGAGGAGTAGCAGGAATGAGATACTGTTTGCTGGCCATACTGTTGTTTTTTGTCCAGACTATCTGTGCTCAGGTGTCGCACCAGTTCAGGAACACTCCGCTTATTGATGCCATTCGCACCATAGAGCAGGGGCGAATGTTGCAATGACAAACCTCACCTACAACATAGCACACTTAATACAAATTTATAGATACCATAAGGAGTGGATAACTGCGTAAACATTGAAGTTTATACTATTGATATTCGGCATGTTACCCCCCCCACCACCAAAAAAACATTGAAATTTGCGTAAAAAATAGAAAAAGTTTTGCTGAATTTGCGAAAACAATAACACATTAGCGGTAGCCTTAATGAGGTTCTGACTAATCGCTAATGGAAAATGAATTTATAGAACATCCCTTAAGATTATTCTTTCTGGCAGAAAGTAATTCTATTCTTATATTATAATAAGGTGTGCTTTTCAAAAGAGCAAGTAAATCCTTATTTACCATTTTGACTCTATGAAGAATAACCCACTTATACATATAGCTTTCACATTGCTTTGCTTGATGTTCATAACAGCATGTTCATCTAACGTGAAAGAGGAAATAAAAAGAGCAGAGGATTTGGCTGTCGTTGCTCCAGATAGTGCGTTTGCTATATTGGAGGACATTAGAAAAGATGCTCTGGAAGATGCAAAAATAAAACCAGAGTACGATTTGGTTTGGGCGGAAACGTATTATGTGAAAAATCGGAGTTTAACAGATTCGATACACGAGATTGTATTTCATATAGATGCGCAGCCTGGTTCTAAGCAAAAAATAATGCATGACATTCTTCATGCGTTATACCTATTTGATGCAAAAGATGTAGAAGAAGCTTTTTCACATTTTGAAGCTTGCAGTAGAGAAATGAAAGACAAGATCAACCCATATTGGCAATGTGTTGTAGAAGACTTTTTGGGGATTATATCTCTGAATGCAGGCCTTTATCCTCAGTCTAAAAATCATTTCTACAAGGTGCTTAGAAACGCAGAATTGATCGGTGATAAAAAAAACATTTCAAATGCTTATAGCCACATTTCATGTTTCTATCACATGACAAACGAATTGGATTCTGCATTACTATATGCAACAAAGGTGCTTTATAACGAAAGTATCTTAGATTCGCAAATGCTGGCCATAGCATATCAAAATCTGTATTAGTTACCATTTTTGGACATTACATTAAAAGACACGACATTTGCAGTGAATTCGAATTCATTGTGATAAATCCATATCTTTATTCAAAAAAAGATAGTCAAATCGAATACATATTCTGGAACTTCAGATTCTAATGTGGTTAAATAAAAATTATGAATAAACTTAGAACATTGATTATCCTGTGTTGTCTTCAGTCGTTATGTATATTTGCTGCAGAACGTGATTCAATATACATTTCACAACACGTTAGTGACTCCTTTACACGTCATGGCATTCCAGATGTATTTATCACTTTGACTGATAGCAATGGGGTGCTCATAGACACAATGCGTACCAGATACATATATAACACAAATACTGCTTTATGGTCAAATACAGCTGCCAAGAAACCACAAACCTTTTTAGTGAAGGCAGAACATCCTGACTATGAAACCTCAGTGGTAAGAGTGGAAATGAAGGTTCGATCTCGTGTGTCTGATTTCGAATTTCCCGAATTGCTTATGAAACGCAAAATGAAGGAAACGACGTTAAATGAGGTTACTGTAACAGCCACACGCGTACAACTCGCTTACAGAGGTGATACCATTGTTGTAGATGCCCAAGCGTTCAAAATACCAGAGGGTTCAATGCTGGATGCTTTGGTCGCTCAGATACCTAGTGCCGAACTGAAAGAAGATGGAACCATTTATATGAATGGTCGCAAGGTGGATTACCTGACGCTCAACGGTAAGGATTTCTTTAAGGGCAAAAACCGCGTGATGTTGGACAATCTGCCATACTATGTGGTCAATAAACTGAAATTCTATGAGAAGGATGTACCAACCAGCCAAATGAAGCATCGTGATACAGGTGAGAAGGACTATGTGATGGATGTGGAGATGAAGCAAGAATACTCCATAGGGTATACTGCAAATGTTGAGCTTGGCGGTGGAACAGACGAGCGATGGCTGGCACGCTTGTTTGGGTTGCGTTTTACGGATAACTCACGCTTAGTGCTTTTTGGTGGAGCAAACAACATAAATGATATTCGACAGCCTGGTGCGGAAGGGTGGCGCGATAATTCAAGAACCCAGACTGGGGAAAAAGCAATAAAGATGTTGGGCGGTAGTCTCAGCATCGATGACAAGCATGGACGGTACGCAGTGAATGTAGAAGCAACTGTCAGTTGGGGTAATGATAGAGATGAAACACGAACCTCTCAGGAAACCTTCCTGTCACAAGGAAGTATATTCAGTAGAACTCAGCAGGTAAGCCGTAATAATGAATTTACCACATCGCTCGGCAATAAACTAGAATTCAGTAAAATATCCCTTATTTCCGAAACCAGTGCAAACTACATGAAGCAGAATACGGACGGAATATCACGCTCAGCAACATTTCTATCAGATCCTTCGGCATACGGATCATGCAAGCAAATTCTGGACTCTATGTTCTCCTCACCTGTTTCTGCAGGTTTGCGTGGGATAAACATTAACAAGGTTCTGAATCAAACTCGATACCAGCAGACATCTCTCGAACTTGGACAAGAAATCACATGGGATAAGACATTGCCATGGGGAGACGACCTTTCATTCACCCTTCTGGGTAATTATTGCAAGGGAAAACGAGACTTGTTCAGCCGGTACGACCTAACCTACGCAGATAATAATCTGGCAGAAATCAGGCAGGATCGATATAGTCCTAATAGCCACTACAATTATTCCTATGGTGGCAATGCCTCTTATACGTTTAATTTTAACAACAGTTGGTATTTTAGTATCAGATATAATTATACCCATCAATATGTTGAAACAGACAATCCTCTTTATCGACTAGACCAGATTGGATCCAGCCTTGACTTTGGCATTCTGCCCTCACAGATGGAATACCAACAAACAATAGACGTGAATAATACCTACAAGAATCGTAACTCGACTCAAATACATAACACATGTCTTGCCATTAAACGTACACTGAATACGAAGAGCCATACCCTTCTGTATGGTGTAAGTGCTAATATTATGTATAAGGGAGAAAACGCCGAACACCTGCGCTCTAATATGTGGCATGATATTCGACGTGGATATTGGCTGATAGAACCCATGGCATATTTTCAATATCGCCCCAACAATAAAAAAAGAATAGACGTCAGATTTAATTATGACAGCAAATCATCTACTCCAGCGCTTGAACAAATGTTGGATATACAAGACACCTCAGATCCTCTTGCTATTACAAATGGCAATCCAGATCTGAAACGCTCCATGCGACATCACTTTCATCTTCAGGTGATGCGAGGACGCTTTGGTTCTGCCTGTTGGTTAGAAGCTGACATAAACATTCTCGATAATCTAGTAGCCAATGGCTTTACCTACAATTCCACAACAGGCGTTTACACCTACCGACCTGAAAATGTCAAAGGGAATTGGAATAGCAAGACCAGTGTCAACTTCAATCGTTACTTGGACTCAGATAAGCTTTTGATTTTAAGAGGTAAGACCGCCTATGACTATATACATAATGTTGACCTTACGAGAGTGGAAGGTTTTACCACAAGCGTACAGAACCAAGTGAGTCATCATATCACCTCGCAAAATCTGACGCTTTCATACAATAAGGGAAGCTTGCGATTGGAGGCCATTGGCGATTTTGCGTGGAATGTAACAAAGCGTGAGCTAAAAAACTATAATGACATCTTCGCTTTTGATTATAGTTATGGCATTAGTGGTCAGTACATTCTTCCATGGAAGATACAATTATCAAGCGACTTGAAAATGTACAGCAGACGTGGTTACAAAGAATCATCCATGAATACAGACGAATTGGTATGGAATGCTTCCGTTTCAAGACCTTTTTTAAAAGGGAAACTCATTGTTAAGCTAGATGCCATTGACATCCTCAATCAAATATCCAATACTCGTTATGTTGTCAATGGTCAGGGACGAATCGAGACATGGCAACTTTGTATGCCACGCTATGCAATGTTTCGCGTAGCATATAAGTTCAACAAGAATCCAAAGAAAAGATAGTAATCAGTTACTGCTCAATACTACTATCATTGGAAACAAACTATGGTTCACATTCAATGCATCGCACCAGTACGATAGCCAACTTGACAAGAAGAATAACTTCTTCCTCAGTGCAGACCTAAGATATAAGATAAGGAAACTGGACTTTACACTTCGTGCCAGCAATTTGCTGAATACACGCCATTACTATACCTTTACTGTCGCAGACATGACAGAGAGTTTCACAGACTATCATCTACAGCCTCTTTCGGTAATGCTAAATACTACATTGCGTTTTTAGCAGAATTATAATCACCCCCAATCCCCGTACCGGTCCTGTTTGTGGACGGTGCGGGGATTGGGGGTTATATTGCATTCCATAAAACGTTTCTCCAATCCCGTTTAGAATATAGACTCCTTCACATTGTAGCCCGAAACCTTGAGGCGGAGGTCGGTGCCTCGGGTGTCGAACTGGCTCCACCGGATGGTGACGGTCTTGCGCTCTCCTGGCAGGAGATGGAAATAGTTGTCGGAATATTTCACTGGCAGAATCTGCTCGCCATCATCACCACAGAGGTTCAGACGCAGCATCAGGGCAGGAGTGTCACCGGTGTTGGTCAAGACTACTTGTATAGTGGGTTTATGCATAATATTCACATCCACCTTCGCTATATCTACAGATGCAAGTTCCTTGCTTGACTCATTGCCCCAAAGGAAATAAGTATTTGTAGAGAGAATCTCGTTGTTTAGTTCGGATATAGCTTCCAGACGTAGCATGAACGACTTGGTGGTATCGGGAGAAAGTGCCTCAAAACAGTTGACAGTGGAGTCGGAAGGCAGGTGTGCTGAAGCAGCCTTCTTCCAAACCTCCTTGCCCTGCAGGTCGTACATGGTGGCAATTACCTTGATGTCCTGTGCAGGCTTCATCATATTGACTAGTTGCACCTGTGCGGTGGAGGCATTGTACTGAACATGCAGGGGTTCGCATGCCTTCTTGATGCCGAAGAATGCTGCTGTGGGATCGAAGTAGTAGTCGTAGGTCTGCCATACCATAGATGGCCAGCATGAGTGGCTCATCCAGATGATGAGACCCTGGCGGTCAAGGTTGGCGCTCTCGTACATGGCACGATAGCCGTCGTAGTTCTGCCACTGTGCCAGGGCGGTGTATGCCTTGGCAGGATGAGTGCCCAGGCGTGCGGGCATCTTGCCGGCATATACCCTATCCTCTCCAAAGCGCTCGGCCAGGAGCTGGTTGAAGGTGGAGCCGTACTGTGCACCCTTCTGTGTGAAGTCGTGCTTGCCCCAGAATTCGTTTTGAGGCCACAGATGCTCGGGAGCAAGCATGCGACGTAGACTCTCGAAATTAGGCATATTTGGCATACCACGTTCGGAGTGCAGTTTGCCTGTCTGTATCTCGAAGTACTCCTTTACAGGGAGTGCACGATAAGGACCATGTCCGCTGACACCATCGTCGGCAGAACTTGGGAAATAGAGTGCACCTGGTGCCAGTTTCTGTACGAGTTGTGCCAACTGCTTGTCGAGTGTTTCGGGAGGATAACCCTCGTTGCGTCCGCAATACAGGGCTATGCTGGGATGCTTGCGTATTCGACGCATATAGTCGTTGGCATTGGCCATGAACATGGGTTCGTTGTGAGGATTAGGACCATCGGCAGGGTTTGCCAACCAGAAGTCTTGCCATACCATGATACCATGGCGGTCGCAAGCCTCATAGAACTCCTCATCGCCTGTCTGTCCCACCCAGTTGCGTATCATGGTGCAGTTCATCTGCTTGTGGTAGTCTACAGCAATGTCGTATTCGCGTCCACGATAGTTGAGGTGGTTCTCCGAGAAGCCCCAGTTTCCACCCAGAGGAATGAAGCGCTGACCATTGATATATAGCTGTAGGCGAGACATCTCGTCCTTGTATGTCACCTCGCGTATACCGGCAAAGTAACTGGTATGTGCGGTAGATTTAGCCTGTTCGGTGTGGAAGGTATATGATGCACGGTACATATGGGGTTTGCCATAACCATTGGGCCACCATAGTTTCATGTGCTGATTGGCCAGTTGCTTGTACTCCTCGGGAGAGAAGGTTATCTCGGCCTCGGTGGAAGCAGCCAGTGTTATCTCCTTCTCAAAGCAGATATCGCCAATGTTGCCTCGCAGAATACCCTTTACAGGAGTGGCCAGATGGTTCTTCACGAAGACCGAAGGAGTCATTGTTGCCTTGCCGTCGATGATGGTGGTATTCACTATGGGATCGGAGATAGTCACTGCCTCGGTGGAGGTGAGGTAGACATCGTTCCATATACCCACTTCACGACCAGGGATGGTGGTTATCCAGTCCCAACCTATAGTGGCATGGAAGGTGGGATTGTCTCCACCCAGCACACCACCGTTGAAGCTGGTATTCTCTCCAGTCTTGGTCTTGCGTGCACCAGGGTTAGCATTCTTCTCCACGTAGACACAGAGTTCGTTCTCACCATCCTTTACATGGTCGGTAATGTCAAACTGTCCACGCATGAAGGCACCTTCTATCTTACCCACTTGCTTGCCGTTGAGCACCACGATGGCCTTCCAGTTGATGCCGTCAAAGTTGAGCAGTATACGTCTGCCTTTCATCTTTGAGGGAACATGGAATGTACGTTTGTATAGGAAGTCGCGATTGAAGAACGACTCAGATATCATGGACAGGTTGTCATCAAAGTTGGGGTCTGGCAAGGCACCGGCATTGTAGTAGCTGGATAGTACGGTAGCTGGTACTGTGGCAACTATTTCGGGACCTATAGGCTCAGACTTGAGTGTGGGGTTGCTGATGGGACATATTGTCCAGTTGCCTCCATTGAGCATGTATTTACCTTTATTCCATCCCTGTTCGGCATGTGCCACGGCCTTTACGCCACCACGACCATATACCTCTATCTCGCTGAGACAAGCAGCATCGGTGTTGCTCACGCGGACATAGCGTGCAGAAGCCCTGTGCTTTACCACCTGCACCTTGCCATCATTCTGCTTGCTATTTGTCTGCACGGCAAAGGGTTTCCAGTTTTTGGCATCGTCAGAGATTTCAAGGATACCATTGTTACCATCGTTGAGCCAATGCAGACGTACCTCTTCGATGTTTGCCACGGTGCCGAGGTCGACATAAGCCCAATCTTTCTTCTCTGCTTTCCAAACGCTGGTAAATTGTTGTGCAGGGAAGATAGTGCGAACGGCCTTGCCTTTGCGCATGAAGGTAACCTCCTTGATGGACCAATAGAATGCATTGTTCTGGCGGAAGGTCAGCTCAACGGAATTGAAGGTGCGCTTTCCCTTCAGTTTGAAGGTCTCCTTCAGTTCGCGTGCCATGGCTGTGGCTTCCTCGGTCTGCTTGTTGGGGTCGTTGATTACCTTTCTTCTGCGGGGTCGTCCTGGCAAGGTGTCGCTCTTTAGTGTAAAGGTATGTGACTTGGCACCCATGACCTCGCATTGCATGGAGTAATGCTCGAAGGGTTTGTCTTGGTCGTATGCCACGAAACCTTCTACAATCACCTCGTCAGCCTCTATGTCCATATTAGACCATCGGTATGTTAGAGTTGCTGTACTGCCCTCTACTGGTATGCGCGACCATTCGCTGTTGTTGATGGTCAGTTTTCGCTCGTTGTGTGGCAGAGGTTTACCATTTGTCAGCACTTCCAGATAAGCAGGCTGGTTGTTGGCAATCACACCATCTGTAAGAAGTTGAGCAGTGAGATTGAGATCATGTGCTCCAGACTGGTATACTGCACGGTGCAGGGCCAGATTGCGATACTCATTGTCCTTCTCTATTTTAGGACCAAAGAATTCATTTGGATTACCAGGATATACACCTATGCCACGGCTATGCTGTGCCATGGATGTCATGGTGCCACAAAGAATCAGGGTGGACAAAGCTAATCCCTTTTTCATAAGATTCCTGAGCTTTAAAACGTTGTTATGTCTCATGATATATGATAAATATGTATTTTTCTCATTGACAAAGTTAGTATTTTTTATCAATAAGCGAAGTAAATATCTGGTAAAAATATCAGGAAGCATTATATTATCCTTTTTGAGTGAATAATTCTTTTTTAAGGTGAGCAAAGACAGAGTGTTATTTTGTTTTGCAGTTTATGTATAAAAGCTTATCTTTGCAAGTAGTTAAGGATTTGCTAAAGCATGAAACTTTTATAATGAATAATACAATAAACATAGCCAAGGACCCTATGGGGAGTGCCATAGCGGAGTATTATGCCAAGGGTAAGGCGGCAAAGTTGAGGGTGTTTTCCAGTCAGTTCTATGAGGACGAGATTCCCGTGGAAACACTTTTCAGATCCTTTGATGATATGCCACCTCAGGAGCAGGAAGCACTTCGTCTATGCCGTGGACGTGTGCTTGATGTTGGTGCTGGTTCGGGATGCCATGCCACAGAGCTTATGAAAATGGGAAAGGATGTATTGGCAATAGATATTTCCGAACTTTCCGTACAGGTGATGAAGCAACGTGGTATAGATGCAAGGGTGTTGAATTTCTTCGACAAGACTTTTGATGAGAAGTTTGATACCATACTCATGGCCATGAATGGTATAGGTATAGTTGGCAAAATAGAGCGATTGCCCGACTTCTTCATGCGTATAAAACAACTGCTTGCTCCTGGTGGACAGGTATTGCTTGACTCGTCCGATATACGCTATGTCTTCGAGAACGAGGACGGTTCTTTCGACATCAATCTTGCCGGTGCCTACTATGGAGAAATTGATTATCGCATGCAGTACCGCAATATCAAGGGTGAGACGTTTGACTGGCTCTACATAGACTTTGAGACCCTGTCAATGTATGCAGAGCAGTATGGTTTCCGTTGCGAAAAGTGCATCGATGGAGAGCATTATGATTATCTGGCAAGATTAGAGTACAGATAGCAGGTTGGTTAACAGTCCTTGCCGGCAATTTTATATCAATGATACCAGTGCGGTGATTAGTAAATACCGTATTTTGTTTCCAAAATATGCTTGAAACCAAAATTAAAAGCAATATTGTTTTGTGGTATGAAAAAAAAGCGCTACCTTTGCAGCGTAAAAATAAGACAAAACTTATTTTAATGCGTCCTTAGCTCAGTTGGTAGAGCAATTGACTCTTAATCAATGGGTCCAGGGTTCGAGCCCCTGAGGGCGTACAGTTTGAAGAGGAAGTGTCAAAAAACATTTCCTCTTTTATTGTTTATATGAAATAAACGACTTTGAGCAAACCAAATTTCATAAAAAAAAGAGGATGTGACGACACATCCTCAATATAAAGGCTAAAAGTTTTATAAACCAACTTTATTTAGAGTCCTTGATAGTTAGTACCAAGGCAACAATACTGGATGCAAGACCAAGAATGCTTGCACCGGCGCTGAGGAATGTGTAGAATGCACTGCTCTTTACACCGAGACTCTTGTTGGGCTCTACATAAATCATGTCGTTTTGCTCCACGTAGAAAGCAGGATTGTTAAAGATATTTACGTCTGTAAGGTCAAGTGTGTACATTTGACGTTGGCCATTGACTTCTCTAAATAACTTTACATTTTGTCTAAGAGATGTGACGTCGAGATCGCCGCATTGAGCCAAAACATCAATGATGGTATTACGTTCACTTGTTAGACTAACGCTCCTGGGGCCTTTTACAGCACCAACAACTGTGACACGTGCATTTAACAGACGCACAGTTACCTCGGGTTCTTGAATGATTTGCAGCTCCTTGATTTTATTTTCAATAGTTCTTGCTGCATTTTCACAAGTCATGTTGTCTACGTACACTCTGCCTACAGCAGGAAGAATAACATAACCATCGTTTGTAACAGTATATCCGTATGCATTAGACAAACCTCCACCCTGATTGTAGGTTTGAGAAGTAGCAAGCGAACCCATTGTGATGTCTCTTGCAAATATTTGTAGAAGTTCGGGACTATCGGTTGTAGTAATCTTTACAAGAATCTGGTCAGCCGGCTTCAGTCTCATTTCATATTGTTGTGAAATTTTCTGAGCAGTAGCATAGAGTGTGTCTGCACCTTGGAAATAGACTAGTTTCTTTTTACTTACGCAGCTGGTAGTCAGCATGCTTGCTACCAAGAGTAACATTGTACTCATGAAGAATAAACATTTTTTCATATCTGTTTATATTATAGTATTAATAAGCTATTTAACTAAAACTGCCACCATTTACGTTTTTTGCAGATATGCTCTTCTGCAGGAATATTGTCATTGAGCACCTCTTCGTATGTTTTTCTCTCCTTGATTATACGATAAATAGTACCCCAATCAGGTAGTCCTCCTACATTACGGTCGTCTATCCACACGTCAGCTTTCAACTTCCTTGAAAAATGATTGTTGTTTGCCTTTTCCTCTTCAGGGTAATCTTTATTAACCGCATAGAACTCTACACCACGCTCGCTACACCATTTGACGGCATCCTCAAGAAGTTGCCCCTCACGTACGGACCATAATATTAGATGATGTCCATCGTTTTTGAGCATTTTTAATGTCTGAATGGCAAACGGTATTTCCTTGCCTATCTTTGGATATTCATGGGTAACTATAGTTCCGTCAAAATCAACAGCAATAATCATATTATTTTATTTTGCGTATGCTACTGAACGAGTTTCACGTATAACCGTAATCTTTACTTGACCAGGATATGTCATTTCATTCTGGATTCTTGTGGCTATTTCTCCAGAGAGTTTTTCTGTCTGCTTGTCGTCAATCTTGTCTGCTCCAACTATGACTCTAAGTTCACGGCCGGCTTGTATGGCATAGGTCTTAGTAACGCCTTGATATGACATAGCAATATTTTCCAAATCCTTCAATCTCTTGATATATGCTTCTACGATTTCCCTGCGTGCTCCAGGACGTGCTCCACTGATAGCATCGCACACTTGTACAATTGGGGCTATAAGTGAAGTCATTTCCGTTTCTTCGTGGTGTGCACCGATAGCATTGCAGATGTCTGGCTTCTCTTTATATTTTTCAGCCAACTTTGCTCCGTATAATGCGTGTGGCATTTCAGGCTCTTCATCGGGCACTTTACCTATATCGTGCAATAGACCTGCACGTTTGGCCTTCTTTGGATTCAGACCTAGTTCACTTGCCATTACGGCACAGAGATTGGCTGTTTCTCTAGCATGTTGGAGAAGGTTTTGGCCATATGAACTACGATATTTCATTTTGCCGATAATACGTACCAGTTCTGGATGAAGACCATGTATGCCCAAGTCAATAGCAGTTCTCTTGCCGGTTTCTTGAATTTCTTCTTCAACTTGTTTTTTCACTTTGGCAACCACTTCTTCTATTCGTGCTGGATGTATTCTGCCATCAGAAACAAGTTGGTGTAATGCTAGACGGCAAATTTCTCTGCGAACAGGATCAAAGGCACTTATGACAATTGCTTCTGGAGTGTCGTCTACAACTATTTCCACACCAGTTGCATTTTCCAGTGCTCGTATGTTACGTCCTTCACGTCCAATAACTCTTCCCTTGACCTCATCATTGTCAATATGAAAAACGGTAACGCTATTTTCTACTGCGGTTTCTGTTGCGACACGCTGTATGCTTTGAATAATGATTCGCTTGGCTTCCTTATTGGCATTAAGCTTTGCCTCGTCCACAATCTCGTTAATGTAGGCTTGTGCATTAGTACGGGCTTCATCTTTAAGGGAGTCTATGAGTTGTTGCTTGGCTTCTTCTGCAGAAAGTCCAGAAAGTTCTTCCAACTTTGAACGCTCCTGATTTATCAAGTCGTTTTGACGTGCATCCAGTTCTTCTTCCTTCTTTTCTAACATAGCCATCTGATGATCCAGACGAACGCGTAAAGTTTCAGATTCCTGCTTGCGGCGGTTAAGTTCATCCTGTCGCTGGTTTAGGCTAATCTCACGTTGTTTGTTGCGATTCTCTGCCTGTTGAATTTGTTGGTTGCGTTGGTGTATTTCCTTGTCCAATTCATTCTTTTTGGAAAGGAATTTCTCTTTAACTTCCAAAAGTTTCTTCTGCTTGATGACTTCAGCTTCCTTTTGAATCTCAGCTTCCATTTTCTGCTGCTTTTGTGGTACTACTACAAAGTACCAGACAGCCCACCAGGCAGCTACCAGAACAAGGCCACAGGCTACTCCGATTATTATTTCGATCATGTTGTTTTTAATGAATTAGGTTAAAATGTATTATATATAATAATGTATAAGTACTAATTTTGTTTTTCTTTCAGTATCTTTTCGATATCTTCGATGAGAGGGTTCAGCCTTTCGATGATATCATTGTTGTCGTTGTTTTCCAAAGCATGTTGCAACCTAACTGCAATGTCCAACATGCACATTACCATGTAGCGCTCTGTTGCCAAACCTTTATAGCTACTTGTATAGAAGGTATATCGCTCTTTCATCAACTTCTCCGCTTCCCTATAAAGGTGTTCGTCTTTGCGAAGTACATTCATAGGCAAGTCCCATGAACCAAAGCGTATGGTTATTTTCTGTTTGTCGTCCATTCTTGTTGCTATTGTGCTTTCATTGTTGCGAGGCATCTGTCTATTGATGCTATCATCTTGTTGATGCGTTGGCGTGTAGTTTTCAAATTGTCATCATCAGCCATGTCTATCATTCGGGCCATTTTAAGTCTGGCGTATTTTTCCTCTAAATTGCGTTTCTCTTCTTCCAAATGGCCACACAGTTGCTGCTGTATGGAAAGTTGTTGCTTGGTTTCCGCCAGTTGTCGCTTGAGCTTGTCGTGTTCCAACATAAGTTGTCGTGTACGGGTCTCAAGTCTTGAAAGCATTGATGTGACATTCTGATTCATGCCTATTCTGGATTTTTAGGGCTTTTTTCTTTTTTTGCGAGCATTATAGTCGTATATGCATATTCGCTCATCCAGGCTTCGCTGTATGCAAGTGAAGCTTGGTATTTACGTACAGACAAGCAAGCCCTACGTACGGACTCATCCTTCCAATCGCTCTTTGTCACTATGTCGTGGACTTGCTTTTCTACCATATTGCGAATTGCTTTTTGGAAGAAGCCGGGCAGGCGAAACTTCCACTGCATTAAATTGCCCATCAGCATCATGAAATCTTGGCTAAACCCTTGGAATTGTATAAGGTAGGGTTGAATATCCTGTATATTGCGACATCTTTTCTTTATGCTGAGGTCTATTTCCTTGAAGAAATTGTCGCTGATATGATAGATGCTTTGAAGCATTTTTTGGCATTGCTTTTTTTCAGCTAGTCCCAGTTTGTTGTTTAAAGTTGTGACATGGTAGGTTTGCTTGAAAATCCTAAGGTCAGGCAATGCTGCAAGGTTATTTATTCCAATCTGTGCTGCTATTGTTGCTTGGTAGTATACGCGAATTAGCAACATGAAATCCTCCACGCCTCCAATAGTGACTTGGTCTTTCTTTTTGAATAACTTGTTAAATATGCTCATTTTTTTGTCAGTTTTCTTGTATCTCTTGTATAGGAAATGCCTCTAAACAAGGCTCTTTGTGTTCTGTCGGCAAGTTATTGTGGCTATCTGTTGGGATTTCTTGTACAACACCCAGATCCCAAATAGATATAGTGCCTATTAAGATGTTAAAGACCAGTGGCGTCGAATTCCATTTTGTGTTATCTCTAAATAAATTTGCACTAAAGGCTATTGCTGTAAAATATTGGTCTTGGACTATTGTGAATTTACGTAAACAGAAAACAGATTTTCCATGATTCTTTTTCGTGACAACCGCATGCAGTATTATCATTATGGGGAAAATGGTAAGCAAGAAAAAAGCTGCCAAAACGATATCGGATAAACGTTTTAGAAATCGGTTGACTGGACTAAGCAGCCATTTTATTTGCAAAGAATAGCATATCCATTGACGGAAGGCAATTATCGCAATGCTGTTAATTGCCAACAAAGCGAAGATATAGTCTATGCCAATTGCGAAAACATAATACATGGTGACACCACAAGCATTCAGCATGATGATGTCAGCAGGCCATATAATTTGCTTTTGAAACGTTGTGTCGTTCCTGTCTATATACTTTCCCATTATTTCGCAAAGATATGCAATAATGAATAATGATTAAAACAAAACCTTCTTTTTCTATAATGTGATACTCTTTTTGTTTAATATATTTGCACATTTGAAAAATATTCCATAACTTTGGCAATCGTAATGCATAGTATGTGATTGTTACACTGTATTTTTTTGAATATAATTAGTGATAATTATGGCTGAAATTGTTAACAAGAAGGTTTTTGACGATGTGGAGGAAAATGAGCTTTTTAATTTGAAGAAGATTTGGGCTCTTGTTCTTATCAACTGGTATTGGGTGTTGCTATCGGTGGTGATATGCCTATGTGTTTCAATGGTATATTTGAGATACACTTCTCCTGTCTATTCTGCATCGATGAAGATTCTAGTAAAGGAATCAGACAAAAAGAACTCCGCCTTTAGGGGAATGAATATGAGTCTGGGAGAAATGGGCTTGATGTCAAATTCAGACGCTTTTGACAATGAGTTGGAAATATTGCGCAGTGCAGCTTTGTCCTCAGATGTGGTAAACCGCTTGAAACTATACGTTAGGTATTATCTGGACGGAACTATAAAGAAGCAGGAACTGTATAAGAATTGTCCAATCTCTGTTGATTTGGATGAATGCTTTAGGGATACTTTAAGCATACCACTTAGACTAACGATAAGCATGGTAAATGACTCTAATTACCATGTGGAAGGATATTTCAATCCTTTAGAGCCAGATGAAGTTACTTATAGTACAGATGTAATGTCGTTGCCAGCATCACTGGCAACTCCTTATGGTGTAATCACTATTGCTGCCAATTCTGATTTTGAGACTCTTCAGGCAAAGCTTGATGCAGAGAAAGTGACAGAAATGATGAAGGGGGGTAAGGAGATGCATGTTACTATATATTCTCCTCAATATGTGGGAAGAGTGTATTCAACATCGATTCTGAATGCTACTGCTACTACCAAGACGACAACAGTAGCAAACGTAAGTTTGACGGATACCAAGAAGACACGTGCATTGGATTTCCTGAACGAGTTGTTCGTGTGCTATAATGAAGAAGCAAATGAAGACAAGAATGAGATAGCCCGAAAGACGGAGGAATTTATCTCTGATCGTTTGACCAGTATAAGGCAGGAATTGGACATGACGGAGGGTAATATGGAATCTTATAAAAAAGAGAATGATCTTATCAATCTAGCCAATGATGCCAATTCTGTTCTCAAGGAATCATCGGAATATAAGAGAGATCTGTTAGAAGTACAGACTCAATACACTGTTCTGAAGTCGTTGATGGAATACATGGATAATCCAGAAAATTATCTTCAGATAATACCAGCGAACATGGGTTTGGAGAATTCTCCTCTTATAGCACCTTTGGTTTCTATGATTACCGGTTATAATGACATGGTTTTGAAGAGAAACCGTTACCTTAGAGGAAGCAGTGAAGAAAATCCAATGGTGGTGCAGCTGACTCGCGAAATTTCTGATATTTGGCCTTCTATACGTCAGAACATGACTAATATTTGTCGTAATGTTGAACTTAGGAAAAAGGCAGTTGAAGATGAGTATAGGCATGTAACAGGACGTATATCAGAAACTCCTACCCAGGAACGTGTTTTGGCAAATATTTTGCGACAGCAGAGCCTGCAGTCGGAACTGTATCTGTCTTTGTTGCAAAAACGTGAGGAGAATTTTATTCAATTGTATAGTACGGCAACTAAGGGTCGTTTGATAGATGCTCCTGTTATAAAT
>JAZRIA010000167.1:0-5600 GCA_045645045.1 Bacteroidaceae bacterium | reverse complement strand
ATACCAACACTGAACCACTAAAACAGTACAAACCAACTGTCCCCCTGAGACAGTGGGGCTAGCGCAGTAATAGTTTTCCGTTTTCCGATTGTAACTAACTCTCCCCCTGAGACAGGGGCGAGTACCCCGAAAGGGGGGAGGGAGTGGATGAAGTTTTCCGTTTTAACCTTTCCAATTTTATTCGCTCTGTCTCAGGGGGCGAAGAGGGTCTTTAGAAGAAGTACTGGATGTGCTTCTTTACCCTCTGAGGGTAGCAATTTCCATTGCGACGTTGGGCGGTTGGCTGACGCGATGGGGACTTATATATTTCACGCAAAGTGCGCAGAGGCCGCAGAGAATTTATTGCCACTTACGCTGTCGCTGGAGCAAGCATCGCCACAACTCAACAAGAGAATAATGTGCCAATATTATAATAATTACAAAAAAAAAAAAAAAAATGGCTATTTTACATAAATAATATATACCTTTACACCGAATTTATACCTAAACTAACTAAAAACCATGCCTATGAACAAGAAACTTTTACTTTCCCTAATGGGATATTTTGTATGCTTCCTCGCACTGGCACAAGCACCAGCAAAAGGCAAGTATTACCGTATCGTAAATGCACTATACAACAAGGCGATGAAGGAAAACTGGAGCAGCCAGAACGTAACATGTAACAACATCGACAACGAGGACTATACCCAGATATGGCAGTACACTGCCAGTGGTGCACTGCAGAACGTATATACAGGTAGATTTTTGCAAAACCAAACTGAGACGTCTGCTACATTCAAGACAGGCAAGACTTCTCAAAGTGTATCGTTCACAACACAAAGCGACGGCCACCTGGGTATCAATACCAGCGGCAACCAGTTGCACTGCGACGCTTCAAGCAACGTGGTAAGATGGAACGACAATGGCAACGAGGCCAACCACTGGACTGTGCAGGAAGTTTCCCTGACTGCCGACGAGGTAAAGGCTGCACGCGAGGAGTTCAAGAACTTTACCGACCTGATCAACAATTCTGCCTCATACACAGAGAAGCTGCTGGTATTCTTTACCAACGAACTCTGCACGGAGTTGAAGGCCGATTATGCTGCCATGAGCGATGACGCTCTGAAGGCTGCTATGGAAGAGGCCGGACTGCCCACCATGTTGCAGAATGTTGCCGTAAAGGTAAAGAACCAGTGGTGGAACGACACAGAGAAGAGCACCTATGCAGACAAGAACAAGTATGCCAAGGACTTCCGTGTAGCCACATTCAAGCCCTACTCCGATGCCAACAACTGGCGCGATAAGATGAACACCTATGCCCCCAGCTTCATGGGCAACCCCACAGGTATCTATGCTACAAACAAGGACGTTATCAATGTATTCGTAGGAAATGATATTCCCGAAGGCGCCACCCTGTACCTGACTCCCATCCGCAACCATGGACGTATAGGTTCTCGCTATGAAGGTACAGAGTTGAAGAAAGGTTACAACGCAGTTATCACTACTACAGACAGCGTGGTTTATTATGTGAACTATGTAGTTAATACTATTCGTACAGATAGTGTGAATGCACACACCAAGACCATTGCCAAGATCAGCGACTTCCCCGACCTGGACATCCACATCGAGGGCGGTCAGTGCGTAGGTTACTATCAGAAGCCTGCCGAGAACAGCGATGAGGAGGATGCCAAGTACCAGTATCTGATAAAGAATGCCAACGACGGCATGTACTTCATGGTAAAGGGTGCAACCTCTCTCTTCTACTTCAAGAAGTATACCTACACCAAGCATTTCTCCAAGACCATTTGGAACAGCATCAACTGGTTCGACCGTCTGCACTTCTGGGAGTTTGCCATCATCGGTGTTTTGGACGATGTGGCCAACGGCAAATGCGAAAACGGCACAGAGAACTCTAAGGCGGCATACCCCCTGAACATCAAGGGTGGTGATGCCTTCTATCCCACATACTGCAACAACCCCACCATGGCAATGGAAGGTCCCAACGGACAGAACCCCCATGCAACTACATTCTATACCAGTTACCCTGGTGATGGCGGTGTGGAGAGTTCTTTCAATGCCGAGCGTGCAAACTTCGACAACTGGTGTGCCGGACACGAGCACGGACACCAAATCCAGGGTGCTTACAACCTGGAGTCATGCTCCGAGTCATCTGTGAACCTGCCCTCTAACATCATCACCTACCTGACAGGTTACCGTCTTGGCCGTGGCTGGAGCTTTGCACAGAACTATGCATACGTTGCAGACAACGTGGTATTCGGCCATCGTGATATCAGTATCACCATGCGTATGTACTACAACCTGTTCCTCTACTACCACATCGGCGGCAAGAAGAAGGACTTCTACCCCACCTTCGTTAAGAGCCTGCGCGAGGATCCCATGAACTTCAGTGCTGACAAGTGGATAAATGGTGTTGGTCATCACCGCGCAACAAAGACATGGATACATATGTATAAGAAAGCCTGTGAGGCAGCAAAGGAAGACCTGACAGAATACTTCCGCATGTGGGGTTTCTTTGTTCCCCTCAAAGAAGTGCACTTCGGTGACTATACCAACTACTACGTTTCTCTGACACAAAAGGAGATTGATGACGCCATTGCCGAAGTGAAGGCTAAAGGCTATCCCGAGAACCTGCAGATTATGTTCGTAGAGGACCGTCAGATTCCTCGTGAGCGTACCGATATCTGGGCACACACTGCAACAGGTACAAAGAAGTACAAGCCTACAAACTGGGAGGAATGGTGGACAGAGAAACAGCTAAAAGCTGAGTATGGCGACGTGGGTGACATCCTTACCTATATTGACGGCAGCGCAAACACCAGCGAGTACACATACATCCAGAGCGGTAACAAGATTACCTTGAAGGGTAAGGGCGGTGTAGGCTTCATCGTATACGACCTCGAAGGCAACAACAAATACATGAGCAACTACCTCCAGTTCGAGATTCCCGCTGATGTGGCTGCCAATGGTTTCGTTATCAAGGCCATCAATGCCGATGGCACAAGCAGCATCGTGGAAAATGCTGCAGATTCTGCTACCGACGAAGAGAAGTTGGCTATCCTGAATACAGCCCTAAATGCTGCCAAGGAGTTCACCAAGATGGAAGATGTCTCTGGCAAGAAGGTGGGTTTCTACAAGAGCGAAGACATGACAACCCTGAAAGCGTTGGTTGCTGATGCTGAAGCTGCAATTGCAGCAAAAGACATTGCCAACTATATGCCTTTGGCTGACGCCATCAACAACGAGGTACTAAGATTACAGACCTCTGGCCTGCAAATTAAGATTACACCATATGGTATGTACAACATTGTTTGCTATCGCAAGGCTAATGATGGTACAACCCGCTATCTGACAACAAACACCACCTCTGGAGAAATGAGTACCGCCACCTCTGCCAACACCAACACTACACGATGGACATTTATTCCCACTGGAGATGAAGGCGCAGAGAGATACTACATCCAGAGCCGTGCAAATGCTGCTTTGTTAGGTGTGGCATATAACGAAAAGGACAAGATTGACAGAACCATTCTGACAGAAGCTGACGAGGAATCAGCATGCTTCTTCCACATCCAGCATATCGGTGATGGCAAGTTCTGTATCCGTCCCAAGGACGAGACAAACCTGAACATGCACAACCAGGGTTACACTACCGTATGGGGCGAGGCGGACGAAGGTTCTCAGTGGTATATCCAGCTCTACGAGGAATTCGATGAAGTTACCGAGGAGATGATGAACGATTTGGTAAACAAGACTGAGAATCTAATTAACAGAGTCTGCGACTACAACATTGACAGCACCAAGTACAATCTGCAGAGCGCTGATGCTGCACAGCCCGCATACATCTCAACTAACCAGCCTGCAAGCGACAGACCTGCAAACCAGATTGAAAAGGCCATAGATGGTAACAACCTAACCTTCTTCATGAGTAACCGTACAAACAACAATGCTACGGTACCTCACCATCTGAAGGTGGATCTGGGCAACGGAGTTACCACCCAGAACATACAGTTCTACCTGTATGGCCACAGTTCTTGGAACTATGCTACTGCCGTTGACGTATATGCGAGCAACAACAACTCATCATGGACAAAGGTTGCTTCCATACAGGGTATGAAGGTGGGATACACCAGCGAACTGATTAAGGCTAGCAACAAATACCGCTATTGGAGATTCGACGTAGTTGAAACAACAGGAAAGTACACCGACAACTCTGAGAATCCCTGGTTCACAGCAAAGGAATTTGAACTGTACGGAGTCGTTGAGAACATTAACATGAAGGATGACTTTAAGAGCATAACAAAGACCATGATTACCAATTGTAAGAATGGTATCTCTGGTGTGAAGGCTGAAATGAGCAAGAGCTTCAGAAGTTTGCTTGGTGACTACATCGCATGGTCTAAGCTGAACGGCTACTACAACAACCTGTACAAAAAGGCTTCTTCCATCGATCCCACCGTGGATATCAACGACATCGAAGCTGAGACCAAGGAAGATGGCTCTATCTACGACCTGTCCGGCCGCAAGGTGAATAATTCCAATGCTAAGGGCATCTTCATCATCAACGGCAAAAAGGTTGTGAAATAGTGAGAGCAGAAGCAACCGACGCAGAAGTGAGCGCATAATCAAAACTCGTTTGAATTAGGCCGAGCGCCAAGGAGGAAAACAATAGTTAAAGCCTGTTTTGATTATGCCAAACGTAAACGAAGTTAAGGTTATCTCTTAAAAAAACAATTTCTACATTATATCATTGGCGTGCCCTGAGTGGCACGCCAATTTTATTATATCCCATCCTCCCACTATACAAGTTGAAAATTTACTCCCCACCACCGCGCCAGCATACTGTCCACCAGAGACAGGGCGAATAAGGCCTTTAGAAAAATGACTGAATGTCATTTTGTGCCTTATGAGGGTTAAACTCCCCAGTTTAACGTCGGGCTCGAAGAGACGAGGAGCATAGCGACGGAGGGGGTGGACTATTACAAACGGAAAACGGAAAGGTGAAAACTGAAAATTATATCCACCCCCTCCCCCCTTTCGGGGTACTCGCCCCTGTCTCAGGGGGAGAGTTAGTTACAAACGTGAAACTGAAAACTTTCACCTCGTCAGCCCAATTGTCCCCCTGAGACAGGGGGACGAGGAGTGAAGCGACGGAGGGGGTGGATAAAAAAAACGGAAAGGTGAAAACGGTAATCATCATCCACCCCCTCCCCCCTGCGGGGTTGTCCGCACGTCGTACTGGAGAGTACGACCCTCAAAAGGCACAGAAGCAGATTTACAGCTTCTTCTGAAGACCTTCTTCGCCCCCTGTCTCAGGGGGAGAGTTGCTAGCGCGGTGGAAACTAAATAATAACCAATAGAGACAATAATCATACCATCATAACGTTATCACCATATGGAAGACAATCAGCACAACAAGAAAGACTATAGCCACAATCTTAAAGTGCAGAAGACCATACGTCGAACGCTGCGAACGTATGGTACTCCAGCCGAGGCTATGATGTGGAAATTACTAAAAGGGAAACAATTGGAAGGAGCAAAATTCCGAAGGCAGTTCAGCATAGGACCATATGTTCTTGACTTCTACTGTCCTGAATTTCGTA
>JAZRIA010000166.1:0-1912 GCA_045645045.1 Bacteroidaceae bacterium | reverse complement strand
GACAGATTCATTCGTCCGAGCATCCATACCAAGAAAAGCAGCGGACATCAAAAGGGTCAGTGTTAATCTTTTCATCTTTTAAAATTGTTATTATTGAATTATATCTTTCATTGTTGTATGCTAAGCAAGCAGAATCCTCATCAAGGCAAAGACAGCTCTACTGAAGCAAAGGTATTTTATTTTCTACCAGTCTTATAATCTGCCACAATCGCTTCTGCAATCCATTTCGCCAACGCCTGACGGTTGTTCTCCAACACGAGGCGTTGCTGGTCACGGCTATTGCGGATATTGCCTAACTCCAAATACACCCCTGCCGGTTGGGTATTGCGAAGGACATACAGGTTACGGTCACTTACCGTACCCCTAAATCCTCGTCCCGGCTGATGCTTCTTATATTTGGCCGCCAGGGTATTGCGTATGTGGTCGGCCAATCGTTTGCCTTGCTTGCTGCCCGGTGCATGATAAAAGTACACATCCGTTTGCTTGCCTTGACTACGGCTATCCACATGTACAAAAATGGCACGCTTGTAATTGCCCTTATCCTTTCTATATAGCTCATCAATCTTCTGTGAACGCTGCTTGAGACGGGCTACCTGATCCAACGGAATCGACTTCCCCATACAAGTCTCACGCTTGCTATTCTTCAGAATTTTGCCATTACGGATACCGTCCTTCTTGTCTTGAATGATGAAGTGCACCTTGGCACCACGCATCATCAGTTCGCGACCAAGGCGGAGAACGATATCGTAGGCATACTCATCTTCGTGCAACTTATGGTCCAGGTAAGTACCAATGGCACCCGGATCAGGTCCGCCATGCCCACCCACTAAATAGAAAGTAGCTCCCGACAGTTCGTTGGAAGTGATGGGATACGAAGCCATTGCCTTGCCGAACAGAGGCTCCTTACCCGTGGCCTGTTTCTTTTTCTGTGCCGATACGGGGGATATGAACACAGAGACACAAAGACACAGAGACAAAGCTTTCCAAAAGAATGAAATTCCTCTGTGTCTCCGTGCCTCTGTATTCTTTAAAAATCCAAACATACCCGAATTATTCTGCCAACATTTCGTCAATCTTCTTGCACAACGATGCAAACTCTTCTTCGTTGTACAAACGAGTCAACATTACAATCTTGCCTTCCTTGTCCACCAAGACGTTGCGAGTAATACCCGCCTTACGCTCAGCATACTTGGCAAAGAGGTCAGCACCCGGGTCGAGTGCGAGCGGATAAGTCACACCGGTCTTTTCTGCAAATGCCTTGACTGTTTCAATCGGTTCGTCACGGTCGATGCCATAGAGGGCGAAGTTCTTGTTACCCTTGTGCTTCTGCCAAATACCGCTTTCAATGAAAGGCATTTCCTTGCGGCACACGCCACACCAACTGGCTGTAAACTGAAGCATCACCACCTTGCCACGAAGGTCGGAAAGCTTCACCTTCTGTCCGTCGGTCAATTCAAACTCCATTTCAGGAGCAATATCGCCTACTCTCACAATATAACCCACTGAATCCGGTTCATGAGTACCTGCTTCGACAATTGCCACCTTGCTCTCTACTGCCTTATCTTCACTTTTTTTGCTTCCCGCACCGCAAGAAGCCAACATCGCTGCCATAGCGACCATTGTAATGATTTTCTTCATATAATTGTTATTATTAATTATTCGTCTCTAAAGGCATACCATCTGCTCTTGCCATCCTGTACGACAGAGGAAAAGGATGTCTTTTCCGCAAATATAGAGATTTTCCATTAAAAATGAGGTACTTTAGAAAAACTTTCGTACTTTTGTTCCCAAATTGAGTTAAAGTTTATACAAATGAACGTATTAGAACTAAGTGAACAGGAAATTATCAGACGCAACAGTCTGAACGAGTTGCGCGAAATGGGTATCGACCCATATCCAGCAGCCGAGTATG
>JAZRIA010000165.1:0-5428 GCA_045645045.1 Bacteroidaceae bacterium | reverse complement strand
TATACTCCTGTCCGCGCGTCGCACAGGAGTGTGCTCCCCTCACAAGGCACAGATGGACATTCAGTCCATCTTCTAAAGACCTTGTTCGCCACTTGTGGGAGGGCATGGGGAGGGGTCCTCAATTTATCACAAATATGCAACATAACAATCATCCTCCAGTACATCATACTCCCCTCCCTTGTGGAGGGGTAAGGGGGAGGGTCCGCTGGGTCTTCCTCTCCCACAACCTCAAGATTGCCTACCGCAATCTCATGAAATACAAGTTCCAGACCCTTGTCAGCGTGATGGCGCTGGCGGTGGGTATGGTCACTCTGGCGGCTACGCACTTTGTGCTGAAGCACATGGGACCGCCATCCATCACCAAGGAGGAGTATTACGACCGTTGCTATGTGGCGGACTTCCCCAACGAAAGCTACAAACTGCCCGTAGACAAGGAGGATGGCACGCAGGAATGGGTCACCATCCCTACCGAACGTGTCACACCCGAAATGCACGACGCTCTCTTCTCTGGCGGTCCCCTGCCCGGTGTGGAAAAGGTGATACGCAATGCCTTTATTGGTGGTATAACCATGGGCTCAGGCATGACCTTTAACCTAGCCGACAGTACCCAACGCGCCGGTGCCTACAATTACTATATCAAGCAGGCAGAAGACCTAAACTTCTGGGGCATACGCTCAGCCATTACTGGCAAGAAGATTCCTGTGCTTAACGACAAGGAGGCGGTCATCAGCAAGATGCATGCACAAACCATATTTGGCAAGGAAAATCCCATCGGGTGCACCGTAGGCTTGAACCTCAATGGCAGTAATTGGACAGAGTTCACCATCCGCGATGTATATGCCACAGATTACATCGCCGATGGTGTGACAACGGGCATATATGTCTATGCCGATGGTGTGACGGACGATTATCTGCGCAATTACTGCCTTGTGCTACAGGAGGGGCAAGACCCCAAGGAGGTGGAGGCAGAGATGACGCGACGCCTGAAGCATTTCGATGGCATCTCGGCAAGACTGAAACCTTTAAGTGTAAACGATGCCGAGCAGGTAAAGTCTTTGCTGATAGTCCGTACCATCGTTTACCTTATCAGTTCGCTCATCCTTGCCGCCGCGCTGATAGGCTTCCTGAAGATGCAGTTGCAGCTCTTCCGCATGCGTCAGCGCGAGGTGGCTCTGCGCCGTGTGCATGGTGCCACAAGCCGAAGCATATTCCGCCTCTTTGCATGCGAAACACTCCTCACCTTCCTGCTTGCCGGCATCGTGGCCGGCATACTGAGCGTACTGCTCATAGACTTTGCCAATGCCTCGCTCACACCTTACCTCATGGAGTTCGGTTGGCACATCGAGGGTGTGTACCAGAGTGTGGCGGTGATACTGGCCGTGGTGGTGCTCATCAGTTTCATGGTATTGTGGCTGACCGTCCGCTCCATGGTGCACCAGCGCCAAAGCATGACGGTGCAGTTGCAACGCAGCCGTGGGCATGCCCTTCGCAACACGATGCTGGGCATACAGATAGCCATCTGCATACTCTTTGTGGGCGGAAGCATTGCCCTGACGCATTTCAGCGAACTGGCATTGAAGGAAATGAATGTGCCGGAGAATGATGACTTCTACAAGGAGTGCATACTGGTGCGTCCTTACGTAACCAATGAGGATGCGCCCAAAATACTGGAGTACCTGCGCACAGAGGCAAAGGACATTGAATGCTTCATCCCCATCAATATGTCTTTATTCCGCTCAAAGGAAATACTCGAACACCCAGTGGCAAAGGAAGAACTGGGATATTTATGGATTCGTCAGTATAATGTTAGCGACTCAACGCTGCTCAACTTCTGGAACCGCTCCATTCATTGGATACTGCCCCCCAAGGAACGTGAAAATTGTATATTGATGAGCGACTCGCTCTATACCAAGATGGATCGCTATGGCTTGACCGCCAGCGGTGTTATTCAGCCAGAGGGTGGTTTACCATATCGCATCGGTGGCACCTTTGCCACTCTGCCTTATATGGACAATAAACGTTTATCCAATACTTGCCAGTTGGTGTACATAGGAAGTTGTAGCGACGAGAATATAATCGATATCATCGTCCAGCCGAAGAAGGGCGCTTACACTCGTGTCTTTGCCGACCTTACCGAAGCCATGCACCGCATCAATCCCAAACCCATAGAGCAGCGTGTAATTAACCTTCGTGAAAGTCTTGGCACTGAAATCCTCTTATTTGAAGTCATGCTACGCGCCTCGTGGATACTCTCCAGCATCTGCCTCGTTATCTGCCTGATGGGAATATGGAGCACAATAGCGCTGGACACCCGTTCACGACAGAAGGAAGTGGCACTGCGCAAGGTGCATGGAGCCAAGCGAGGGAACATCATCCTGCTATTCGGCCGCCTATACCTGTGGCTCATCAGCATAGCCACCATGGTCAGTGCACCTCTCATAGTCCTCTTCAACATCCTCCTGAAGGACTGGGCAAGAAGCAGCATGAGCACCTCCATGGCAGAACAACTCTCCCCCATCCTCCCAATCCTCGGTGCTCTCCTGCTCACCGCCCTCATCATCATCCTCATCGTAGGCTACCATCTCCACCAAGTCCTGCAAGTAAAACCTGCGGAGATGATTGCGAAGGAGTGAAGACCCACCCCCACCCCCTCCCTCTATGGAGGGGAGTAGTCACAGAAGCAATGTAGGAGGTAATTAAACTGCCTCGCTTACATCTCCCCTCTGCGCTCTCTCGTCGTAACGAAGTTTGCGACCCCTCCAGCGCCAGCGTAATACACTAAGGAAAATAAAAACTCGGCGCTCTCGGCGTAATCTGCGTGCAAAAAAACTCATAACCGCTCTCAAACAAACCTCACGCGAGAGCGCAGAGGTGAATAGAAACGGGAAACATAATCAATAATGCGGACACGGCGCCGTGTCCCTACAAGCAAGCTAACTATACCTTATTTATATATGTTCATGAACCAACAACAAAATTGCGTCTCTCCTTCTCCCCTCCATAGAGGGAGGGGTTGGGGGTGGGTCCACTTCTCCCACACCCTCAAGATTGCCTTTCGCAATCTCATGAAATACAAGTTCCAGACCCTTGTCAGCGTAGTAGCGCTGGCGGTGGGTATGGTCACACTGGCAGCTACGCACTTCGTGCTGAGATACTATGCTCCGCCTGCAATTTGCGATGAACCATATTATGACCGTCTGTATGAGATGAGTTTCGCTAAAATTTCTTCCGATAAATTTAATGTCACTATTACCAGCGATATCCATACTGCCCTAACCTCGAACGGTGGAATGCCAGGCGTAGAAAAGCTTTTCTATGCAGATATGAGTTTTGGACATTTTAAAACAACAATAACCCTACCCGACTCCACAAAACTGCTTATGACGTCTGGGAGCAAAAACGTTGTTCCAGAATACCTTAACTTCAGAGGTATCCGTTCGGCACTGACGGGCGAAAAGATTCCTGTGCTGAACTACGGTGAAGCGGTGCTGACCGAAACGCAAGCAAAACTGATCTGTGGCGACCAGAATCCCATAGGCACAAAGATTGAGATTGAAGAAATGGGTGCTGATAAGCATTGGCACTATGCCACTTACACAGTACGCGATGTCATCCGTAGCTGTTCTGAATTGGAGCGTATCTATAATCGTATATACTTATGTGGAGAGCATCCTGGTGTTCCTATTGAAAGCTATAGTCTAGACGAAAATTACGAGGTTGTGCTACAGGACGGATATACCATGGCACAATTGGAAACAGAGGCTAACAACAGACTTGCACCATTGGGACTTAAGGTCAGGATTCGCCATGCTGACGAGGCACTAAAGGAGGAGATACAGGGAGTGATGCTGACGCGCACCATCGTATATCTTATTAGCTCCATGGTGCTTTTATCCGCACTGGTGGGTTTCCTGAAGATGCAAATACAACTCTTCCAGATGCGTAGACGCGAAGTGGCGCTCCGCACGGTGCATGGCGCTTCAGCGAGAAGTCTGTTTGCATTGTTCCTGACAGAAATAATGATAACACTAACGGCTGCGCTGGCATTGGCATTGGTGCTGATTTCGTGGTTGGAAAACTATTCGGAGCAACATCTGGGGGATATGTTTTACCAACAGGGATGGGTTGTAAATGGACATTTTGAAACGACTCTTTGGCTCTATGGTGGCATTGTCCTGTTAAGTGCACTCGTAGTGTGGATTACACTGAACCGAATACGCAATGCCAACCGAGGATTGGCAGCTGGCATGCACCGCAATGCCCGTCACACACTGCGCAATACTATGTTGGGCATCCAGTTGCTGGTATGTTTAGTCTTCCTTGCTGGTTCAGTGGCGTTCTCGCAGTTCATAGGTCTTATTAAGGAGCAAATGAACATCCCCGACAATGATAAGCATTATGCAGAGTGTATCCTGATTCGTCCTTTAACCATGCAAGATGATTTGGCTTTGGCAGAGTACCTGCAAAAAAATCCTGAAAATATCAAGCGCTACATCAAGGATATTAATTTCTTAAATACTTTCATTGAGTTTGAAGAGACACCTGGAGCAAAGGATGCTTTGGACAGCGAGTACTTTAATACACACTTTTTGGCAGACACCGCATTCCTGGATTTCTGGCAACGTCCCATAAAATGGTTCGTACCCGAGGAACAAAGAAAGGAGTGCATACTGCTGACCGAAAAATTGTATGGCACACTGGATTCCTTGGGCATCATCAAAAATGGGAGCTTAACCATATCTCATCGGGAACGAATCCCACCACTACCCATAGGCGGTACCTTTGCCACAATGCCCTATAAGTACGATAACAACAAGTTATACATGACATGGGAAGTAGTGGCACTATATGAATTAGGAATTAATATAAGGGCGGATTATATCATTGAACCCGAAGAGGGCAAATACCATGAGGCTATGGAGCAGATGAAGGAAGTGATGCACAGCATCAATCCGTTACCAGTAGAGCCTACGGTGTTCAATCTGCGCAAAGAATACACCCAAAAACTTTTGGTCTTTGATAACCTCCAACGCGGTGCGTGGATTCTCTCCGCAATATGTTTCATCGTCTGCTTTATGGGCATCTGGAGCACCATTGCCCTCGATACCCGTTCGCGTCAGAAGGAAGTGGCTCTGCGTAAAATACATGGCGCCAAGCGCAAGGACATAGCACTGCTATTCGGCCGCCTCTACCTGTGGCTCATAGGTGTGGCAAGCGTGATTATGGTGCCCCTACTTCTACTCTTGAACCAATTCCTTAAAGATTGGGCTGTAGAGGAAAAGATTCCTCAGCACCTCATATCCCCCGTAATGCCCATAGTGCTGAGCATCGGCATCACTTCCATAGTAATCCTCATTGTAGTGTCACTCCACGTCCACCAAGTCCTACGAGTGAAACCTGCGGAGATGATTGCGAAAGAATAGAAGAC
>JAZRIA010000164.1:0-2709 GCA_045645045.1 Bacteroidaceae bacterium | reverse complement strand
AGGGAGGGGGTGGGGTGGGTCTCTTATTCACAGGGGGATTGAGGGGGTCCGGGGGATTGAGGGTTGGGGGCCATTATCTAGTGGGTCCTTCCCTTCTGTTTTTCTATTAAATCCGTCAATATGTTTGTCTGTTCAGATTTTTAATAGTATCTTTGTGGGAGGAATAATACTTTAATTATACTATGAAAATACTGTATAGACTCGTTTTTTCGGCCTTTCTGCTGTCTGTGTGCGTACAGGATATCCTTGCCTGGGGGCAGAAGGGACATGATGTGACGTGTGAAATAGCTGAGCGCCATCTGGACTGCAAGGCCAGAAAGGCAGTGAAGAAACTGCTGGAAGGCAAGAGTATGGTGTACTGGAGCAACTGGCTGGACAATGCCAGCCATACACCGGAGTATGCCTATACCAAGACATGGCACTACAAGAACATAGATGCCGGCGTGGCTTATGAAGATGCGGAACTGGAGCCCAAAGGCGATGTGGTTACTGCCATACACAAGCAGTTGGAGGTGCTGAAGGACAAGACATCGTCTACCGACAGCAAGCGCCTGGCACTGAAGATGCTCATTCACCTGGTTGGCGACCTTCACCAGCCCATGCACATGGGACATAAGTCGGACCTGGGAGGCAACCAGTGGACCGTTCTGTTCTTTGGCAAGGAAAGAAACCTTCACGGGATATGGGACAGCGATGTTCTGGAAGGAGGCCATAAGTGGAGCTACGAAGAATGGGCCACGGAGGTGGACGTCCTCAACAGAAAGCAGAGGAAGGAGATGTGCCAGGGCACACTGGACGACTGGGGACGCGAGACTTTTGCCGTTGCCACCGAGGTGTACAGCCTCACTCCTCAGGGAGCAAAACTCTCCTATGACTACCAGGCACGCTGGATACCCGTCATAGAGCAGCAGCTGCTCAAGGGCGGCATACGCCTGGCATATTTGCTGAATGAGATATTTTAGCTTAAGGTAACCTTAACCCATAACCCTGCAACTAATATACTGCAATGAATAAAGAGGAACTGATGCTGGTACGCATCACGGGAGTTGACCGTCCCGGACTAACGGCAGAGATAATGGACATTCTTTCTGGCCACGATGTTCATATTCAGGATATCGGTCAGGCTGTGATACATGCCACGCTGAGTCTGGGCATACTGATCAGAGTGGACGAGGAGCGCAGTGGACGGGTAATGAAGGAACTGCTGTTCAAGACCAGCGAAATGGGCTTTAACATAAAGTTTGCGCCTGTCACCATGGAAGAATACGAGGCATGGGTTTCCCGTCAGGGCAAGAACCGCTATATCCTCACCATCCTGGGCCGCAGGCTGGAGGCACGCCAGATAGGTGCCGTAACACACCTGGTGGTGAAGCAGGGCTTGAACATAGATGCGGTGCGACGCATGTCGGGACGCCAGAGCATAGAGCGTCCGGCCGAGAAGACCAGGGCATGCATACAGTTCTCACTGCGTGGCACTCCGCACGACAGGGAGCAGATGCAGGCAGAGCTGCTGCGCCTGTCCAGCGAGATGGAGATAGACTGCTCCCTGCAGCGCGACAACATGTACCGCAGAATGCGCCGTCTGATATGCTTCGATATGGACTCCACCCTGATCCAGGCCGAGGTAATAGACGAACTGGCACGCCGCCACGGAGTGTATGACGAGGTGGCCGCCATCACGGAACAGGCCATGCGCGGCGAATTGGACTTCTGCGAGTCCTTCAAGCGCAGATGCCAGCTGCTGAAGGGCCTGGACGTAAGCGTAATGCAGGACATAGCAGAGAACCTGCCCTTTACTGAGGGAGTGGACCGCCTCATGTACGTGCTGAAGAGCTACGGCTACAAGATAGCCATCCTGTCTGGCGGATTCACCTTCTTTGGCGAGTATATACAGAAGAAATACGGTATTGACTATGTCTATGCCAACGAACTGGAAGTGGACGAGACGGGCCATCTGACAGGAAACTACGTTGGCGAGGTGGTGGACGGAAAGCGCAAGGCAGAGCTGCTGCGCCTGATAGCACAGGTGGAGAAGGTGGATATGGAGCAGACCATTGCCGTGGGCGATGGTGCCAATGACCTGCCCATGCTTGCCGCGGCAGGTCTGGGAATAGCCTTCCATGCCAAGCCCCGTGTGGTGGCAAACGCACGCCAGTCCATAAACACCATAGGATTGGACGGTGTCCTTTACTTCCTGGGCTTCAAGGACAGTTATCTGGATGCCAAGGCACAGTGAAGACCCTTTTTTATCATTACTGACCGTTCGCCGAATCATTACCGATGGTTCGGCGAACGATTAGTAATGGTGCAGGTGCGTCATCGTGAGAGTAAAATTGACCTTTGAAAAGCCAGACGCGGATCACCGTTTTCCAGCAGTATGATGCCACAGTAGGAGAAGCCGTATCTGTGCAGGAGGGCACGCATGGTGCGGTTGTCCTGATGAGTGTCTATGCGGATGGTGTCGGTAAGGGAAAAGGCATAGTCCAGAACCCGCCGCATGATGCCATGAATGCCAGGTGCAGACGCCACGCGGTGTATGACGTAGTAGGGCAGGGAATTGAGCCATTGGCCGTCGTAGATTTCGGCATAGGTGGGGTCGGGCCCCTCTATCAGGGCAAAGGTGGCAACGGGTTGGCCTTCATCGGTAATAATGTAGCTGACACCCTGGGCAATGTCCCTCTGGATCTGCACGGCCGACGGATGGCCGTC
>JAZRIA010000163.1:0-3328 GCA_045645045.1 Bacteroidaceae bacterium | reverse complement strand
CACCGTGGATGTGGAGGACCTCAAGCCTCTGCTTGGCGATGACATTGCCGGCATGATGATGACCAACCCCAACACCCTGGGTATCTTCGAGACAAAGATTCCCGAGATAGCACGACTGGTGCACGAGTGCGGTGGTCTTATGTACTACGACGGAGCCAACCTCAACCCCATGCTCGGCGTGTGCCGTCCTGGCGATATGGGCTTCGATGTTATGCACATCAATCTGCACAAGACCTTCTCCACACCTCATGGCGGTGGTGGTCCTGGCAGCGGACCTGTTGGTGTACGCAAGGGATTGGAGGAGTACCTGCCCAACCCACAGGTAAAGCGTCAGGAGGACGGTTATTTCACCTTGGTAAACAATCCCGAGTCGCTGGGTAGCGTTTCTGCCTTCCTTGGCAACTATGGCATTGTCATCCGTGCCTATGCCTACCTGTTGTCTCTTGGCAAGGAGTACGTTCCCATGGCAGGCAAACTGTCTGTGCTGAATGCCAACTACATCAAGGAGCACCTGAAGGAATACTACAAACTGCCCATCGATGTGCTTTGCAAGCACGAGTTTGTCTTTGACGGTTTGCGCGAGGAATACGGCGGCGACCATCACGACCCAGGGCACGTCACCACCTTGGATGTGGCAAAGCGTCTGCTCGACTATGGCTATCATGCACCCACCATCTACTTCCCTCTGCTCTTCCACGAGGCCTTGATGATAGAGCCTACCGAGACAGAAAGCAAGAAGACACTGGACGAGTTCATCGATGTGATGAAGAAGATTGCCATAGAGGCTCGCGACCAACGCGAACTCCTGAAGACTGCTCCACACCACACCCCCGTCCGTCGTCTGGACGATGTGAAGGCGGTAAAGGAACCGAAGTTTACTTATAAGACTTTATAAACGGAAAGGTGAAAACGGAAATCGGAAAACTCCTTGCTCATCCGCTTACCGTTAAAGAGCTGTTTTCCGTTTTCACATTTCCGTTTTCCGTTTATTAAAACTATGACACATCAACTCATCATCATAGGCGCCGGCCCCGGAGGCTACGAGGTCGGCGTCAAAGCCGCCAAGGCTGGTTTGCAGGTATTGGTGGTTGAGGCACGCAAACTTGGCGGCACTTGCCTCAACGAGGGGTGTATCCCCACGAAATGCCTCTGCAAGAATGCCTCCCTGTTGCAGGAACTAAAGGAGAGCAATGCTTTCGGAATAGAAGCAGGAGAGGTGCAATTCGACCTTTCCAAGGCCATAGCACGCAAGGATGGCATCGTGGAGCAGTTGGCCAGTGGCATTGCCACACTGATGAAAACTCCGGGCATCACCCTGGTACTGGGCAAGGCTCGCTTCGTTGACCAGCACACCATTGAGGTGGAGGGCACACAATACTCCGCCCCCAACATCATCATTGCCACGGGTTCGGTGACCAAATTCCTGCCCATCGAGGGAGCGCACGGCGAGGGAGTGGTAACATCCACCGAGATGCTCAACCTCACCCAAGTGCCCCAGCGCCTCTGTATCATAGGTGGCGGTGTGATAGGACTGGAGTTTGCAAGCATCTTCAATGCCTTCGGCAGCAAGGTTACCGTAGTGGAGTATTGCAAGGAGATTTTGCCTGCCTTCGACCGCGACATTGCCAAGCGTCTGCGCACCTCGCTGAAGAAGCAGGGCATCAACTTCAAGACTGGCTGTGCCGTCAGTGCCATCCGCACCGAAGCAGAAGGCAAGGTGGTGGAATACATCGAGAAGGAGACAACGAAGCAGGAAGCCTGCGACCTCGTGCTCATGGCCGTGGGCAGGGGTGCCAACCTCTCCTCGCTCAACCTGGACGACATAGGTATTGCCTACACCCCCAAGGGTATCACGGTGAACGAGAACATGCAGACCTCCCTGCCCCACATCTATGCCGTGGGCGACATCAACGGCCTTTGCCAACTGGCACATGCCGCCACATTCCAGTCATACCGTGCCCTGAACCATATCCTTGGCAAGGAGGATAGCATTGACTTCGGTATCATCCCCGCCGCCGTGTTCACCACTCCCGAGGTTGCCACCGTAGGACTTTCCGAAGAAGCCGCCGATGCACAGGGCATCACCTACTCCACTCACAAAGCTTTCTACCGTGCCAATGGCAAGGCTCTGGCAATGGGTGCCGACGAGGGGTTAGCAAAGTTCCTCACCGATGCCGATGGCAAGATAATAGGTTGCCACATTCTTGGCGAACATGCCGCCGACCTCATCCACGAGGCCGCCACGCTGATGAAGTCCGGCGCCACCCTGCACACCCTGGTCGACTCCATCCATGCCCACCCCTCGCTGAGCGAGATACTGCTCAGTGCAGCAGAATGAGGAACATAGTTTTTACACAACGAGGTAAATGTGTTTACATAGTGATGTAAATAGTTTTACACAACGAGGTAAATACATTTACATCACGTTGTAAACAATACGACAAAAGAATCCCCGAAGCCTTTCTACCATGGAGACTTCGGGGATTTATATAAACCTAAAATTATACGTTCTCAGTGGTGTGTTTACTTCTTGGCACCGCGACCCTGCTTCTTGCCCTTTTCGCCGCCACGTGAAGCCTTGCGGTTGTTCTGTTGGCCATTGAAACCATCAACCTTAACTGCCTGTGCAGCCTGCCAGGGGGCAAGGAACTTGCGGAACTTGCCGTAGTACTTCTCTTCCAGTTCCAGGAGAGCCTTACGCATGGCATAACCCTGCTTCATGAAAGCGTCCATCTGCTCCTCAGTGGGTTTCTGGCCCTTCTCCAACTTCTTGCCACGATACTTCTCGGCAACGGCCTTGCGCTCGGCATGATATTCCTTGATGAGAGCCTTGAATGCCTCCTTGTCCTCCTCCTTCACACTCTTCCAAAGCATGGCCTTGGGATTCTTGCCCATATGTACATTACCAGCCTCTGTCTTCTTACATTCCGGAGTCTCGCAGCACTTATCGTTCTGTGCATTTACATTGAGTGCCAAAGTGGCAAATAAAAGAATAAAATACTTTTTCATAGTAGTTGTGTATTTAAAATGTTTAAGATGTTAATGTGCTCTTTTCTGTCTCTCACATTCCTATGACACGGACACATGCCGTGGGTTTAAGGTTGAACTAAGAAAAAGCGAACTTTATGCAAAATTTAACCTTTATAAGCATTCTATTCCCTTTACGTATTCCTTTTTTTAGTATCTTTGCCCCCGTAAAACAAGCAAAATACACACATTAACCTATAACACGAACATATTATGCCAAGAATAAAGACCATAGGCATTCTGACCTCCGGAGGCGACTCCCCCGGCATGAATGCTGCAATTCGCGCGGTGACACGTGCCG
>JAZRIA010000162.1:0-2942 GCA_045645045.1 Bacteroidaceae bacterium | reverse complement strand
AGGCTGCAAGTGCTGAAATGTACGCTCAGAGCGGTGCTCAAGGTGGTGCTCAGCAAGGTGCTAACGCTGGTGGCCAGCAGGCTAACAACAATGGCAAGGAAGATATCCAGGACGCTGACTTCGAAGAAGTTAAGTAATTGTAAATAACTGTTTCATGTAAGAATGGCGTGCAGCTCGTAATGAGTCTTGCACGCCATTTTCTTTTTTATCACACCTCGAGGATGCCATCCTTGTCATGCGGTACGAAAGGACCTTCCTTGACCTCGAAGATGACACTGCCCGACTCCAGGCACTCTACCCCATGCCATACGTTCTTGGCGATATCCACTCCGTACATACCCTCTTCATGGCAGAGTACCACACTCTCCGTCACCTTGCCTTCATCGTTATAAATGTTCACCCGTACCCTACCCCGAAGGATGACGAAACTCTCGTCCTTGGTGGGATGACGATGCACCGGGACCACTGTGCCCGGCTCTAAAGCATTGAGCAGACGATGGCACTTGTCCTCCAAACTGGGATGGAAATTGTAGTTCATGCGTAGTCTGGGGGATTCCTTAGCTTGGACTATCAAATTGTCAATCAATTTATTGTCTATAATCTTCATGGTTATTCTTTTTTTATTTTTGGAGTTAAGGATATACTTCAATGTTTACCGGACCGAGGATACCTGCTGTAGGCTTGCCCCGATAAGGAGTCGGTTGAGTCTGATAATGGTTGGCTAAAGTACTGTATACCAACACTTCGATTTCATTGGCTCCTGGCTTGAGACAACGGGTGATGTCGACACTATACGGAGGACTCATACGCACACCCAAGTCCTGGCCGTTGACCTTGATTTCACAAGTAGCCACCACCGAGCCCAAGTTCAGCATCACACGGTCTGACAAGTTGTCATCCAGCGTAAGCGTCTTTCGGTAAATCATTCCACCCGAATAGTATTTCAAGGCTCCCGTTTCGGACCAGTCACCCACTTTCAGAAGACCTTCGCCTGTTTCAATCTTCACTGGAGCAGCAATGGCATCTGTGCCCTGACGTCCCGGTTGTGTCTTAACGGAGAAGTTCACCTCTTCGCAATACTTCATGACTTGTGGAAGCGTTACCCGATAGCGGTTGATTCCCACACGCTGTGGTTTTCCGAGGGCTTCAGCCTTGACTGTCTTGCCAGCTATGGTGATTTCTGTAAGCTTTCCATAGAGGGAGAACTCAAGCGATTTCATGCCCGGTGCAGAAACGAAGCGGTAATCCCAAACGGAATGCTTGCCTGCATAAGGGTCGAACATCAGGTGTGGAGAGTCGGTCCAGCACATGGATACACGGTCGGCATAGATGGATGGCTTGACCGGTGCAGGTGCATCCACAGGAAGCAGCACCACGGCTCCACGACCACGGAAATCACGACCTTCTCCAATCCCCAGTTTGGACTTCTTCACCTGGGTGTTCTCATACTCAGCCACCAGTGGATGCCAGCCTTTAGCGAGAGTCACTTGAGTCGTCACTTCCTGACCATCGATGGTGATTCGGTCTGCCTTTACGTGTACTTGCTCGATACGGTATGTACCCTTGGCCGGAGCATAGACATGCGTGCGGAACACCTGCTTGCCGCCCTTGTCGAGGATGAAGAAACCATCGTCCACCTTGCTCTTGAGTCCATGCCAACCTTGCGAACCCGGATTATCCCACACACCATACTCCCACGAGAAGTCATAGACAGTGCTTTGCGAATGATGCTCCAAAACGGCTTGCGGACCATAACCATAGATGGTTGGCTGGCACCAGTCTGACCACTCACGGGCCTTGTACTCAAAGCTTCTTGCCTCGGCTCCTATCACTTCGTTGGAAGCAGGCAGACGGAAGTCACCCCACTTGTTGTCCATCGTAGGCAGAAGTTCCACACGCCATTCACCCTCTACTGGGATGATGCGTTGGGGTTCAACGGTATTCATCAAGCTCTTTTCCGAGAATTTCGGCTTTCCGGGCGAGAACACCACGAGGTATGAATTGGTGTATTCCTTGTCCATTCGGAGCCATGTACCCTGCTCATTCTGACGAATCACGGGGATTTCCTTCACGGTGCCATCAGTAGCATCCCAAAGTTCCACCTTGCCCTGCGCACGGAAGAAACACTCGGAACCTTTCTCTACGTTCATCACCATATAGAGGTCACGCTCACCGATGCGTCTATGCAGCACCTTGCCACCCTTTTCACCGGGAACAAAGTCAGGCTGGATGAGTTGAGGAATAATATCTTTCAATTGGTTATCAGCCAGATAGAGTCCTATACCACCTGCCTGGTTGGTCTGCTTGACCGGTGCTTTTCCTTCCTTGGCCTCACGGGCTGTCAATCCGAAGATTTCGGTCAGGACAGCATCCACCTCTGCATCGTTCTCCCCTGTACGACTGCTGGCTTGGGGCAATTCACCCGTAGCCAATACAATGCCTCCTGCCCGATAGAAGTCACGGAGCATTTGGAGCGAAGTGTGGTGCATGGCCTTCATGTCCGAGAGGACCATCACACGGTACTTCTCATGGCCAATGTGCAAGGCCTTATCGGTGATGCGTGCTGAACGAAGTGAACGGAAGTCCAGGAAATCATAGTCCAACCCTGCATCACTCAGCTTGAGAGCCGTATCGAAAGTGTGTCGGGGAGTTGTACCCGGATAAGCCTGCATGGATTCGGTGGGATACATCACGGCAATGTCACACACGTGGTCACCCTGGCTCAGCAGATAACTCATACGTTCGGTGTACTCCAGCCAACCCTTCATGTGTGGCCAATAAGGCATACGGAAGTGGAAGCATGGAGGCGCCCACTCCCACCATCCGCCATGGGTGGAATAGTAAAGGCCGTGCATACATACCAGGTTACCCCCTGCCATGAAGTGGTGGTCAATCTGTTGGGTGAGCCATTCACCCGAACTGCCCCACCCCATACTGTGGAA
>JAZRIA010000161.1:0-1362 GCA_045645045.1 Bacteroidaceae bacterium | reverse complement strand
AGGTGAACGACGGATACAATGCCGGAGGTTCGCCACGCACCACCCTCTATATGCACGACGACCTGATGGCGGGCGTTTCACTCTATCAGAGTTTTTCGCTTTTTTCAGGAAACCGCACGACGGTGGGTGCCGATTGGATGCACTTTGGCGGACATGCCTGGAATGAAGATCGCCTCTCCCATGCCGAGACTCTGATTGCTGACAGGACGGAGGATGAGTTGGCTGGTTACATTGATGTGCAACAACATCTGACCGACTGGCTTTCGCTCAATGCCGGATTGCGTGTTGACCACCACACGCAGGTGGGTACCGAATTGGTACCGCAGGGTGGACTGGCCTTCAGTTTGCCTCACGAGATTGAATTGAAGGCAATGGTGAGCAAAGGATTCCGCAACCCCACTATCAAAGAGATGTATATGTTTCCCCCACAGAACCCCGACTTGAAGCCCGAGCGTACGCTCAACTACGAAGTGGGTTACAAGCAGACGCTTCTCGATGGCGACCTCCGAGTAGGGACCAACCTCTTCTATATCACCGGTGAAAACCTCATTATGCTTGTCCGCGAGAATGGCAAGCCGTTGAATACCAATATCGATGAGGTGGAGAACTACGGTGTCGAGCTGTCGGCTGACTACCGCCTGTCGCCCCACTGGAATGTGAATGCCAATTACAGTTTGTTGCACATGGAGCATCCCGTCATTGCAGCCCCTGAGCACAAGGCGTATGTGGGAGCACATACCCACTATGGCCCCTTCAGCCTTACCACCGGTGTGCAATATGTGGCCGGACTCTATACCGCCGTGGGCAATGCGGAAGAGACTGAAGATTTCATCCTGTGGAACCTCACGACCAACTATCGTCTCAGTCCGATTGTCACCCTCTTTGCCAAGGGCGAGAACTTGTTGGGGCAGCGCTACGAAGTCAACCACGGTTTCCCTATGCCTAAAGCCACATTTATGGGAGGATTGAGTTTAGAATGGTAATAAGTGGTTTATCAGGTTTCTACGTAAACAAATATGTGACAATTACAATTATTGTATAACTAATAGAATGAAATAATATATGCGTATTCTCAGACTTTTCACATTGACATTATGCCTAATGGCCACTTGTGTCACCCTTTTAGCACAGAATAATGGTTCAAGAACACGAATGATGCCGCCCAGAGGAGAGATGATGCCTCCTCCTGGTGGAGGAATGGGAGGCATGATGCCTATGCCTGGCAATATAAACCAATTTGAAGTGGATTTTGCTACCGAAGTCCCTCAAGAGAAAGACATCATAATAAAGGACAAGAGGGATAGCTTGTATAGCTATTTTGTGGAGAATGTGAAGTTTGGGAAGACAATTAAACTAGTATAT
>JAZRIA010000160.1:0-7520 GCA_045645045.1 Bacteroidaceae bacterium | reverse complement strand
CAGCCACGGAGAGCGCCACCTTGGCCTCATCCTGGCCAATCACATATTCGTCCAGCCTGGCCTTTATCTCGGCTGGGCGCATCAGAGGCTAAGTCGGATCGTAGCCATGTCGTTCTGTGTGCCAAGGAGTTGTGTTCTTCTCTTGTCTTCCTAAGACCGCTTGGCCTCCGACTTCAGCCACGGAGAGCGCCACCTTGGCCTCATCCTGGCCAATCACATATTCGTCCAGCCTGGCCTTTATCTCGGCTGGGCGCATCAGAGGCTTGTCCACATCGTAGGCCTCGCCCTTGGCTCTGCCACTCTTCAGGTTCTCACGAACCATCTGGTGCGCCATCTCCACGCAGTCGCTGCAGATGAACCCCTCAAGGCCATTCAGCATCAGAGGGACATCCTTCTCGCTTCTGCCACAGAAGGAACAACGGTTCAATTTCTTTGCCATCCTCTTTTAGGCTTTGCGTGACAAAACATTATCCACCATACCATACTCCTTGGCCTCCTGGGCAGTCATCCAATAATCGCGGTCGCTATCGGCCCAAACCTTGTCAAAAGGCTGGTGCGAATGGTCAGCAATGATGGTGTACAATTCGTTCTTCAACTTCAATATTTCACGGGCAGTAATCTCTATGTCCGATGCCTGACCCTGTGCACCGCCAAGAGGCTGATGTATCATCACACGGGAGTGTTGCAAAGCAGAGCGCTTGCCCTCGGCTCCAGCCACGAGCAACACGGCGGCCATGGAAGCGGCCATGCCTGTGCAGATGGTTGCCACAGGACTCTGAATAAACTGCATTGTGTCGTATATACCCAAACCGGCATACACACTACCGCCAGGGGAATTGATATAGATGCTGATATCCTTGCCTGGATCCACACTGTCCAGGTAAAGCAACTGCGCCTGCAGGGTGTTGGCGGTATAGTCATCCACCTGAGTACCGAGAAAGATGATACGGTCCATCATCAGTCGGCTGAACACATCCATCTGGGTGACGTTCAACTGACGCTCCTCCAGAATGTAGGGGTTCATGTACTGGTTCTGCATGGACACTATGTCGTCCAGCACCATACCATTGATACCCATCTTGCTGGTTGCGAATTTACGAAAGTCTTTCATATATACATTATATATATAATAAGGACCCACCCCCTGCCCCTCCGCAAGGGAGGGGAGTAGAATGAACTGAGTTTTCCTTCAGTCTGCAGTAACTACTCCCCTCCCTTGCGGAGGGGTAAGGGGGAGGGTCTTCTTATGTTATTTACTAAGTTATTCCTCGAATGCCTTATTGAACTCGTCCAGGCTTACGGTCTTCTCGTCCAAAGTAACCACAGCCTTGGCGGCAGCACCAAGCTTACGCTCTACGGTACGATTTACCAGGCCCTCGGCCTGCTGCTTGTTCTCCAGCATACCCTTGGCATAGTTCTCCAGTGCATCCTCGGGGATGTTGGTCATGCCATACTGGGCGAACTGCATACGGGTAACCTCCTTGGCGGTCTCCATAACGTCGGGCTGCTCAACCTTGATCTCCATCTGGTCGCACAGCTGCTCCTTAATGAGGTGCCACTTCAGCTCGTCTACGCTGGGCTTGAAGTTCTTCTCAATGAACTCGTCGTCCTTGTCCTGGTTGTTCAGCTTCATGATGCGCTTGAGAATCTCCTCAGGGAACTCAACCTCGCCTACACGGGCAACGATGTACTTCTTCAGGTCCATAACGAAGCGGAAATCGCTGTCCACACGGAACTGGCTCTCCAAAGTCTCCTTGATGGCAGCACGGAAGGCAGCCTCGTCGCTCACCTTGCCCTCACCCAGAACCTGGTCAAACAACTCCTGGTTCAGGGCATGTGCCTCGTAACGGGTAATCTCGCTGATCTGGTACTGGAAGTCACCAGTCTTCTGGGCAGCCTCGTCCTTGGTGATCTTCAGCAGAGAAGACAACTCAACGTCGCTGTTGTATGCCTTTGAGGGGTTGAAAACGATAACGTCGCCTACCTTGGCACCGTTGAACTTCTGCTTCTCATCCTCGTCCTTCATGTAGTCAGGAAGCATCACTGCAGCCTCAACCTCGATGCCGCCCTCAACAGCCTGACCGTTCTCGTCCAGCTCTGTGATAGTACCCTTCACCATATCCTTGGCCTGATACTCCTCTACCTTCTGGTAGCTGCCGGCACGGCTGGTGTACATCTGGATCTGCTGGTCAACCATAGCATCGTCCACGATGATGTTGTAGTACTCTACCTTGTCATCGTTGCTCAGCTTGGCATCCATCTGGGGAGCCAGAGCAACATCGAACACGAAGGTCTGCTCGTCAGCCTCCAGACTAACCTCACCCTGCTTGTCGCTGGGAAGGGGCTCGCCCAAGATGTCAATCTTCTCCTCGCGGATATACTTGTAGAGCTCGGTGCCAAGCATCTTGTTCATCTCCTCGGCCTGAATCTCCTGGCCGAAACGCTTCTTCAGCAGAGCCATGGGAGCCTGACCGGGGCGGAAACCGGGCAGAGAAGCCTTCTTGCGATAGTCCTTCAGTGTCTTTTCCACATTGGCAGCATAGTCAGCCTTTGCCAGTGTAATGGTCAGCAACGCTGTTACGTTGCCAGTCTTTTCAAATGAAATGTTCATTGGTTTATATCTTTTATTTATGTTTTTATTCTCTTCAGTCAAACTTGCGCACAGGCGCATTCAGCGTGCAAAGGTAATAAAAAATAATGAGGAACAGACAGCGTGGCATGATGTTTTTTAATTATACGTGCTATTTATCCCTATTTATAAGGTGTTGCACACATAGCATTAGACATTTATTCGTATCTTTACGCAGAAATAATATAAATTAACACTGACTATGCTATTCGACCTGCTAAAATCGTTGTATTTCGCACTCTTCACTATCGTTGCCTTAGGCTTCATGTTAGGAAGAATCAAAATCAAGGGTGTATCGCTGGATGTATCCGCCGTTATTTTCATTGCCCTGCTTTTCGGACACTTCGGAGTCTTCATTCCAAAGGACTTAGGCAATTTCGGCCTTGTGCTCTTCATCTTCACCATCGGCATCCAGGCAGGTCCGGGTTTCTTCGACTCGTTCAAGAGCAAGGGAAAGACCCTCATCATCATCACTGCCCTATTGATTGCTTCGGCAGCCTTGACTGGCATTGGCTTGAAGTACCTTTACGGCATAGAAACTCCCAGTTTGGTCGGCCTGATGGCTGGTGCCCTGACTTCTACGCCAGGTCTGGCAGTTGCCATAGATAGCACCAAGAATCTGCTGAACAGCGACCTGGCACCCATCTCTTATGGTATAGCCTATCCCTTCGGTGTGATTGGCGTGATACTCTTTGTGAAGCTGTTACCCAAGATTATGCGCATTGACTTGGAGAAAGAGGCAAAGGAACTGGATGCCCAGCGCCGAAGCAAGTTCCCCGAAATGGAGACATGCCTGTTCCGCGTTACCAACGATGCCGTAATAGGCCGTACACTCATGGAATTGAAGTTTGCCAACATGACAGGTGCCATAATCTCCCGTATGAAGTCCAACGACAAGATTACCATCCCCATGGGCATTACCGTGCTGAACGCCAACGACTGGGTACAGTGCGTGGGTACCAAGGAAGCTTTGGCACAGGCAGAACTTCTGTTGGGCGAGCGAAAGGAGGGCGAACTTCCTTTGGACGTCGACCAGGACATCCAGCAACTGCTCCTCACCAACAAGAAGATGGTTGGCAAGCAGTTGGGCGAACTCCGCCTGCACCAGAACTTCGGCTGTACCGTTACCCGTGTTCGCCGAAGCGGTATCGACCTCACCCCCTCCGAATCCTTGGAACTGAAATTCGGCGACAAGCTGATGGTTGTTGGTGAGAAGGAAGGCCTGAACGGTTTTGCCTGCATGCTGGGCAACAACGCCAAGATTCTGTCCGACACCGACTTCTTCCCCATAGCCCTGGGTATCGTCCTTGGCGTCATCGTGGGCAAAATGAACATCGGTTTCGGTGGCGGCATGAGCATATCACCCGGTCTGACTGGCGGTGTACTGCTTGTTGCCCTGGTGCTCAGTGCCATTGGCAAGACCGGCCCTATCATTTGGTCCATGTCAGGTCCCTCAAACCAGCTCCTCCGCCAGTTGGGCCTGCTCCTGTTCCTTGCCGAAGTCGGCACATCAGCAGGCAAGACACTTGTTTCAACATTCCAGACAAGCGGCCTCTTGCTTTTCGGCATCGGCGCTGCCATCACACTGGTTCCCATGCTTGTAGCAACCCTGGTAGGCCGACTGGTATTCAAGATTTCCATGCTTGACCTCCTTGGCACCATCACCGGTGGCATGACCTCTACCCCTGGTCTGGCCGCAGCCGACTCTATGGTGGACAGCAACATTCCCAGTGTGGCATACGCCACCGTCTACCCCATTGCCATGGTTTGCCTCATCATTGCCATTCAGGTCATTTCCATGGTGGTGATGTAATGGAGAATTTACCAACGCACATATCAAAGGAGGCCCTATCGCGGCCTCCTTGCTTTTTATACCCATGATTGTCGGCAAATACAATCTCCGCCCTGCCATTTTGCTTTCTCCCTCCTCGAGGGCATGGAATATGTTCTTCGGAAGATATCGGATTATACAGCGAAAATGGGGATGTTGCAACAAATGCACACCCCCATTTTCCACGCGGCTTAGCCGTTAATAAGACTAATAGAAATAGTTAACCGATGCAGCCTCCCCATTGATAGTGTATGTGCAGAGCTCGGTCTGGTCCCCCTTGTTGGTAGAGTAATTGAACTCTATCTGATAATCATCACGCTTTGCCTCTTCGGGATAGTCTATCTGTATAATGCGCACCAAATGCTTGGTTGCCTTGCCCATCAGTCCGGCATAATAAAGATGTTCGAAGCCGAAACAGCCCATTTGCTTAGACAAAGTTTCGGGGAGCAACCCATTGGTATTGTACAGAGAAGAAGGCGTACAATGATAATAAGTGGGGTCATCGTTGTTCTCTGAGTACGTTATGGTGACTATATCCTCGTCCTTATATTCAATGGCTCCCCTTGCATGTAGGGCCTCTGCCCCGAAATTAATATCCTTCAAGGTCTTCTCCCAGGCAACAAGTCTGCCATCGGCATAGTAGAAGCGGTACTCATCCTTGTTTACCGTCAGGCGCTCTATGCAATTGTTCCCATCCAGAGTAACGTTCATCTGCAAGTCTCCGGTATTGTCTATGGTCACGTTATCGGGGGTGTATGTGAGTTGGCTGCTGTATTCTACCTCAAGACTTGTGGGATTGTACAGTATTCCCTTGGCACTCACCAGACGTTCGTCGTCGTACCTGAACTCCCAGTCATAGCTTCCCTCTATGCTACCACTATGTACTATGCTCCTTATGTGAGTCTCGGCACTGCCAGGAAGGTCCGGTCGCAGGTTAGGCACTGGTGCAGGTTCTTCATTGGCACATGCGGCAATAAGGGTAGCAAGTACCAGGCAAGCGGTTGTGTGTAAGAGTTTCATTATAATTCAGTGGTTTATGTTGTTTTACAGATTTAGCAGAAAGGCATCTCAGTTCTGCTGGCTACGTATCTCGTCCATCTTCTGGAAGTCCTTCTTGCGTAGTTTGAAGGAGTGTGTCAGATATTTATCCAACACCACTGGATTCTGCGACAGTTCCTCGGGGGTGCCGTGAAAAAGAATCTGACCTTCGAACAGAAGATATGCACGGTCGGTAATACACAGGGTCTCCTCCACATTGTGGTCGGTGATAAGCACGCCGATGTTCTTCTGTTTCAGTTTCCACACAATGTACTGGATGTCCTCCACGGCAATGGGGTCAACACCGGCAAAGGGTTCGTCAAGCATAATGAACTTGGGATCGATGGCAAGACAACGCGCTATCTCCGTACGGCGACGCTCGCCACCCGACAACTGGTCGCCAAGGTTGCGACGTACTTTCTGCAAACGGAATTCAGCAATAAGGCTCTCCAGTTTTTCCTTTTGGTAGTCTATTGGCTTTCCTGTCATCTCCAGGACAGAGGCGATATTGTCCTCCACGCTCATCTTACGGAACACCGAGGCTTCCTGCGCCAGATAGCCTATACCCTTACGGGCACGTTTGTAGACAGGATCGTCCGTTATCTCCTCGTTGCCCAGCCAGATATGTCCGGCATTGGGAACCACGAGACCAGTGGTCATATAGAAACTTGTGGTCTTGCCGGCACCATTGGGCCCGAGCAGGCCAACAATCTCTCCTTGATGTACGTTGAACGAAACATTATTCACAACGGTACGCTTGCCATACACTTTGACAAGTCCCTCGCTGCGCAGTTCCACATTATCTTTGTTGTTCTGGTTTTCCATCTTGCCACAAATGTACAAAGATTTCTTCATTCTCAGGCCCACAACGATTATTTATTACCTCATTTTGTAGCTAATGTTTCCCAAAATTCCCATCAATGCAACAATTTCTCTTATCCACACCGCCCTATATCCATTAAAAAGCGTACCTTTGCACCCATAAAAAAAGAGCTCTAAGCATGTTCCTAAATAACAGCATAACGAAATTCGGCGAATACCTGTGCCTGATGGGAAGGGTCATCTCCGTTCCCGAAAGGTGGCGCATGTTCTTCAAACAATATGTCAAGGAAATGGTTGCCCTCGGAGTAGACAGCATAGGCATTGTCCTGCTGATATCCTTCTTCATAGGCGCCGTGATATGTATCCAGATTAAGCTGAACATCGCATCCCCATGGATGCCGGCATTCACCACAGGCTACACCACCAGAGAAATCATGCTTCTGGAGTTCTCCTCCAGCATCATGTGTCTTATCCTTGCAGGCAAGGTAGGTTCCAACATTGCCTCAGAGATAGGCACCATGCGTGTCACGCAGCAGATAGACGCACTGGAGATTATGGGCATCAACTCCGCCAGCTTCATCATCCTTCCCAAGATTTTGGGATTGGTTTCCATGATACCCATGTTGGTAATCTTCAGTATAGTCTTTGGTTTTGTCGGAGCATACGCCACAGCCTTGGCAGGTGTCATCACCGTGGACGACCTCACCCTTGGTCTTCAGCATGATTTCGTCCAATGGTATATATGGGCCAGCATAATCAAAAGTCTCGTCTTTGCCTTCATCATCTCATCCGTGAGCAGTTTCCATGGCTATAACGTAGAGGGCGGTTCCTTCGACGTGGGCAAAGCCAGCACAAATGCCGTGGTGAGCAGCAGCATGCTCATCCTGTTTGCAGACATATTCCTAACACAATTACTCTCATGATAGAACTGAAAGATTTACACAAGTCCTTCGGGGACAAGGAGGTGCTGAAAGGAATCAATGCACAGTTCGAAGACGGCAAGACCAACCTCATCATCGGCCAGTCCGGTTCCGGCAAGACCGTGCTGATGAAGAACATAGTTGGACTTTTCACTCCCGAGAAAGGCCAAATCCTTTACGACGGACGCGACTTTGTACAGATGACACAAAAGCAACGTGTAATGCTGCGTAGGGAAATGCGAATGATTTTCCAGGCAGCAGCCCTCTTCGACTCCATGTC
>JAZRIA010000159.1:0-3747 GCA_045645045.1 Bacteroidaceae bacterium | reverse complement strand
TTTTTTTGATTGCTTTGGTTTGACCTCGGTTACTATCCCCAATAGTGTGACGAGCATAGGGAAGGAAGCTTTCGAATATTGCTCTGGTTTGACCTCGGTTACTATCGGCAATAGTGTGACGAGCATAGGGTCTGGAGCTTTCTCTGATTGCTCTGGTTTGACCTCGGTTACTATCGGCAATAGTGTGACGAGCATAGGGAGTTATGCTTTCTATAGGTGCTCTGGTTTGACCTCGGTTACTATCCCTAATAGTGTGACGAGCATAGGGGTGGCTGCTTTCTCTTCTTGCTATGGTTTGACCTCGGTTACTATCGGCAATAGTGTGACGAGCATAGGGGAGCAGGCTTTCTCTGGTTGCTCTAGTTTGACCTCGGTTACTATCCCCAATAGTGTGACGAGCATAGGGAGGAATGCTTTCTATGGTTGCTCTGGTTTGACCTCGGTTACTATCGGCAATAGTGTGACGAGCATAGGGGATAGGGCTTTTCGTGGTTGCTCTGGTTTGATCTCGGTTACTATCCCCAATAGTCTGACGAGCATAGGGGAGGAGGCTTTCTATGAATGCTCTGGTTTGACCTCGGTTACTATCGGCAATGGTGTGACAAGCATAGGGGATGAGGCTTTCTATAAATGCTCTCGTTTGACCTCGGTTACTATCCCCAATAGTGTGACGAGCATAGGGGGGCATGCATTCTATAATTGCTCTGATTTGAGCTCGGTTCATATTTCAGATATTGCAGCTTGGTGCAATATTGATTTTGAATTCTATTCTTCTAATCCTTTATATTACGCTCATCACTTATATTTGAATGGAGAAGAGGTAAAGGATTTGGTAATCCCCAATAGTGTGACGAGCATAGGGGAATATGCTTTCTCTGGTTGCTCTGGTTTGACCTCGGTGACTATCGGCAATAGTGTGGAGAGCATAGGGAATTGGGCTTTCTATGAATGCAAAGGTTTGACCTCGCTTACTATCCCCTATAGTGTGACGAGCATAGGGTCGAGTGCTTTCCGTGATTGCTCTGGTTTGACCTCGGTTACTATCGGCAATGGTGTGAAGAGCATAGGGGATTATGCTTTCTTTAATTGCTCTGGTTTGACCTCGGTTACTATCCCCTATAGTGTGACGAGCATAGGGTCTGATGCTTTCAGAGAATGCTCTGGTTTGACCTCGGTTACTATCGGTAATGGTGTGGAGAGCATAGGGAAGAGTGCCTTCTTTTATTGCTCTGGTTTGACCTCGGTTACTATCCCCAATAGTGTGACGAGCATAGGGGGTGGTGCTTTCGAAGGTTGCTCTGGTTTGACCTCGGTTACTATCGGCAATAGTGTGACGAGCATAGGGTATGAGGCTTTCGCCAATTGCCCCGAACTCCTTGATGTCTATTGCTATGCAGAAAAGGTGCCTTCTACAGAGAGCGATGCATTTGAGGGTTCTTACCCAGAATATGCCACCCTGCATGTGCCTGATGCTTCCATTGGTAGTTATAAGGCAAAATCTCCTTGGAGCAAGTTTGGCAAGATTGTTGGTCTTTCTGGTGGGGAACCAGAACAGCCCGAAGTTCCCGAAGTGGAGAAATGCGCTACACCTGTGGTGACTTATGCCGAAGGAAAGTTGTCCTTCTCTTGCAAGACAGAGGGGGCGGAGTTTGTAACTGATATTACCGATAGTGACATAAAGAAGTACTATGATGCCGAAATAGAACTCAGCGCCACATACAACATCGAGGTGTATGCCACCAAGGCAAATTATGAGAACTCCGACACCGTGAGCGTGGCACTTGTTTGGGTGGAGAACGGCAATGTGGATGAGGATACTGGCATCATCAGCGTGGAGGCTGCTCCGGTCCTCATCCAAGGCAATGGCGGCATACTGACCGTTAGCGGTGTGGCAAAGGATACTGAGGTGACGGTTTACACCATCAGTGGCACAGAGGTTGCCCGTGCAACTGCTGCCGACGGCACAGCAACCATCAGCACCGGTTTGCAGAGCGGTACTATAGTGGTAGTGAAGTTCGGCAACAAGAGCGTGAAGGTGAGGATTTAACCCCACGGTGCATTCTTTTTGCACAATATACACAATCCGCAGGCACCCCCAGTGATGGAGAGTGTCTGCGGATTGGTGTTTTGTTGCTAAGGGTGGATGGTTTCCGTTATCGTTTCTTTATCTCGCGCAAAGAACTGGTGCGGTTTGCTGGTGCTGTCAACTTATTTCAGTACACTGCACGTGCTTCATAGTTTCCTCACGAGGAAACTCGAGTTTCCCAGTGGGGAAACTGCAGTTCTCCTATAGGGAAACTGATGAGGTGAAACGATGACCTGTGTGCGTTCTTTGCGTGCTCCCCCTCTCACCTTGTCTTCCTCAGGTAGTCGGCGCGTTTGGTCATGTAGGTGGCTTGGGCCGAGGCGAGGCGGGACATGCTTTCGCGCAGGAGGGTTTGGCTCTCGAGCAGGGTGGAGAGGATTTCCGTGCCGGAGCGGTACTTGTCCATGGACATGCGCATGTTTTCGGTGGCCTCTGCCACACTGATGCGGGCGATGTCTATCTGCTTGTAGGCCTCCATGAGTGATGACCAGGAGGACTCTATGTCGATGATGAGCTGTTCGCGGGCATCCTGCAACTGGTTCTGCGACTGCTGGAGGGCAAGTTTCTCGCGGCGTATGGCATGCGAGCCTCCCCACCACGAGGAGATGGGCACGCTGACGGTGCCGAAGACCATGCCGTTGGTGATGTTGGTCTCCATCATGGACTTTGCCCCTTCTGAGAGTCCGCCCAGGCCCACGTTGCTGACGCTGAGCCCCACGGCCACGGTGGGCAGATGCTTGCCACGCTCCATGCGCACCTTCAGCTTGCCTGCTTCCACGCCCTTCTGTGCCAAGGCCAGTTCCTGGCGGGCGGCCACGGCATCGTCGGGTGAGATGTAGTAGTTCAGAGGACTTTCAATGTCGGCGAGCGCCATGTCCTGCACATCTATCTTCTCGCCAGCCATGCCCGTCTGCTGTGCCAGCAGGAGGCACATGACGTGGTGTGCGTTGCCGACGGTGAGGCTGTCGGAGGAGAGGCGCTGGAGTTCCAGGCGCACACGAAGAAGGTCGTTGCGAGTGGTCACCCCGGCATCCACATAGGACTGCACCTCGCGATAGATGGCATACAGCTGCTCCTGAGCCGAGCGTATGGTGGCAAGGTTGAGTTTCAGTTTTACTATCTGGTAGTAGTTCTCGGTCACCTTCTGCAGGAGGTCCTTTGTCTGCAGTTCTGCCTGCAGTTCCGCCACCTGCTTGCCAATGTCGGCCAGTCGGTTGCCGTTGACTATCTGTCCGCCCACGAAGAGAGGCTGCGTCAGTGTGGCCATAGCGGCATAGCCCTTGTCCAGTTCGCGGATGGAGTAGGGCTGACCTGCCAGGGCGGCAAAGGCGGGGTTAATCTGCCCCAAGGCAGCCAGTTCCTGTGGGTAGTAGCCATCCTGCTGCACCATCTTGTCGAAGGCATGGAAAGCCAGCAGGTTGGCAGAGATTTCGGGGAAGTACTTGGTGAAGGCCTCGCGTTTCTGCTCGCCAGCCATCTGTATCTGCAGGGTAGCATTCAGCAGGGTGCGGTTCTGTGTGGCAGCACTTTGCAGGCACTCCTGAAGGGAGACGGTGCGAGGCTGAGCTTGCATGGCAATGCAGCAGAAGAAAAGACCCACCCCCAAACTCAGTCCTTTATGGAGGGGAGTTGGATGTACTGCTGATGGGCCCACGTTGTCG
>JAZRIA010000158.1:0-2738 GCA_045645045.1 Bacteroidaceae bacterium | reverse complement strand
TGAGTGACTTCGAGAGCACGGTGAGCTTCTTGGCATGGATAGAGATTTCGCCCATCTGAGTACGGAATACGAAACCTTCGATACCGATGATGTCGCCCAAGTCGAGCAAGCGCTTGAACACCACGTTGTACATATCCTTGTTGTCGTCCGGGCAGATGTCGTCGCGGGTGATATATACCTGGATACGTCCCTTTGAGTCCTGCAATTCAACGAACGATGCCTTGCCCATGACACGGCGGCTCATGATACGTCCGGCTACCGATACGGCGCGCGGTTCGTCCTCGTCCTTGAATTCTGCTTTTATATCAGTAGAAAATGCATTGGTTACATACTCTGCTGCTGGATATGGGTCGATACCCATTTCGCGCAGTTCGTTCAGACTGTTGCGTCTGATAATTTCTTGTTCACTTAGTTCTAATACGTTCATTTGTACAAACTTTAACTCAATTTGGGAACAAAAGTACGAAAGTTTTTGTAAAGTACCTCATTTTATTTAGGAAAATCTCTATCTTTGTGGCAAAGAATATTATAAAGGTATGAACAATATGAAGAAAATGATGTTATTGGCTGCTCTTGCAGTGGCATTTGCATCTTGCCAGTCGAATGGCAAGAAGAGTGAAGAACAGAAAGTAGAAACAAAGGCAGTCATTGTCGAAGCTGGTATGCATGAACCCGATTCGGTGGGTTACATTGTCCGTGTGGGCGACATCGCTCCCGAAATGGAAATGGAACTGACTGACGGACAGAAAGTGAAGCTTTCCGACCTTCGTGGCAAGGTGGTGATGCTCCAGTTCACAGCCAGCTGGTGTGGTGTGTGCCGTAAGGAGATGCCATTCATCGAAAGCGATATCTGGCAGAAGCACAAGGCGAACCCGAACTTTGCTCTCTATGGCATCGACCGCGACGAACCGGTGGAAACAGTCAAGGCATTTGCCGAAAAGACCGGTGTGACTTATCCGTTGGCTCTCGACCCGGGCGCCGACCACTTTGCCAAGTATGCCGACCGCAAGGCTGGTATCACCCGCAATGTGCTGATTGATAAGGAAGGCAAGATTGTGATGCTTACCCGCCTCTATAACGAGGAAGAGTTCGCGACATTGTGCAAGAAGATTGATGAGATGTTGGCTGAATAGTCTTTATTAATTATTTGATTTTTCATCCGCTGATAAGGCAGATAACGCAGATTGTTTAAATTCAGAATCTGTGTTATCTGCTTAATCTGCGGATGAAAGATTGTTTAATTCAGCATTTATGATAAATAAACGACTCCTACTTCTCTTTCTTTCGCTCTTCGTTCTGCTCGTCCCCGCTGCGTCACAGAAGAAAAAGCAAGCCACCGGCAAGGAGCCACTCTTCGGCAAAGCGCTGGCCACATACCCCATCACCTCGCGTGAATTGGCTGGTGCCACCTTCTACTTGGTGGGTGGTCATGGAGGCCCCGACCCGGGAGCCATCGGCAAGTACCAAGGGCACGACTTGCACGAGGATGAATATGCCTATGACATTGTCTTGCGTCTGGGACGTGAGTTGCTGATGCGCGGTGCCAAGGTACACTTCATTATTCAGGACAAGAAGGATGGTATTCGTAATGAGGCCATTCTGACGAACAGCAAGCGCGAGACCTGCATGGGCAAGGAGATTCCTCTTGATCAGGTAGCCCGCTTGCGCCAACGCTCGCAGAAGATAGACCAACTATATAAAAAGGATAAGGCGGCCTACAAGCGTGCCATCTTTGTGCATGTGGATAGCCGTAGTCAGGGCAAGCAGTCGGATGTGTACTTCTATCACGCACCGGGCAGTAAGCAGGGCAAGCGATTGGCGGAGCGCATGCGTAATACCCTTGAATCCAAGTATAAGCGGCATCAGCCGGGGCGCGGGTTCAAAGGTACGGTGAGCGAACGGAATCTTTATGTGCTCCGCAATACACAGCCCGCAGGTGTCTATCTCGAACTGGGCAATATCCGCAACCCGCGCGACCAGCAGCGCCTCGTGCTCGAAAACAATCGGCAGGCCTTAGCCAACTGGATAGCCCAAGCTATTGTAGCGGACTATAAGGCGAAAAAGTAGAAATAAAGGTAAAATATAAGGATGGGTCCTCAATGTGGGGACCTTTCTTTTTATAGCGCCCGCCTAAAAACTTTCGTTAGATTAAGCTTTATTAACTGAAATAATTAGTTGTATGACGAGATAATTTAGTTAATTTGCAAAAAAACAAAACAGCAGTATGAAAAGATTAAGTGCAAGAGAAGAAGAAATCATGGGTTTCTTTTGGGAAAAGGGACCTTTGTTTGTGAGAGAAATTGTTGAGTTTTACAAAGAGCCACGCCTTCACTTCAATACCGTTTCTACCTTTGTACGCGGGTTGGAGAGTCAGGGCTTGTTGGGTCATCGCTCCTTGGGCACCAGCTATCAGTACTATCCCCTCGTAACACGCGAGGAGTACGGAAAGAGCACGGTTAGAGGCGCCATCAGCAAGTATTTCAACAACTCCTACCTTAGTGTGGTATCCTCGCTCGTGAAGGAGGAAGACATTTCGTTGGACGAGCTCAAGGAACTCATCCGCCAGGTGGAGGAAGGCAATCAGTAAAGGAGGTAGCTATGGGATTTTTCTTTGTATATATATTGAAAGCATCCCTTTGTCTGGCTGTGTTTTACTTGTTTTACCGCTTGTTGTTGAGCAAGGAGACCTTCCATCGCTTTAACCGCATCGCCCTATTGGGTTTGTTGGCCCTTTCGTG
>JAZRIA010000157.1:0-3212 GCA_045645045.1 Bacteroidaceae bacterium | reverse complement strand
TCTGTTGAGGAGCAGGGTGGTTTCCTCGCTGCTGTCAAGGCAGGTGCCGTTCAGGCTGTTATCAACGAGACCAACGCCAGGCGTCATGCTGATGCCGGCAGGCGTAAGGAGTTCCTTCTGGGTACCAACCAGTTCCCCAACTTCACCGAGAAGAGCGAGGGCAAGGAACCCGTGGCATGCTGCTGCAAGAGCAAGTGCGGTTGTGGCGAGGCTCCCGCTATCGCTTCTATCGAGGAAAGCCGTCTTGCCAGCGAGTTCGAGGCTTTGCGCTTGACAACAGAGAAGGCCGAGAAGGTTCCCGTGGCATTCATGCTCACTATCGGTAACTTGGCTATGCGTCAGGCTCGTGCCCAGTTCTCTTGCAACTTCCTGGCTGCTGCCGGTTATCAGGTTGTTGACAACCTCGGCTTCAAGACTGTTGAGGAGGGTGTTGATGCTGCTATGGCTGCAGGTGCAGACGTTGTTGTCATCTGTTCAAGCGACGACGAATATGCAGAGTATGCTATTCCCGCATTCCAGTATTTGAATGGTCGCGCAATGTTCGTTGTTGCAGGTGCTCCCGCTTGCAGCGAGGATCTGAAGCAGGCCGGTATCGAGAACTTCATCCATGTCCGTGTTGACCAGTTGAAGACTCTCAAGGAGTATAACGCTAAACTTGGTATCTAATCTTATGGCACGCAAATCATTTAGTAATATAGACATCTTTGCCGGCATTGAGGCAAAGAACGGCCAGCAATGGCAACAGGAAAATGGTATCACTGCCAACTGGAAAACAGCCGAGCAGATTGATATCCAGCCCGTATATACAAAGGAAGACCTCGAAGGTATGGAGCACCTCGACTTTGGTGCAGGTATCCCTCCCTTCCTCCGTGGCCCCTATAGCATGATGTATCCCTTCCGCCCATGGACCATTCGTCAGTATGCAGGTTTCTCTACTGCCGAGGAGTCTAATGCTTTCTATCGCCGTAACCTGGCAGCAGGCCAGAAGGGTCTCTCCGTAGCATTCGACCTTCCCACTCACCGTGGTTACGACCCCAACAACGAGCGCGTGGTTGGCGACGTAGGTAAGGCTGGTGTAAGCATCTGCTCTCTGGAGAACATGAAGACCTTGTTCGCTGGCATCCCCCTGAACAAGATGTCTGTGTCTATGACCATGAACGGTGCAGTATTGCCCGTACTGGCATTCTACATCAATGCAGGTCTGGAGCAGGGTGCTCAGCTCGAGGAGATGGCAGGTACCATCCAGAACGACATCCTTAAGGAGTTCATGGTGCGTAACACCTACATCTATCCCCCTGCATTCTCAATGAAGATTATTGCCGACATCTTCGAGTTCACTTCTCAGAAGATGCCTAAGTTCAACAGCATTTCTATCTCCGGTTATCACATGCAGGAGGCTGGTGCTACTGCCGACATCGAGTTGGCTTACACCTTGGCCGACGGTATGGACTACCTCCGTGCAGGTATCAATGCAGGTATCGATGTGGATGCTTTTGCTCCCCGCTTGAGCTTCTTCTGGGCTATCGGCATGAACCACTTCATGGAGATTGCCAAGATGCGTGCCGGTCGTCTGTTGTGGGCTAAGATTGTTAAGAGTTTCGGTGCCAAGAACCCCAAGTCTATGGCTCTGCGTACCCACTCTCAGACCTCTGGCTGGTCACTGACAGAGCAGGACCCCTTCAACAACGTTGGCCGTACCTGTATCGAGGCTATGGCTGCAGTCCTGGGCCACACCCAGTCATTGCATACCAATGCTCTTGACGAGGCTATCGCTCTGCCCACCGACTTCTCTGCACGTATTGCCCGTAACACCCAGATCTATATCCAGAACGAGACTGAGGTTTGCAAGCACATCGATCCATGGGCAGGTTCTTACTATGTTGAGAAACTCACCCAGGAACTCTACACCAAGGCTTGGGCTCACATCCAGGAGATCGAGGAACTTGGCGGTATGGCAAAGGCTATCGAGACAGGTCTGCCCAAGATGCGTATCGAGGAGGCTGCTGCCCGCACTCAGGCTCGCATCGACTGTGGCACACAGACCATCGTTGGCGTGAACAAGTACCGTCTGGACCACGAGGATCCCATCGATATCCTCGAGATTGACAATACCGCTGTTCGTTTGCAGCAGGAGGAGGCTCTCAAGGAGCTGAAGGCCAACCGCGATGAGGCTCAGGTAAAGGCCGACCTCGAGGCTATCACCCGTTGCGTTCAGGAATTCCAGGATGGCAAGAAGAGCGAAGACAACTTGCTTGACCTTGCTGTTCGTGCAGCAGGCCACCGTGCCACATTGGGTGAGATATCAGACGCTTGCGAGGCAGTCGTAGGTCGTTATAAGGCAGTAATCAGAACTATCAGCAACGTGTATTCATCAGAAAGTAAGAGCGATGCTCTCTTCCACGAGGCATGCGCATTGACAGAGGAGTTTGCTAAGCTCAATGGTCGTCGTCCCCGCATCATGATTGCCAAGATGGGCCAGGACGGTCACGACCGTGGTGCTAAGGTTTGTGCAACAGGCTATGCCGATTGTGGCTATGATGTGGACATGGGTCCCTTGTTCCAGACTCCTGCCGAGAGTGCTCGTCAGGCAGTGGAGAACGACGTGAACATCGTTGGTGTCAGCTCTTTGGCTGCAGGTCACAAGACTCTCGTTCCTCAGATCATCGAGGAGTTGAAGAAGCTTGGCCGCGAGGACATCATGGTTATCGCTGGTGGTGTAATCCCTGCTCAGGACTATGACTTCCTATATCAGGCAGGCGTAGCGGCCATCTTCGGTCCTGGTACTCCTGTGGCATACTCTGCCGTGCAGATGATGAAGATTCTGCTGGGCAAGGAAGACTAGTATTTCTCATTGCCCATCTATTGTTGGATGGGCAATGCCTATGGGAAACCTAAAGTTTCTAAAATTCTTGGGTCTCCTATTATATATAAATAAGGTGGTATCCCGTATCTACGGGCTTTGCCACCTTATTTTCTCTTTCTTCTTTTTTTCTTCTTCTATGAGCTTTTCTGTTTTTATTGGAAAAATACTCTTCTGCTCAAATTTTACTAGCTCTTCGTTACTTTAGTATTATATATAATATAAATAAGGTGTACTTCCACCTCCATTCTCCAGTTCTCTCGTTTTTCGCCTCTTTTTTGCTTTTTTCTTTAAAAAACTTTCCCAATCCTTTGCTGGTTTCAGGAAAAGTCGTACCTTTGCACTCGCAAAA
>JAZRIA010000156.1:0-7390 GCA_045645045.1 Bacteroidaceae bacterium | reverse complement strand
TAACCCAAACCATCAGTGCCCGTGTCAGTGATTTCTCACCGACACGGGCACTGATGGTTCTTGATTCAATAAGACTATGCTTGCTTGCTTGCTTGCTTGCTTGCTTGCTTGCTTGCTTGCTTGCTTGCTTGCTTGCTTGCTTGCTTGCTTGCTTGCTTGCTAACAAAATAATCCAAACCACCAAGGATTTTGGCGGTTATTTTCAGACTATTTTCGTTGTTTCTCTGCATTTGATTGCACATTTAGCGAGGTAAAGTTAGCAATTTATTTCCTAAGCACCAAACAAACATGCTCCGGAGTTGCTAACGGGTCTCTCCTTTTCTTCCTTTTCTTCCTTTCACCTGTTACCTTATATAATATAGTCACATAAGGCAAAAAATTCAATATTTGGGGCAAGTTTTTTCTTTGGCAACGGATAGCACGGGATTTATACAGTTTTTCTTACCATTAAATTAGTAGTAAATCAAAAGATTAGACAACACATCTCCTCTCTTTGATAAAAACTGCTGTTTTTTTAAGGCAGTTTTGCTATATTTGCAGCACCAAATGAATTTATCCTACGCGACGATGTAGAGGGCTACAAACTATTGGGAAAGGTCAACAAGATCTATCTTAACAATCCGAATCTGGCTTATGCACTCTCCGATGACGAACCCAACATCGGTAATATCAGAGAGACGATATTCCTTGCTTGGCTACGAGCTACGCATAAGGTAACCGCATCAAGTGTGTCGGACTTCAAGGTGGGCAAGTATACCTTCGAAGTGGGTGGCAAGAAGAAGGGACAACACCAAATCAAAGATGTCGAGCATGCCTATGTGGTCAAAGACGACATCGAGTATGGTCACTTGAACGAGGTGCCCCTTTGGTCATTCGGATTGCTGTATTAACAACGCGCGAATCATCCATTCCATCCGTTGAAATTGTTACTATTAAAAAATGACACACCCAGAAGCAGGCGCTCCAGGGTGTTTGTCGTGGTGGAGTTCTGAGGCAACCGCACCTTTCCTACCAACCCCGAGGATACCGCCTCACATACCTAAGGCAGTCCTCATAGTAGAAGTACTTGAGTACTCTTAGTATGAGGACTACAGTACTCTCGTGGGAGTACTGGCACTTCTTCGGGGAACAAGATTCTCTATAATCAAGAGTTATCCGACAGTGCATCTATGCAACAGTGCCCCATCCTGTCAGGACGAGGCACTGCATATTGTTTTACTGTTTTCCGATTTCCGTTCGACTTACTCCCATTCGATTGTAGCGCAGGGCTTGGGAGACATGTCGTAGCATACACGGTTTACACCGGGTACTTCCTTGAGGATACGGTCGGTAATCTTCAGCAGTATGGGCCATTCAATCTGCTCGATAGAAGCAGTCATGGCATCGATGGTGTTCACGGCACGGATGATAACTGGCCAGTCGTAGCTGCGGGCATTGTCCTTGACACCTACGCTCTTGAAGTCGGGCACTACGGTGAAGTACTGCCATACCTTCTTGTCCAGACCTGCCAAAGCAAACTCCTCGCGCAGGATAGCGTCGCTCTCACGCAAAGCCTCCAGACGGTCGCGAGTGATAGCACCAAGGCAACGAACACCCAGACCGGGACCGGGGAATGGCTGACGGTAAACCATCTCATAAGGCAAACCAAGCTCCACGCCACATGCACGAACCTCGTCCTTGAAGAGCTGCTTCAGAGGCTCTACAAGTTCGAACTGAAGATCCTCGGGCAGACCACCTACATTGTGATGGCTCTTCACGCACTTTGCTGTCTTGGTACCGCTCTCCACAATGTCGGGATAGATAGTACCCTGACCCAGGAAGTCAATACCACCGGCCAACTTGCGAGCCTCTTCCTCGAACACGCGGATGAACTCACCACCGATAATCTTGCGCTTCTGCTCGGGCTCAGCTACACCTTCCAACAGGCCAAGGAAACGGTCAGTAGCGTCAACATATACAAGGTTTGCACACAACTGGTTGCGGAACACCTCAACAACGTTCTCAGACTCGCCCTTGCGCATCAGACCATGGTTCACATGTACGCAAACCAGGTTTTCACCAATAGCCTTCAAAAGCAGAGCAGCCACTACAGAGCTGTCCACACCACCAGAGAGAGCAAGAAGAACCTTCTTGTCACCCACCTGGCGACGTACCAGCTCCACCTGGTCAGCAACGAAGTTCTTCATGTTCCAGTTGGCCTCGGCCTTACAGGTCTCGAACACGAAGTCCTTAACGGCAGCCTTGATAGCCTCCTCGTCATTGGCAAACTCGGGCAACTTCACCTCGCAGAGTGCCTTCTCGTGTCCGGCAGCCATCACGGGGAAACCAGCCTCGTATATCTCGGGAAGAACGTCAATCTCCACACCGTCGATAACATTGTTCTTGCCACCGTTGATGATAATACCCTTCACATTGGGAAGAGCCTTCAGTTCCTCGGCAGTAATGTCATGGGGATAGATCTCGCTGTACACACCCAGTGCACGGATGGCTCTGGCCACCACGGTATTCTCGTGGCTGCCCAGGTCCAGGATTACAATCATGTCTTGTTTCATATCCTATATTTTTGTTACAATGTTTACTTTTTACTTTTTTCGGCAGGTATATCCTTTGCTTACCTGGCATGGAGACAAACGCCCTATAAAACACAGAGACACAGAGTTTCCATAATGAACCCCATGTCTCTGTACTTATATGCCTTGTGCCCTGTGGGCATCTGATTTTCTGTGTAGCATCATGCGTCTGCTCTTTTTCCGTTGCAAAATTACATAAAGTTTCGCAAATATAACGCATGACAAGTATTTTTTCTTCACTAAGATATAAAAAAAAGCAGTTACGGTGTTGTAACTGCTTTTCTTCTGTGGTGCCACCAGGAATCGAACCGGGGACACAAGGATTTTCAGTCCTTTGCTCTACCAACTGAGCTATGGCACCAACATGTGCGCTTACTTCTAAAGGGTGGTGCCACCAGGAATCGAACCGGGGACACAAGGATTTTCAGTCCTTTGCTCTACCAACTGAGCTATGGCACCTTGCCTTTATCTGTTTTGCGAGTGCAAAGGTAGACTTTTTTTCTTATACAGACAAATTATCGGGCAACTTTTTCACATTTTAGGGCAAAATATCCCTTGAAACAGGATTTTCTTCGTTTATCTGCAAGGTTTTATACATTTTTGGTGTATCTTTGCAAAGCTTTACAAAAGCATTCGGATAGTAGCGCAGTTGGTAGCGCACTACGTTCGGGACGTAGGGGTCGGGCGTTCGAGTCGCCTCTATCCGACATGAATCCGACACTGAGGAGACCCATAATCCGCATCGCTGTGCTCATAGGAGCATGGTGTTGCGGATTTCTGTTTTATTGGCTGATAGGCAACTCCATGAGCCGAAGTTGGACGGAGTGCTCTATGGGCGAGTGTCTGTTTGACTCATGGCAAGGAGTCGCAGTCTTTCTTCAGGAGAGGATGGCAAGCATGAACCTGAGCCAGGAATCCTTCGGACAAATAGTGGCACTGACATTGGGCAACAGAGAGTTTCTTGCTCCAGAGACAAAACTACTATACCGCGAGGCAGGTGCCTCCCACCTGCTGGCCCTGTCTGGCATGCATCTGGGCATACTGTACGGTGCATTCAGGATGGTGATGCAGAACCTGGCATATACACGATGGAAGTGGCCGGCATTCTGTGGCATTATGCTGCTGTTGTGGTCATATGCCGTGAGACAGGTTGCCCCAAGAGCCTCATCCGTGCCGCACTGATGACATCGCTGGCTCTGCTGCTACAGGTGTGCGGAGAAAGACGCAGCCATCTGGACATACTGAACGTGAGCGCTGCTATGGTACTGCTTACGGATCCAGCCTCGTTGTGGGACATCGGTTTCCAGCTCTCCTGTGCCGCCATGCTGGGAATAATCATCCTGGGCATACCAGCCACGGAGAATTGGAGGCATCTGCCTCTACTGCCACGGTTGGTACTGAGCAGCTTGGCAATCTCCATCTCAGCACAGCTGGCTACCCTACCCTTGACCCTTCTGTATTTCCAAAGCATTGCCACATACAGCGCCTTGACCAGTTTGGTGGCCATACCGCTGACCACACTGATAATATACTTCAGCATTGGCATATATATTGGCATGCCCTGGTGCATACCCGTAGTGGAGTGGCTGATATGGTGCCAGAACAGAGTAATGGAAATGGTGAGCAACCTGCCGGGGGCATATATTGAATTATAGGGAGGACGAAGTTACTTCCGCTCGGAAAAGCAAAATTTAAGCAAGCTTTATTTTGCTTTTCGCTCGCTTATTCGTAACATTGCCATACGGCCAAGTTACTAACGTTCGGAATTACTCAAATAAATTTGGTTATTCGCTCACTTAATCGTAACTTTACCCTCGCCACATGACTAAATGCACCTTATATAATATATGAAAACACGCCTTTTTGTCCTATGCCTCTTGTGCCTTGTCTGCGGAACGGGCATGCATGCGCAACTTCTGCTGAAAGGAAAAGCCTCCTACTACCACGATGCCCTGCATGGCAACAAGATGAGTAACGGCGAACCGTACCATAGGGACAGTATGACGTGCGCCCACCTGAAACTGCCTTTCGGCACCATGCTCAAGGTGCGCAATCTGAGGAACGATAAGGAGGTTATTGTGGAGGTGACCGACCGTGGCCCCTATGCCAAGAAGTACATCCTGGACCTCTCTCGTGCCGCTGCCAGAGAACTGGGTATCATTGGACGAGGATTCGCACCCGTGGAAATCAGCATCTACACGCCAGCCAAAGTACCTTTCCGACTGAAAGACGAAGAGGCAGAGATTCCCGAACTGGACCTTCAGCACCGCATCATGGCCATATACCCAGAACCTCTGTGGCAACAGGCAGACAGCACCGACACGGAATAGGGCAACATTTTATTGGATGAGTACCTTCATCCCCTACTCCACCTAAATGAGAAAACGTATCCATTTCCTCCACCTGTGCATGGGTGTGATAGCATTGGCAAGTTGCACCAGCAAACTGACCAGCCTGGTGCCCGACACTCCGTCCAAGGCGCCTGACTATTTCTGCACATGGAACACACAGGGCTATGCGGTGAGCTATACCGGTTCCGACATGATGCGCAGCGGCATGACAGAGGAGAACATATTTGGGAAAGGGCAGCACCAGAACTGGGTGAGTTTCTTCCCCAAGATACGTGAGGACCTGTATTTCGTAATGGACGACTCGTGGGACATCCCACGGAACGAGAACTCAGCCAACAGAAATCCGTATCTCGGCATGTGCGAACTGGACGAAGGCCGTTTCCCTTCGTTCCGAGGTACTGCGACAGAACGTCTCGACCAACTGACCAAGCGCATAAAGCAGGAGGGGTGGAAAGGTGCCGGCGGTTGGATTTGCGCACAGAAGGCAGAAGGTCATGAGCACCAAAGCGAAGAGGAATATTGGACAGAGAGACTGAAAGTGGCCAACGAGGCAGGATTGTCCTACTGGAAGGTGGACTGGGGACATCAGGACAGGAACGAGGGCTGGCGACGGATGCTTACCCGTCTGGGCAAGAAGCATGCTCCCAATCTGTGGATAGAGCATGCCATGCATGGGCGCTTCATCCGGTTCAGCGACGTGTTCCGCACCTACGACGTGGAGAACATCATAGCGCAGCCACTGACAATACGACGCGTAGTGGAACTCCTGCCACACAAGAGCGAGGACGAAAGCAAGGGTCTTATCAACTGCGAGGACGAGCCATACATTGCCGTAGGACTGGGGTGCGCCATAGGCATCATGCGTCATCCCATGGACGGAAATCTACCAGATGGCAGGCAGGACGAGGTGTTTCCTCCTGTCGGACATAACTACAAGAGGTGCTTGGACGAGGTGGTGCGTGCCGTAAGATGGCACCGCATAGCAGAACCATTTGGTGTGGATGGCAACTTTGAGGCAGACAGCATCATGCTTGCCGACCACTGGTTGCTCCACGAGAACGAGACCTGGAACAAGGGGCGACGTACAGGCAGCACAATACACGAAAGCGCACCTGCCAGATTGAGCAGAAATATGCCGCTGCCCGTAGTGGATGACAACAGCGAAGAACGCCCCTACATCCTCTCCTCCACCTACCCCACCGGTGCCATTGCCATTGCTGCCATTGGCAGGGCTTTAGGGCGCGAATACGTATGCAAGGAGGTTGCCGTCACTGCCCAAGCCAAGGAGTGGCATGCACCGATAGGGCTGTTTGGACACTTCAAAGAGGTTTGTCTGATTTTCCCCAATCCTATCTTCCATAAGGGAAACCGCAAGCCCAAGGTGCTGGCACAAGACCTGGCTGGAGACAAGGCAGTGGACATTACCTCCGAAGTGACAATTGAAGGCTGCAAACTTACCATTCCTGGCGAGGTAATTCGCAGAGTGGGACTGATGGCATCAAGTCCCGGCGACCTATCGGCTCCGGGACTTGTGATACGGATAATGTAAACTTGGAGAAGAAGAATTATCTCAGATCGATTTGGGATTAGTCCTCCGGTATGGTTATCTCACCTGCAATGCTGGTATTGAGCTGTGCCAGAATCTCATCCTTGGAATATCCTTGCCCGAGGAGATACATCAGTTTGGACACGGTGCTCTCCATGGTTCCGTCGTAACCGTTTACGGCTCCTGCCTGCAGAAGCTGGCGCCCGGTTTCGTAGCGCCGCATCTCCACTGTTCCCTTGGAACATTGTGTTATGTTCACCAGAATTACTCCACGCTCGTTCAGTTCCTTCAGTTTCTCGAAGAGCCATGGTTTCTGCGGAGCATTTCCCGAGCCGTATGTCTTGATGATGAGCGCTCGCAGGTTCTTCATGCCTATCACCGCCTCCACATACTCCTGCTGTATGCCGGGGAAAAGTGTCAGTATGAATATGCCCGTCTCCATGGAATAGTGCGGAGTGAAGGGCACATCTGGTTTGGGGCGGCGGATGTGCAACGTGTCGTACTTAATGTTTATGCCCGCCTCTGCCAAGGGAGGATAGTTGTACGAACGGAAGGCATTGAACCCTTCTGCATTTATCTTGGTGGTACGGTTGCCACGCATCAGCATGCTTTCAAAGAAGATGCACACCTCGGGAACCATAGGTTCGCCTGCCGAATTGCGGGCAGCGGCTATCTCTATGGACGTAAGCAGATTCTCCTTTCCGTCCGTGCGCAACTTGCCTATGGGCAACTGTGCACCCGTTATCACCACCGGCTTGGCAATATTCTCCAGCATGAAACTCAGGGCAGAAGCCGTGAAAGCCATAGTGTCCGTACCATGAAGCACCACAAAACCATCGTAGGCATCGTAGTTGTCGGCAATGACCTGTGCTATCTTCACCCAGTGCATGGGTTCCATGTCGCTGGAGTCTATAGGCGGTTCG
>JAZRIA010000155.1:0-7383 GCA_045645045.1 Bacteroidaceae bacterium | reverse complement strand
GCTCTCCCCACTCTGAAGAAGATTATCGCTGATGGCGGTGCTGCCATCATCATGAGCCACATGGGCAAGCCCAAGGGCAAGGTTAACCCCAAGCTCTCTCTGGGCCAGATCCGTGCTGCCGTTGAGACCGCTCTGGGTTGCCCCGTAGCATTTGCCGAGGATTGTGCCAATGCCACCGAGGCTGCTGCTGCCCTGAAGATGGGTGAGGCTCTCCTGTTGGAGAACCTGCGTTACTATCCCGAGGAGGAAGGCAAGCCCGTTGGTGTTGAGAAGGGTACTCCCGAGTTCGACGAGGCAAAGAAGGAGATGAAGGGCCGTCAGGCAGAGTTCGCTAAGACTTTGGCAAGCTATGCTGACTGCTATGTAATGGATGCATTCGGTACCGCTCACCGCAAGCACGCTTCTACCGCTGTTATCGCTGACTACTTCGATGCAGACAACAAGATGCTTGGCTACCTGATGGAGAAGGAAGTTGAGGCTGTTGACAACGTATTGTCTAACATCAAGCGTCCCTTCATAGCTATCATGGGTGGTTCTAAGGTTTCTTCTAAGATCGGTATCATCGAGAACCTGTTGGGCAAGGTGGACAAGCTTATCCTCTGCGGTGGTATGACATACACCTTCTCTAAGGCTCACGGTGGCAACGTAGGTAACTCCATCTGCGAGATGGACAAGCTGGACGTAGCTCTCGGTGTTGAGGAATTGGCAAAGAAGAACGGCGTAGAACTGGTTATGGCTCCCGACGCTCTCTGTGGTGACGACTTCAAGAACGATTGCAACACTCAGGTATGTCCCTCCGACAATATTCCCGAGGGTTGGGAAGGTCTGGATGCAGGTCCTGAGGCTCAGAAGCTGTTTGCTGAGGCAATCAAGGGTTGCAAGACCATCCTATGGAACGGTCCTGCAGGTGTATTCGAGATGGAAACCTTCACCGGCGGTTCACGCGCTATCGGCAACGCTATTGCCGAGGCTACTGCCGAGGGTGCATTCTCTCTGATCGGTGGTGGCGACTCTGTAGCTTGTGTAAACAAGTTCGGTTTGGCTGACAAGGTATCTTACATCTCTACTGGCGGTGGTGCTCTTCTCGAAGCTATCGAGGGCAAGGTGCTTCCCGGTGTTGCTGCTATCAAGGGCTAAACATACGACACGAAAAACTAAGATAGCATTATATTATCAGGCGAGGGACGTGCATCCAGTGCGTCCCTCGTTTTTCAAAAAAAGAAAACCTATCGCACATTGTGAATCTCCACTCCTCATGCTTCGTATCAGCAATTTACTAATCACCGTATTACTCTGTGCACTCATCCTTGCTTCCTATTCATGCAAGAATGACAAGAACAGCACTCCCATATTTGGCTCTAACGAGTCAAACATACTCGACACCATGTCTCTTCGTATCGCCCTTCTTCCAATAAAAGAATGTAATGTACTTCGACATGCTCAGGAAAGTGGCCTGGCTACTCGTATGGGATTGGATATGGAACTTATTTCATACGATGCCATGATGGACATAGACACAGCCGTACTCTCAAATATAGCTCATGTCTATTTTGAAGATTCCCTGCGCATTTGCCGTATTCATGCAGACTCCATTCGTCCATCTATGCTGCTTCCCATACCCGTAGAAATGAAACTCATTGTCAACAACGACAAGGAGATAGCAGATATTCTAGATTTGAAAACAAACATGGTAGGTCTTACACGATGGAGTCAAGCAGAGAGATGGATGAACGAAATTATAAGCTCCACCAATATGGAAGAGATGGACATATACTATGCACAAGTTAATAGCCTGCCCATCAGATTTAGCATGGTAAAGGATGCCCTTATAGATGCTGCTATCTTGCCACAACCATGGGCAGACTCGCTTATTAGCCTTGGACATAACTCTCTCAGAGATACTATCGTCAACGGCATGGGATTCTTCATCAGCCCCAATGCACTAAATGATTCCATTCGACAAAAACAAGCCCTGCTCCTAAAGAAAATCTATCTGGAGGCTTTGAAACAGAAGACAGATACAGCAACAACATAACATCTGCATCATCCTATGCCCCTTTCAGTATTATTATCCTATCTATTTATAGATTGGCATGTCCGCGATGGAAAACCATCGAGGTATGCAGCATACGTGACATTCATGAATGTGTGGATGTGGGATGGAAAAGACAAGACATACTTCCCTGAACTACAGACAAAAATGCTGATGAAGTGGGCTGAACACGAAGATAGACAAATTCGTGCCATTGCCTTTAGCGGTGCCGTTTTGATGACAATCAGATACGGAGATAAACTGCCAGACTTCTTTACAGAGATTTTCTATCAGTGGGCCGAAAACGACCTGTTGAAAGATGAGTTCATCGAGATACAGAAATTCCTGCTTACATCAATCACAGGCCTAAAGATGCAGAAGAAATTGCACGACGAAGTCTTTGACAAGATACATAAGGAACAACAGACAATGCGTGAGAAGCTGGGTATGGAAGACGATGAGGAAATACGTATGGAAATTGCCGAGGAAGGCAACAAACGCATGATGTCCTTCGTACAGAAACTGAACAATATGATTCAGGATGGCATAGACATGAACATTGGCAACTTTGCCACCTTGCACAGAGTAGAATTCTTCAAAGAGCTGAAAAACTGGTTCATGGATTTTGACATCAACCATCCTCAGTTGCAAGGATTAGGCGATAAGAAGAACATTGCTGAGACCATATTCGGGCATGCAGATATGTGTGACCTTGATAAATATGCCTTTGCTTCCGTTGTGGACAAGATTGCCGCGGCAGACTCGCTTTCAAAACAGATACCACATCAGATATTCGATAAAATATCGGAAGAAGAAGTGAAGACTCACCTTCACAACGAACAAGAAAAGAATGCATACCGCTACACATTCCAGACACTTTTTCGATTCTTCCAGTTCTCGCCTTGGAAGGAGCAGATAATCAATCCTTTCCGCCTTGGCCCATTCCTTAGCGATCATACCATACTCGCTCCAATGATAACAGACAAATTCCTTTGGGAGAGTTCAACATTATTCATCAAAAACTCCTTTTATAGCCACCCTGCCACATATCTTCGTTCATTGATGCAACGCAACGGACAAACTGACGAGGCTCTGGAGCTACTGGCACATTGCGACAAATACCTTGGTGAAAGCTCAGAGCGCTTGGAATGTCTGATGGAACTGGAAAAAAGGCATCCTGACAATATGCGTATGGTTCAGGAAGTAGGATTGGGACTTATACAAGAGAAACGCTACGAGGAAGCACTGCATCGTTTCTTCCATCTGGAAGTAACGGACAATTATCTTCATGGTTCTGCACGTGCCATAGCATGGTGCTCCATGATGACAGGCAACATGACACGTGCCAAACGTTATTATCAGAAACTGATGGATTGGGAAGGAGGTCCCAGTTGGGAGGACCTGCTGAATGCCGGACATTGCGCTTGGCTAAACAGTGACCCTGTTGAGGCCTCAAAACTTTACCACAAATACCTATCCATACATAAAGACGAGCTCCGTGCTTTCGACAACGACCGCGACACCTTGATAAACCTTGGCCTCAGTGCAGACGACATCAGCTTGATGCGCGATACAATAGCGGATTAGCCTTATTTACTAAGAAGACTCTGCCAGAACATCAAATTAGCCACAGGTAACTTTTTAGTCATCACACAAGGGGATAGAATATAACAATAGCAGCAATTACTTTAAATGAAGTTAATGCTGCTATTGGTTTATATCAACTATTTAGTATTCTACCTGAAGCTTATGATACTAATGTAATAGCTAGATATACTATTATTGTGTATCATAGTTACCATACCATAAGAACTATCTTCGCTATAGCGGATGGTCCGCTCTGAACATCTGCATGCGTTCCTCCAGTACGGCATAGAGTTCGTCGCGCATACGGCTGGTGCATGCACGCACACCGGGTTCAAGCGAGCCGGTGGTGTCGAGGTTGATGCTGGACACGCCATAGGAGATAAGTTCGCGGACAAGTTCGCCACCCGTCATGCCGGGATATGAGAGCGAGAAGAAGAAGCCGTCGGCTATCTCTTCCGTCACGTCACGCGGATAGGTTATGGTGAAGCCATTGTCGCAGAAAATCTTCTTCATGCGCTGTGCCCTCTCGGCATAGGCCTTGGTATCCTGAACGAAGTTTATCTTTCCCTCACACGAAAGGCGGAGCATCTCGGCATAGGCATACTGGGTGCTGGCGGTGCAGCCAGAAGTTATCATGTACTGGATGCTGGCAATAAACGTAGGACCAAACACACCGCTATCCTGATAACGCTTTGCCAAGGCAGGGAACTGGCGGTCGAAGAGTTTGTCGCTGATGCACACCAGTGCTATGCGCCCACCGGCATAGGAGAATATCTTCGATGCCGAGAGCATGAGCAGATAGTTGTCGGTATATCGTGCCACGGTTCTCACGAAAGGAGGCTGATAGGGCAAGGAGAGGTCGCGACGGCTGTCCATGGCAAAGTATGCCAGGTCCTCCATCACGATGATGTCGTGCTCTGTGGCTATCTCGCCGATGATGCGGAGTTCGTCCTCCTCCAACGAAATCCATGCTGGGTTGTTGGGGTTTGAGTAGATAATGGCCGCCACATCTCCGTCCTTCACCTCTTCAAGAAGTTTGGCACGCAGAGCCTCGCCACGATAAGGGTAGATGTCGAAACTCTTCCACCCGATGCCAAGTATGCGCAACTGAGACTTCTGTATGGGGAAGCCGGGGTCGATGAACAGCACCTTGTTCTTCTTCTCGTCCCTCTGGCAACATGCTATGAAGGCACCGAAACTTCCAGCCACCGAACCCACCGTGGGGATACAGGCACGAGCGGAAATGTCTATATCCATGAAAGCCTTCACGAACTTGCTTGCCGCCTCCTTCAGTTCGGGCACACCAGCCGCCGCAGGATATTGGTTGTTGGCACCTGCATCCAGAGCCTTTTTCTCAGCATCTATACCGAATGTGTTGCAAGGCAATCCAGGGCTGCCCTGATCCATACGAATGAACGGCATGCCTGTCTTCTGTTCGAGGTATTGCGCCACGAGCAATGTCTCGCCTATTGTTGCATGGGACAGATCGGCAACGTGGTTCACACGTGCCGCCTCCTGTACCAGTTCGTCAGTGAATATCTTCATTTGTAATCCTGTGCAATATGTTTTTCTTACTTACCCTTCTCCCAGTCAGAGAAATCACGCTTGTCAAGCACATGCTTTGCCTTGCCCTGGGAGCGCTCGATGGTGCCAGGCGGCTGTATGTGGATGTTGGGTTTGATGCCGGTAACGGAAACCAGACGGTCGTAGAGATACTTGATGAAAGGCATCTGCTTTGCCGGATTTGGCGAGAAGAGGTCGGGACGCAGTTCCACGTCCAAGTCGAAAGTGTCCTCGTTGTGCTTGCGGTCCACGGTGATGAAGTACTGTGGCGAGAAGGCAGGGAACTCCGTCAGGATTGCCTCTATCTGGCTGGGGAACACGTTCACGCCACGGATAATGAGCATATCGTCGCTACGTCCCAGGATCTTGCCCAAACGCACGGTGGTACGTCCGCAACGGCACTTCTCGTAGATGAGATGCGTGAGGTCGCGTGTGCGATAGCGCAGGATGGGCATAGCCTCCTTGCAAAGCGATGTGAAGACAAGTTCGCCACGCTCGCCAGGTGCTACAGGCTCCAGTGTGTCGGGATTGATGATTTCGGGATAGAACATATCCTCCATCACATGGGTACCGTCCTGATACTGGCACTCGCCACCCACGCCAGGACCGCTCATCTCCGTAAGTCCGTAGATGTCTATTGCCTTGATGCCGAACTTTGCTTCCAGTTCGCGGCGTATGCCCCATGTCCAGGGTTCAGCACCGAAGAAACCTACACGTAGTTTCAGGTCCTCCTTCTTTATGCCGCACTTCTCCATCACCTCTGCCAGGTGCAAGGCATACGAGGGAGTACAGCAGAGGGCTGTAGTGCCAAAGTCCTGCATCAGCATAACCTGCTTCTCGGAATTGCCCGAAGAAGTGGGCAGCTGTATGGCACCAAGTTTGCCGGCACCGTCGTGCGCACCAAGACCACCGGTGAAGAGGCCGTAGCCATAGGACACCTGCACTACGTCGCCAGGACCAATATCGCCCACGGCCAGTACACGTGCCACACACTCCGCCCAGTTGTCCAGGTCGTTCTGTGTGTAGGTTCCCACCACAGGTTTGCCCGTGGTGCCAGACGAGGCATGTATGCGCTTTATCTCGCTCATGGGCACTGCCTGAAGGCCGTAGGGATACTCATCGCGCAAGTCGTGCTTGGTGGTAAAGGGCAGTTTGGTTATATCGTCTATGGACTTGATATCCTCTGGGCGGATACCCTTCTGGTCCATTTTCTTTCTGTAGAAAGGCACGTTCTCATAGCAGCGCTTCACCGTAGCTATGAGACGCTCGCTTTGCAATTCGCGCATTTTCTCGCGCGACATGCATTCTATTTCTGGGTTGAATATCATAGTTATCTTAGATTATAAAGTCGTCCTCGTTCAGGAGTTGCATATCGTTTTTCGCTATCACCTCCAGGGCCTTTTCGCTCTCGTCGGTACGCATCACCAGCACTCCCTTGCCCTGCCACAGGAAGGAATACATGTAGAGGATGTTCACCTCGGCCTGTGACAAGGCACTGATGGCCAGGGCGGCATGCCCGGGTTCGTCCTCGATGGCAATGGCCAGCACATCGGTCAGCTGCACGTTGATGCCATGCTCCTTCAGTATGGTGTGTGCCTCGCATGGAGCCGAGCACAGGACACGGTAAATGCCATAGTCCTGAGTGTCCGCTATGGTGGATGCAATGATCTGGATCTTTGCCTTGCTGAACAGTTCCAGCACCTTTATCAGTGTGCCGCTCTTGTTCTCGATGAATATGGATAGTTGCTTCAAACTTGTCTTCATGGGTCTGAACTTTGAGTATTTCGATTATTGATACACGGTACGCTTGTCCACCACACGCACGGCCTTGCCTTCGGAAACGGGCAAAGTGCCCTTGGGCAGGAGTTTCACATGCGGAGTCAGAAGTATCTCGTCCTTCAGTGCACGCTGTATGCGGTTGGTCAGGTTCTGCAGGCGGCGATAATCGTCGGTGAAGAGTTCCTCCAGTTCCACCTCCACGGTCATGTTGTCGTTGTCCTCGTCGGTGGTTAGCGTGATAAGGTAGTTGCTGGCCAGTTCGGGGAAGGTCATCAGTATCTTCTCTATCTGTATGGGGAAGATGTTCACGCCGCGCAGCACCATCATGTCGTCGCTACGTCCGCGCATGCGGTCGATACGCACATGGTTGCGTCCGCATGGGCATGTTCTGCCAAGCACCCGGGTGAGGTCGCGGGTACGGT
>JAZRIA010000154.1:0-3876 GCA_045645045.1 Bacteroidaceae bacterium | reverse complement strand
ATTCATCAACCAGTTACGCGAGAAGATTGGTGTCATGTTCGGCAATCCTGAAACCACTACCGGTGGTAATGCCCTCAAATTCTATGCCAGTGTGCGTCTGGACATTCGCAAGTCCTCTCCCGTCAAGGAAGGCGAAGAGATTCTTGGTCACCTCACCAGGGTAAAGGTGGTAAAGAACAAGGTGGCTCCTCCGTTCCGCAAGGCAGAGTTCGAGGTAATCTTCGGAGAAGGTATCAGCCGTGTGTCCGAAATCTTCAATCTTGCCGTAGATATGGGCATAGTAAAGAAGAGTGGCAGCTGGTTCAGCTACAATGATAGTAAACTTGGTCAGGGTGCCGAGGCTGTTAAGCGCATCGTTCGCGACAATCCAGAGCTTTTGGAGGAAATTACTGCCAAGGTAACTGAAAAGCTGGCAGAGAAAAAGGACTAATACTGACAAACTGACAGATAAACTGCATAATACAAGGCTCGTGCACTTTGTGGCACGGGCCTTGCGTATTATATAGCGAACGGATAAACGTTCAACGTTCAACGTTAATATATAAATAAGGAATAAATAAAAAGAATATACAATTATGGGAAAGATTATTGGAATTGACTTGGGTACAACAAACTCTTGTGTATCCGTTTTCGAGGGCAACGAGCCCGTGGTTATCACCAACAGCGAGGGTAAGCGCACCACTCCCTCTATAGTAGCATTCGTGGATGGTGGCGAGCGCAAGGTGGGCGATCCCGCTAAGCGTCAGGCTATCACCAACCCCAAGAAGACCATCTTCTCTATCAAGCGCTTCATGGGCGAGACTTATGATCAGGTCAGCAAGGAGGTTGGCCGCGTACCTTACAGCGTAGTAAAGGGCGACAACAACACTCCCCGTGTAGACATCGACGGCCGTCAGTACACTCCCCAGGAGATCAGCGCCATGGTTCTGCAGAAGATGAAGAAGACTGCCGAGGACTATCTCGGTCAGGAGGTAACAGAGGCTGTTATCACCGTGCCTGCTTATTTCTCTGATTCTCAGCGTCAGGCAACCAAGGAGGCTGGCCAGATTGCAGGTCTCGAGGTTAAGCGTATCGTCAACGAGCCTACCGCTGCTGCTCTGGCATACGGTGTTGACAAGGGCGACAAGGACATGAAGATTGCTGTGTTCGACCTTGGTGGCGGTACTTTCGATATCTCTATCCTCGAGTTCGGTAGCGGTGTGTTCGAGGTTCTCTCTACCAATGGCGACACTCATCTGGGTGGTGACGACTTCGACCAGGTTATCATCGACTGGCTGGTAAGCGGTTTCAAGGCACAGGAGGGTATCGACCTTTCTAAGGACCCCATGGCACTTCAGCGCCTCAAGGAGGCTGCCGAGAAGGCTAAGATCGAGTTGTCAAGCACAACATCTACCGAGATCAATCTCCCCTATATCACTGCCGATGGCGGTGTTCCCAAGCACTTGGTTAAGACTCTGAGCCGCAGCGAGTTCGAGCGTCTGGCAGACGGTCTCATCCAGGCTTGTAAGATTCCTTGCCAGAATGCTATGCGCGATGCAGGTCTCTCCAACAGCGATATCAACGAGGTTATCCTCGTGGGCGGTTCTACACGTATCCCCGCTGTGCAGAAGATGGTTGCCGATTTCTTCGGCAAGGAGCCTTCAAAGGGCGTTAACCCCGACGAGGTTGTAGCTCTCGGTGCTGCCATTCAGGGTGCTTCTCTCTCTGGTGAGAAGAGCGACATCGTTCTGCTCGACGTAACTCCTCTGTCTATGGGTATCGAGACCATGGGTGGTGTTATGACCAAGCTCATCGATGCCAACTCTACCATCCCCTGCAAGAAGAGCGAGGTGTTCTCTACTGCTGCCGACAACCAGACTGCTGTTACCATCCACGTTCTCCAGGGCGAGCGCCCCATGGCAAGCCAGAACAAGAGCGTAGGTCAGTTCAACCTCGATGGTATTGCTCCTGCACGTCGTGGCGTTCCTCAGATCGAGGTTACCTTCGACATCGATGCCAACGGTATCCACAACGTTTCTGCCAAGGACAAGGCTACTGGCAAGGAGCAGCACATCACCATCACCGCATCTTCTGGTCTTTCTAAGGAGGAGATCGAGCGCATGAAGGCTGAGGCCGAGGCTAATGCCGATGCCGACAAGAAGGAGCGCGAGAAGATTGACAAGCTCAACCAGGCTGACTCTATGATCTTCCAGACCGAGAACATGCTCAAGGAGTCTGGCGATAAGATCCCTGCAGACGTTAAGGCCGAGGTAGAGGCTGCGCTCGAGAAGATGCGCACAGCACACAAGGCACAGGACATCCCCGCTATCGACGCTGCCATGACCGAACTGCAGAACGCTGCCGCCAAGCTCTATCAGGCACAGCAGCAGGCAGGTCCTGGTCCCGACATGAACGGTGGCTGCAACGGCGGTTGCAATGCTGGTGCCCAGCAGGGTGGCAAGGACGACATCCAGGATGCAGACTTCGAGGAAGTGAAGTAAAAAAGCTTAATATATACACTGGAAATGGCGGGTGCCCTTATGGGTTACTCGCCATTTTCTTGCTATAGCTACTGGGATTTCGGAAAATATTTGTAAATTTGGTTCGTGAACGAAGACACTTGCCGTATAGAGTGCGCTGTCGTTATTTGCAGTTTAACCCAAACAACAAAAAGAAACCTAATGAGAAGAATATCAAAAATATACGATGGCATTCCTGCTAACTATCCGCTCTGCCTTCATGCTGATTGCCCGATGGCAGAAAGCTGTCTGCGCCAACTGGCATTCCGTCGTCATGCCGAATTGGGAACGCATCTCACCTTGATAAATCCGTCACTGTGCACCATGCAAGACAACTGTCCCCACTATGCCGATAGTAAGCCGGTAAGATTTGCCAAGGGGTTCACCAATTTCCAGAAACACATGTTCCCTCAGCAATACTCTAGGTTTATGGATATGCTTATTTCGCATTTTGGCCGCAATCAGTATTTCATGCGCAGAAGCGGCAAGGTGGTTCTTTCGCCCGAAGAGCAGAATGTTATCCGACAGGCACTTGTGCAGTGTGGGGTAGAAGGCAAATTTGAGTTCGACGAATACATAGAATCCATCCTTTGGGAACCATAGCCAGTACCGATACGTCGGTACTGGAGTACCGCCCTAATGTTACTGCAGTACCGACGTGGAGGTACTGCAGTACTTTTACGTCGGTACTGACAGTATTCCAGGATAGCACAAAGGTTACTCTATTCTCCGAAATGGAGTTTAGTAATATCCCGATGGAAGATAAACTTTGGTCATGTTATCTTCACGCTTGCCTTATGTATATACAAGGTGACGCTTTGACAAACAAGTCGCTTAGAAATAGATTTGGCATTCCAGAAACTTCGTCTAGCAGTTCATCAAGATTAATTAGGGAGGCAATAGAGAAGAACTTAATAAAAGTACTAGATCCCAATACTGCTCCGCGATATATGAAGTACATCCCTATTTGGGCATAGATTTAACTTGCTGGTAACTTGCTAGTAACTTGCCGGAACGGACATAAAAACGAGGCAAGATTTCGTAATATATTGATAATCAATATATCTTACTATATGGTTTAACTTGCCTGTAACTTGCTGGCAACTTGCTAAGGATTAAATGTTGATATAGATATGTTATTTGGTAATAAGATAAAAGAACTAAGAGACGAGCAGGGTATTTTGCAACGCCAGTTGGCCGCATTACTAGAGATAGATACTCCTATGTTCAGTAAAATTGAACGTGGTGACAGAAAGGCAAAACGTGAGCAGGTCATCAAACTTGCAGAATATCTGCATTAGGATTAAAAGGAAATGCTTACCCTTTGGTTAGTTGATAAATTCATTAATGCAGTTGAGGATGAGCAACAACGTGACTT
>JAZRIA010000153.1:0-9266 GCA_045645045.1 Bacteroidaceae bacterium | reverse complement strand
GCCTCCGACTTCGTCTGCATTGCTTCATCCTGGAGAACTGCTGCTACGACGAGTACGAGCTGAACACTCTGGCGATGGCTCAGGACGGTGTGTTCGGCGAGATTATCCGTGCTGAGGGTGCTTACATCCACGGTCTGGAGTGGTTCTGGGACCTTTACTGGAAAGACCCGAACGATAACGACAAGGACAACCTGCACTGGCGCATGAAATACAACATGGAAAACCGTGGAGACGTATATGCCACTCACGGCCTTGGTCCAGTGGCCCAGTGCCTGAACATCCACCGTGGCGACCGTTTCACCACACTGATTGCCATGGATACCGAGAGCTTTGTAGGTAAGGATTGGGTAAAGGGTAAGACCGGCAAGGAGTGCAAGGAATTCCGCAACGGTGACCACACCACCACTCTGATGCGTACCGCACAGGGTAAGGTTGTGGAAATACAGCACAACGTTATGACTCCGCAACCCTACAACCGTCTGTACAAACTTACCGGCACAAAGGGCTATGCCAGCAAGTATCCCACGAAAAGTTATGCCCTTTCCAGTGAAGCGATGAAAGGTACCGGTGCACCCAAGATTGACAATCTCAATGCACACGGATTCATGAACGAGGAGCAGAAGACTGCACTGGAAAAGAAATACTATCACCCTTTGCAACGCAAGTACGGTGAATTTGGCCGCAACATGGGACATGGTGGCATGGACTACGTAATGGAAGCACGTCTGGTATATTGTCTGCAGAATGGCCTGCCCTTGGATATGGACGTATACGACATGGCTGAATGGTGCTGTCTGGCTGAACTTGGCACATTGTCTATGGACAACAACTGCGCTGCAGTGACTTTCCCCGACTTCACTCGCGGATACTGGAACAAGGTGGATGGCTTCAAGCATGTCTATGCTACTACAGAGGAAGAGACAAAGGCCGAAGCTGATGCCAAGGCATACACGGCAGCCCAGAAAAAGGTGACATCCGATTTCAAGTTATGGACTCTATATGATGCCGTAAAAACTGCCAAGAACCCCAAGGCAGCACAAAAGAAATACGAAAAGGCTTTGCGCAAGGCCAAACAGGCCCTACAAGCCTATACGAAATAAAAATCATGCCGAACCGAGCGGAAATGCATGAAAAAGACAGAGTTTCCGCTCGGTTATGCGCTTTTAAAGGATAGTTATCACTACCCTCTGCGGAAAAAGCCCTAACTTTGCAGCAACAATAACCTAAAAGAAACTACATGAGTTGCATGAAAAGACTTGTATTCCTTGCCGGCACCACATCCTTGCTGATGTGTGCCTGCACAAAGATGCCACAGGCAGTGGACTTCCCGCTGGCCGGAGCGGCAAACACGACGAGCATCGTCATTGAGAGAGTGGAGAGGACAGACTCTGCCACGGTGCTGACGGTACGCGGATTCAACATGCCGGGAAACTGGATAAACGTGAAAGAGACAACGAAACTGGTGGCCGACGGCGTAGAGTACAAACTGAGGGAAGGCTGCAGCATAGAGATAGGCAAGGCAATGACCTTGCCCGAGGACGGCGACACCTGCTTCACCCTGTGCTTCGCCCCCCTGGCCAAGGAGTGCAGAGCCTTTGACTACATTGAGGGCGATGACGAGGGCGACTGGAGGATATACGACCTGGATCTGACCGGAAAGAGGGACGCCAACGCCCCCGAAGGACTGCCGGAAGAACTGAAAGGCATGCCCAAGACGGACGTGGAACCACGATATGCCTATGAGTTCGGCGACGTCACCGTGAACGTGCATCTGCTGGGGTACCGCGAAGGTGTGGCAAAGGACATAATCCTGCCCATCAACTCCCTGCTGGAAGAGCAGAAGAGCGTGGATGTAAAAATCGACCCCAAGACAGGCAAAGGCACCGCCACCTTCCGCCAGTACGGCACGGGATGTGCCTTCCCCGTTGTGAACGGGAGGTGGTATGGCAGTTTCTATGTTGCCCCTGGAGACAGCATTGACCTATATGTCAATCTTGGCAACATAAACCTCAATAACAGGTTCAATTACTACGGTAGAGTTCCTATGGAAATGCCAACGATAAAACAGTGTTGGACAAAGGGCGGCAGATATGATGCCATGAACAACTTGCCTGCCATGACATGGGACAGCCCCGACTCTACCGATATATCACACGGCTTGCGCTATAACATCACTGCCGAGGAATACACCAACCACGTGATAAACAACTATAAGGTTTCGTGCAACCACATGGACAGGCAGCCCTGGCACACATGGCAGAAGGAAATGGAAAAAGCCAATCACCAACATGGCCTTATCATGTACATGAAGCAGGACATACGCCGGTGGATGGAGAGAGAACCGGAGGATACCTTCAATCTAGACTTGCACCCTATCCTGCCCCAGCACTACGAAAAGGTGATGGCCCATGTGGATACCGACAATCCATGGCTGCTACTCTCCGAGTATAGTCACGAACTAATCAAGAGTGTGCCACGGGAACTGAAAAGCGTACAGGACAACAGGATGCTGCAAGACATGATTCTTGCATACGATGCTGTGAAGGAGGCATACAAGGGCCAACTTGCCGACAGCACGTTGCAACGCCTGCGCAAGATGGACAACCCGTTCTATGCCGACATGTGCGAGGACATAATGACAAGAACCCTGAAAGCGATAGCACAGAGCAGCAAGAACCTGCAGAACGTGGAGGAGATTGCTCCCGAAGCCCTCTTCCAGGCCATCATAGAACCACACAAAGGCAAGGTGGTGGTGGTGGACTTCTGGAACACATGGTGCGGCCCGTGCCGCCATGCCCTGAAGCAGGTAAAGCCTCTGAAGGAATCCGGTCCGCTCGCCACGGACGACATCGTGTGGGTGTACATTGCCAACGAGACATCTCCCATAGCACAATACAACGAAATGATCTCGGACATAAAAGGTCTGCACTATCGTCTGAACAATGCACAATGGCGCTACCTCACCGACAAGTTGTTCAACATAGACGGCATCCCCTCCTACGTGCTGGTGCAGAAAGACGGCACATACGCCCTACGCAACGACCTTCGCGACCATGCCCTGTTGCTCCCCACCCTGAAGGATGCACTGGCCAGATAAACCGAGGACAAGGCACACCGCGCCATAGAGGTCAAATGACCTGATATACATAGCAGATATCAAGATGCAGAATCCCATGCGGCACAAGCCTCGTGGGATTCTCTTTATATATATAAATATGGTATAGGACTACCCTACCACCACATCGCTATTGCCACCATACATACCACGGCAATGCCATAGAAGAATTTCAGGCCTGTGGTGAGGATAAAGGCAAGGAAAGAGTAAAAGGCTACCTTAAAAGCCTGGTGAGCGGGTGTCTTGGCAAGCAATTCGCCCAGCAATGCACCTACGAAGGGGCCTACTATCATTCCTACTGGGCCACAGAACAAACCCACAAGCAATCCTGCCGTGGCACCACGCATGCCATGCCTGGAACCTCCTCCTATACGAGTGAGCCATACAGGTGCCAAATAGTCAATGATGGTCAACACAAACATCAATATGCCCATTACCCATAGACTCGTACTGGAAACACATTGCTTGTCGTACAGATACATCATCCACAATGCCACATAACTGACAGGAGGCCCCGGCAACATGGGCAACAAAGCACCAGCAAGCCCCACCAGGGCACTGGCAATAGCTAAAGTTAGCCAAACATATTCCATAATGTTACAGTTTTTATACTCCTGGGAGAGAACAAAAGATGAACATGCTTAAATCATGGCCACCCAAACAACAATATATTGGAAAATAAAAGTTTCTGGAAGTATTGCAAAAAAACAGAGCGGTAGACGGGGTTCGAACCCGCGACCCTGGGCTTGGGAAGCCCATGCTCTACCAACTGAGCTACTACCGCGTTCATATCTATTGCAAAGATACACCTTTTTTGTCTTTCTTGCAAGAATTAAACATCTTTTAGGTTTATTTTACATAAAAGATTCTTGAATATAATCAAAATTCATTACTTTTGCATTGTAATTATAACAAATACAATTATTGTGCAATGACAGACATAACTCAAATAAAAGAAGCTTTGATTAAATGTGGTATATCACCATCCCGTCCCAGGGTAGCAATATTGGGTTATCTGCGCAAGCACTATACCCACCCTACTGCTGATGAAATTTTCCGTGACCTGAGAGGCAGTGTTCCAACCCTGTCGCTTACAACAGTATACAACACCCTAAAACTATTTTCCGAGAAAGGGTTGTGCCTATCCCTAACAATAAACGAGAAGCAGGTATGCTATGATGGGCAGACATTTCCACATGGTCACCTTTTGTGTAACAAATGTGGCAAAATACACGATATTGTGCAGGAAATAGTTTCGCCTGTTCCAGTGGAAGATTACATTAATGGACATTGTATAAAAGAAGTTCACTACTATTATAAAGGCATCTGCTCCGAGTGCCTAACCAATTAGAAGGCTTCCTAACAGCGACAAAATCAAAATACATTATTATATAGAATAAACAATAAAAATTAAGATTATGAGCAAAAAATTCGTTTGCACCGTTTGTGGTTATATTCATGAAGGTGATGAGGCACCAGCAAAGTGCCCCCAGTGCAATGTACCTGCATCAAAATTCAATGAGATGGCTGCCGAGCAGTCATATGTGACAGAACACGTTATCGGTGTAGCACAGGGTTGCCCTGAAGAGATTATGGAAGGCCTGAAAGCACACTTTGCCGGTGAGTGCACAGAAGTGGGCATGTATCTGGCCATGAGCCGCCAAGCAGATCGCGAAGGCTATCCCGAGATTGCAGAAGCATTCAAGCGCTATGCATTTGAAGAGGCTGATCATGCCAGCAGATTTGCCGAGCTAATAGGTGATGTCGTTTGGGATACCAAGACCAACCTTCAGAAGCGTGCAGAGGCCGAGTGCGGTGCATGTGCCGGCAAGATGGACATTGCCAAGGCTGCCAAGGCTGCTAATCTGGATGCAATCCACGACACCGTTCACGAGATGGCAAAGGACGAAGCACGTCACGGACGTGGTTTTGAAGGTTTGCTGAAGCGTTACTTCTCAAAGTAATTTTTATTTGAACAGAGAAGTATAACAATAGACACATTAATATTCTCTAAGGTATTGAGCCCGGTATTTCACCGGGCTCATTCTTTTTATCATCATTCAATTACCTCTACCGTCATGCTGATGTTATGCTTGGGGCGGTCGCCACGCATGGTTTCGCATGATTGGATGCGTTCCACCACGTCAAGACCTTCCACCACTTCTCCAAATACAGTGTATTGGCCGTCGAGATGAGGAGTGCCACCTATAGTGGTATAGGCCTCTGTCTGCTCGGAGGTGAGTTGTGCCTTTTGCATTTCCTGACAGATAGCATGCGTTTCCGCATTCAACTGGTCCTGCAATTCCTGAAGACCTGCCTTATCGCGGTTCTTGCGCATCTGCATAATCTCTGACCGATGTTCGGCAACAAGACGGTCAAAAACGGCTTGCTCCTGCTGCATCTGCATCTGGCGTTCCATCTGCTTCAACTGACCTGTGTTGTACTTCTGGCCCCATACGATGTAGAACTGGCTGCCACTGCTTTCACGTTCGGGATTCATGTCATCGCCTAGACGTGCAGCACTCAGTGCACCACGCTTGTGGAAGAGTTTGGGATAGATAATCTCAGCAGGTATGGTATAGTCGGGGCCTCCCGTACCAAGCATCTTGCCGGCAGGTGCACCGATACTGTCTGGATCACCGCCCTGTATCATGAAATCCTTGATGACACGGTGAAAGAGCGTACCATTATAGTAGCCTTCGGTTGCCAGTTTGATGAAATTGTCCCGGTGCTTAGGAGTCTCGTCGTAGAGACGAACGATAATATCACCCATTGTGGTGCATATTTTCACTTGTGTTGACATATATTAGTATTACTTTATGTTTTACGAAAAATGGATGTAGCGAGCATGCACTACATCCATTATTTTCTATTCTATATCTTTTTTAAAAGATAAGTTTACTTCTTCTCAGCTGCCTTCTTGGCAGGAGCCTTCTTGGCAGGTGCCTTCTTGGCGGGAGCCTCCTCGACAACGGGAGCCTCGGCCTTCTTGGCAGGAGCTTTCTTTGCGGGAGCCTTCTTTGCGGGAGCTGGTTCCTCGGCCTTCTCTGCCTTGCCCTCGAACTTCTCCAGACGTGCACGCAGAACGCTGATTTCGTTCTCCTTCACGGTCAGCTCATCGCCCAGGTTAGCAATCTGTGTGTAGAGAGCATTCAGCTCATCGTTCTCCACGCTCTCAGAGAAGAGGTCGTTCACTCTCTTCAGGAAGTCACCCAGAATGTTCATGTAGTTGGTGAAAGCATCGAAAGCGCTATCATAGAAACTACGCAACATGGGCACAGCCTGGGGCTTGGTGGTCATATACTGGAAGTTGTTGGTTGCCTGCAGACGATCCCAATCCTGCTTGATACGACGGTCCTTGCATGCCAGGATACGGCCAACGAGCTTCTCCTCGTACATCTTGGCAAATGCCTCACGCTGCATGGTGTTACCCAACCAACCAGAAATGTCGCGCTCCTCGTCGTTCCAAGACATGGGATAAGGAACTTCGATAGAGTCAACAGGCTTGCGATTCTCAACCAACTCTGCGGGAGTAGCGAAACCTATGCCACGCTGTGCTGCACATACGGGCAGAGCCTTGATGAAGTCCAGAATGTTGCTTGAGAGGGGCTGGAACATACCAATGGCGCACAACTCCATACCGATGGTGATAACCTCCTCGCTCTGGGGCAGGTTTGCAATCCAGTCGATGTACTTGTCGGCCATGAGGGGATATTCATTCCAACTGCTATCAGAGAAACGCAGACAGATATCGTCACTCAACTTATAGTCGCGCATGAGGACAGAAATACGGTTGTCCACAGCGCATGAATATACATAGTGAGGGCTCTTCCAACCGAGGATGTGCTTGGCACCCTCTACGATAATACCCTTGTAGCCCATGTCGGCTGCCATGCTACCAATCTCGTCGCTATAGATAAGGTTGGAGTTGCGCATTACCTTGGGCTCTACGCCGAAGAGTTCCTTCACGCGGCCAGCAAGACGTGAAACCTCGTTCTTGAAGCTTTCTTCGCTACCCAAAGAAGCCAAACCATGGCTATAGGGCTCTGCTAGGAAGTCGGCCTTGCCTGTCTCTGCAATCTGCTGCAGGAGGTCGATTACCTCGGGAGCATACTGCTCGAGCATCTCGATGGCAACACCAGAGAGTGAGAAACAGCACTTGAAGTTGTCATTCTGCTTGCACATCTCCAACAGTGTAGTCAGTGAGGGAACGTAGCTGTTGTCGGCTGTATCGCGGATAGCGCGCTCGTTCTCATAGTCGTCGTAGTAGTAGTGGTCCTTGCCGATTTCAAAGAAACGATAGCGCTTCAGATGAACAGGCTGATGTATCTCGAAATATAAACAAATCTGTTTCATAGCTTGAATTATTAATCTTTGATTTCTAATGTATTTAGCGTAATCGCTTCTTTTATTACTTTATATTCTTTACAGCATTGAGGTAGTCATCATTATTGAAGTAACCACGACCACAAAGCTGGTTGTAGCACTCGCGTATGCGCAAACCTACCTTCTCCCATGTTATGCGATCAACCTCCTTGATACCCTCCTCAGAGAGATAGTTATAGAGAGCCTCATTAGTGCAGACACTGTACATAGCATCGGCCATGGCGTCAATATCCCAGTAGTCAACCTTGATGACATTGTCCAGAATCTCGCCACAACCAGACTGCTTGGAGATAATAGAAGGACATCCGCACTGCATTGCCTCGAGAGGTGCGATACCGAATGGCTCAGATACTGATGGCATCACGAATACATCTGAGTTCTTATAAGACTCGTACACCTGCTTGCCTTTCTGGAAACCGGGGAAGTGGAAACGGTCGGCAATACCGCGCTCAGCAGCCAAATGAATCATGGCGTTCATCATATCACCGCTACCTGCCATGCAGAAACGGATGTTGCGTGTACGCTGAAGCACCTTAGCTGCAGCCTCCACGAAGTATTCAGGTCCCTTCTGCATAGTTATGCGGCCCAGATATGTAACCACCTTCTCGCCTGGAGTCTTGTTGGGGACGATGTCCAGCAGGTCCTGACTGAGTGGGTATACGGCATTGTGCATGGCCACGCACTTGCGGGGATCCTGATGATACTGGTGTATTACTGTCTGGCGTGTGTGCTCTGATACGCACATGATACAGTCTGCATGGACCATACCGTTCTTTTCGATGCTATATACGGTGGGGTTCACCTTGCCGCGAGAGCGATCGAAATCGGTGGCATGAACATGGATGCAGAGAGGCTTGCCACTTACCATCTTGGCGTGTACGCCAGCGGGGTATGTGAGCCAGTCGTGTGCGTGAATAAGGTCAAAGTCTTCGCTGCGTGCGAGTACACCTGAGATGATGCTGAAGTTGTTAATCTCGTCGTGCAGATTGCTGGGATAGCCGCCGGCAAACTGTATGCAGCCCAGGTCGTCCAATCCTTGCAGATAGTTGAAATCGGCATAGAGGTGGTCGCGGAAGCGGTAGTAGTCCTCGGCGGTGTGACCCACGAAGCGATCCTTAATCCAGTCGTAGTTGACGTCGCGCCATACTACGGGCACCTGGCTCATGTTGATAATCTTCAGGAACTTTTCCTCCTCGCCTGTAGGCTTAGGGAGACAGAAGGTGGTTTCTACGTCGCCCTGAAGGTCCAAACCTCTTGCTATACCATAACTGGCAACTGCGAGACCTCCATAAATCTTAGGAGGAAACTCCCAACCGAACATTAGTACTTTCATGTATGTGTCCTCCTTATTTAATATTCGTTATACTGGTCCAAAAGTTTCACTACACGCATAATCTCTGCCACGTTCATAGCGAAGGATATTGCGCCACGTCCATGGAAGGGAGGATTACCATCGAAGAGTTCGGGTATGGTACCTATGCAGTGGTAGAAGAGTTCTTCTTCGTAACCTACGAGCAGACGGTCCACGAAACTTGCACGTGACATCTTGTGCACCTTCAGGCATGCCTCCATGTAGAAGCCTGCCAGCCAAGGCCATGCTGTACCCTGGTGGTATGCATAGTCGCGCTGCACCTGAGGACCTACGTACATGGGGTTGTATCCAGAGCTCTTTGGTGATAGGCTACGCAAGCCCTTAGGTGTGAGCAGTTCCTTGGTACAGAAGTCCAGTACGGATTTCTGCTGCTTCTTGTCCAGAGGAGTGTAG
>JAZRIA010000152.1:0-1073 GCA_045645045.1 Bacteroidaceae bacterium | reverse complement strand
AGGAAGGCAATAAGGCTAACCAGCACGATGGCCACAAGGGCAAAGAGAAGGTTGCCGTCCATCACTCCAAACCAGAAGAACAGGAACACAAGGATAATGGTAAGAATAGAGGCAATGGCAATAAACTTAAACGAGAGGTCGCGCTCTGTGCGCACCTGGTTGGCAGTGCTTGCATTGCCGCCCTTCATCTCCTTTGAGGCCAGCGACACCGCACTCTTAATGATGCCCCACGACTTTATAATGCCAATGATACCAGCCATGGCAATGGCACCGATGCCAATAGACTTGCCATATTCCTTGAATATCTGCTCTGGCGACATGTCGCCTACGGCTGTCGCTATGGATGGGTTCCACTCGTTGAGCACTGTGTCACCAAACAGCAGGGCCATACCAGGAACAACCAACCACCATACTGCCAGTGAGCCCATGCAGATGATGAAAGCGTATTTCAATCCTACGATATATCCCAATCCAAGCACAGCAGCACCTGTGTTAACCTTAAACACAAGTTTTGCCTTGTCGGCAAGCATCTCACCAAAACCAAATACGCGTGTGGTGAAATTCTCGTTCCACAGTCCGAAGGTGGCAACAACAAAGTCATACAGTCCGCCCACAAGTCCTGCCATGAGCAGAGGCTTAGCCTGACTGCCTCCCTTAGAACCGCTCACCAATACCTGTGTTGTGGCAGTGGCCTCTGGGAAAGGATATTTTCCGTGCATGTCCTTAACAAAATACTTGCGGAATGGTATGAGGAACAATATGCCCAGCACACCGCCCAGCAATGAGGCAATGAATATCTTGATAAACGAGGCGCTCATCTCTGGATACTTAGCCTGCAGGATATAAATGGCAGGCAAAGTGAAGATGGCACCGGCCACAACAGCACCTGAGCAGGCACCGATAGACTGGATGATAACATTCTCACCCAGAGCCTTGTTGCGCTTGGCTGCTGTCGACACGCCCACAGCAATGATGGCAATAGGGATGGCGGCCTCAAACACCTGTCCTACCTTAAGACCCAGATAGGCTGCGGCAGCAGAAAAGAGCATTGCCATGAGCACGCCCCATGTCAC
>JAZRIA010000151.1:0-1456 GCA_045645045.1 Bacteroidaceae bacterium | reverse complement strand
TCAATAGTAGTGAAAAGCTTGCCGCTTGTCATGGCTCTACCACCGAAAGTGTATAGCCCTTCCGTATCTCTGAGTGCTACAGCCTTGCCGTGTCTGCCGTCGGTCTCGATGACCAAGGCTTTGGAGAGGCTGTCGCAGGTGCTGCTGATGGTACCGTCCTCCTGTAGGAAACTCCCGATGCTGACGGTGTCGGCCATGGCTGTAAGGGGAGCGGTAAAGGAGCGTTCAGACTCGACCCAACTGCCGGTTATATGTAACCTGTTGTCATCCCCGACAGCGGTGTTGAGCTGTATGAGGTGGTTAGGACGGAGAGGGGGCAATGTCGTGTTCAGAATATGCTCCCTGCCGTTGACCTTGGCCAATAGAGTAATAGGGCAGGGCATCTCCGTAGGGACAAGGAAGAAATCATGGTCCCTGCCATTATTGAGCAGGCAGTCGTCAGAATGGGAGTTGATGATACCCCCTTTCCTACAACTGCTCCACTGTCCTGTGAATGGCATATAGTCTGCTTCGGTGATGAGTGATTCTCCATATAACTCCAATACATCGAGCCTGTCGCGTAGGTTGTCGCTGGCGATATGTATGCGTAGCAGGGTCATGGAACTGCTGAGTGCCATGCGTACATGGATGTTGTCCCGTTTGTCCCGGCTCTGCTCGATGCCATAAAGCTGTTCACCGAAGGGTTGGCTCAAGTGAAGTGTGTCTTCGACCGACAATTCCTCGCGGTAAGGGTAACAGAGAAATACCATGGCAGAAGAATCTGCCAACGAGAGACCCTCATCGGATAGGAGGGTGGTGCCTGCTGTATGGTAACGGACAGAAGAACTGTGCTCGTCAGTACATACAGTTAGGAATCTCAATGCCTTCAACTCATCCGTGGTACAGCCCTCGATATGGATGGTGAGGGGTTTGGATGCCTCCTTCCAGCTGTCGCGTACACGGACGGCTGTCGTTTGTGCTGCCAAGGTTTGCTCTGCTGTCTTGTGTTCTTTGCAGGAGGATGCCGTAATCAGGATAAGGATGATGAGATAGAAGGTGTGCATAATCGTACGATTGGAACAGACCGGCTTCCCGCAGTACATGAACGGATGAGGTCGTGCTACACACGGGAACCGGGTCTGTAGGTTACTTGCTTTGTTTTCTGATAATGTCCATATGACGTTCTTTGTCAGATTGACTTGGTGATACAATTACATTTTCTTTGAATGGGCATAGATGAATATACCTTTGTCACATCGTTTGGTGTGAAGCCCTTTCCTTTGCTTGAAGAGGACGAGCGCCGCACCGCCACCTAGAATGATGACGAGCGTGACCAGTCCGGCAAGGAAACCTATCAGGCAGTAGGCGAGGATGAAGCTGACGATGCCTCCACCCACGGTTCCTGCCGCCCAATAGATATACCGTCCCTGTATCCCCATGAACTCAAGCGGCTTCTGTAGTCCCTTGAAGAGGGGAT
>JAZRIA010000150.1:0-2958 GCA_045645045.1 Bacteroidaceae bacterium | reverse complement strand
GACAAGAAGTCTGCGAAACAGAATCTTGGCACCATTGTCTTGGACGAGGATGCGATAATGATGAAACAGGCCAATGTCGTTGCCCGACTGGCACAGGTGGAGATGAAAGCCGACACCTTCGTGTTCAACGCCGACGCTTTCCGCATGCCGGAAGGTGCCGTCCTGGAGGAACTGGTAAAGAAGCTGCCTGGCGTGGAGGTGGCAGAGGATGGTACCATCACGCACAACGGCAAGACCATCAAGAGAATCATGGTAGACGGCAAGGAGTTCTTCGGAAACGACACCAAACTGTCCATGAAGAACATACCCACAAAGATGGTAAAGAACATCAAGGCCTATGACAGGCAGAGCGACTACAGCCGCGTGACTGGTATTGACGACGGTGAGGAGGAATCCGTACTGGACCTGACCGTGAAGAAGGGCATGAAAGAGGGCTGGCTGGTGACCGTGGAAGGCGGTTACGGCACACAAGACAGATACACTGGCAGACTGAACGTAATGAGAATACTGGACAACCTGCAATTTGCACTTTTTGCCAACACCGACAACTCAAGCAACGGCGGCGGCATCGTATCGAACCAGATGGGCGGCCTGAACGTGGCATGGGAAAACGGCAAGCGCCCATACGAGGCTGGGCTGCTGAAACTGGGCGGCAGCGTAAGGGCAAACCGTTCCTTCCGCGAGAACTATTCAAGAAGCAACTCGGAGACCTTCCTGCTGGGAGCCAGCAGTACATGGAGCAACTCCATGAGTTCGAGCGAGAGCCTGAACTGGGGCTTCAATACAGACCTGTTTGTGGAATGGATGCCAGACTCGATGACAAACATCATATTCCGCCCATCATATTCGCACTCGGAGGGCAGATCGGACTCGCACAGTGCTTCAGTTACCTTTGATGCTGACCCATACGAGGCCGGCATGGAGTCTCCTCTGACAGAGTTCAACGACTCCACGGATACAGACAACGACGGTGTGAACGACCATCAGGTGTACGAGGAAATCCTGGTGAACAGCAACGTGAACAACAGCATGTCGCGCAACGCCTCGAACAACGCTAACGGCTGGTTCCAGATAAACCGCCGTCTGGGCAAGCCTGGCAGAAACATAACCCTGAACCTTAACGGCAACTACTCCAACTCGGGAAGCGAGTCGTGGAACATATCCGACATCAAGTACTACAAGACGGACTCCAGGACCTACACCAACCGCTTCAACGAAAGTCCGAGCACCAACTGGAACATCAACACACGCCTGAGCTACACCGAACCCCTGACTGAGCACATGAACCTGCAGGGAAGCTACCAGTTCCAATACCGCTTCTCGGACAGCGACCGCTCCATGTACGACCTGCACAAACTGCTGGACGAGCATCCAGAAATTTCAGGCTATATGCCATTGACCGCCGAACAGCTCTACATGGGATACATCCCCGGACTGGACACACTGAACTGGCTGCTGAACAGGGAGAACTCGCAGTATGCCACATACAACGAGTACAACCACGATGCACAGCTCCTGTTGCGCTATACACGCAAGTTCGAGAACGAGCAGGAACTGCGCTTCAACTTCGGTGCATCCTTCCAGCCCCAGACCACACACATGGACTATGAGAAGAACCACATTGACACGACTATTGTGCGCAACATTTTCAACTGGGCACCAAGGATACATGCCCGCTGGAAGATAAACAAGGGCAGTCAGCTGCAGTTCCGCTACAACGGACGAATGTCACAACCCAGCATGACCAGCCTGATTGAAGTGATGGACAACAGCAACCCACAGTATGTGAGCATGGGTAATGCTGGTCTGGAGAGCAGCTGGACAAACAATGTGAACATGAACTACAACGGTTCGTACACGGAGCAGCACATGAACTGGTCGGCAGGAGCTTCGTACTCGGCCACCGACCGCTCTGTTTCGTCTGCCACAATCTACGATGCCGAAACGGGTAACAGATACAGCCGTCCAATGAACATCGACGGCAACTGGAACACGTCCGCCAACATCGGCTTCAACACTGCGCTGGATACAGCCAAGCACTTCTCCATGAACCTGCACTCCAACATCCGCTACTCCAACAACGTGGGCTACATCTCCTCGGCCATCAGCGGACTGGAAACACCGGAGACAGTGGAAGACATGCAGCGTCTTTTCAAGAATGCACTTGCCAACGGACATCTAAACAAAGCCACAACCAAAAACCTTGGCGTAGGCTCGAACCTAAGATTCAACTACCGCACAGAATGGGGCGAGACTGGCTCCATTGAATTTGGCGTGAACGGCGGTTTCAACTACCAGCATGCCCGCAACGAGGACAACACCAGGGCCAACATGGATTCATGGAACTTCAACTACGGAGGCAACTTCACCATCACCTCGCCATGGGGTACTACCCTGCGTTCCGACATTGGCCCCAACTACCGACGCGGTTATGCCGACGCAAGCATGAACACCACAGAACTCATCTGGAACGCCAGCCTGCAACACGCCTTCCTGAAGAAGAAGAACCTCATTGTCAGTGCACACTGGTATGACATCCTGGGCGAGCGCAGCAACATCTCACGTTCTATCTCTGCCACCTCACGAACAGACTCACATACAAATGCCATATATTCATACGTGATGTTCCGTGTGTCATACCGTCTGAACCTACTTGGCGGCAAAGGAGCACAAGGCACTGAAGGCAGACGTGGTCATGGCCCCGGCGGTTGGGGAGGATATGGCGGCGGACGTCCTTTCAGAATGTAAGAAATATTCCGTATTATCCCTGTGACACAGGAGCACACACACATCATCCCCACCCCGAAGGATTGTTGCGACACTTCTGGGTGGGGATGATGGCATAAACAATATAGTATACTGAAACAAGAACCGCCCCAACATCACGTCGGAGCGGTTCTGCTTCATTAATGCTATATCACATAGCGTAGAATGAAAAAATATTACTTTCTTTAGTTT
>JAZRIA010000149.1:0-11856 GCA_045645045.1 Bacteroidaceae bacterium | reverse complement strand
CATAACCCTTGGAGATGGACTTCAGTTTGTCGTAGAAGTCAATGACGATTTCTCCAAGTGGCATGGCATATTGAATTTCCACTCGATTGCCGGAGATATACTCTTGTTTGAGCAGTTCGCCACGCTTGCCAAGGCATAGGGTCATTATGTTGCCGATGTAGTCGGTGCGGGTAATGACTGTAGCATGTATGTATGGTTCTTCGATGTGGTCAATGAGTGTTACCTCGGGCATGCCGGCAGGATTGTGCACCTCGCGCATCTCACCATGCTTGTCGTAAACCTTGTAGCTAACGTTTGGCACGGTGGTGATGACATCCATGTTAAATTCGCGATCCAGACGTTCTTGTACGATTTCCATGTGAAGCAGACCCAGGAATCCGCAACGGAATCCGAATCCCAGTGCCACGGAACTCTCGGGAGTGAAGGTCAGCGAGGCATCGTTCAGTTGAAGTTTCTCGAGTGAAGCACGGAGGTTCTCGAAGTCTTCGGTTTCGATAGGGTAGAGGCCGGCAAAAACCATGGGTTTTACCTCCTCAAAACCTGCAATGGCTTCCTTGGCTGGGTTGAGTGTTGTGGTGATGGTGTCTCCCACCTTTACCTCTGTGGCTGTCTTAATGCCTGAAACGATGTAGCCTACATCGCCGCAATGCAGTTCCTTGCGTGGCGACATGTCCATCTTGAGCACACCTATTTCGTCTGCCTTGTATTCGCGGTCGGTGTTCATGAACTTGACCAGGTCGCCGCTCTTAATGCTACCATTTACAATCTTGAAGTAGGCAATGATTCCACGGAAGGAGTTGAAAACGCTATCGAAAATCAGTGCCTGAAGTGGAGCTTCTTCATTACCCTCAGGATGTGGAACACGCTCTACCACGGCACGAAGAATTTCGGGCACACCCTCTCCGGTTTTGCCACTGGCACGAAGAATCTCCTCGCGCTTGCAACCGAGTAGTTCGATAATTTCGTCCTCAACTTCCTCAGGCATGGCATTGGGCATGTCGCACTTGTTGATTACGGGAATAATCTCAAGGTCGTTGTCTATTGCCATATACAGGTTGCTGATTGTCTGAGCCTGAACGCCCTGAGTGGCATCCACCACAAGCAGTGCGCCTTCGCATGCGGCTATGGAGCGTGAAACTTCGTAGCTGAAGTCCACGTGTCCCGGGGTGTCGATAAGGTTCAGTATGTAGCGTCCGTCTTCGATGTCGTCACTTATAGGCAGGGGACTTTCGCCAGCACTTCTGACATAGTCGTATTCCATCTGTATGGCATGGCTTTTGATGGTGATGCCACGTTCCTGTTCCAGGTCCATGTCGTCAAGCATCTGGCCATGGGTGGCCTTGATAGTTTCTGTTATTTCCAATAGTCTGTCGGCCAGTGTGCTCTTACCGTGGTCGATGTGGGCTATAATGCAGAAATTGCGTATATGTTTCATTCGTTATATGTAAGTAATATTCTGTTTTTCAGTCTTTTTGTGATGTGGGCACTGCACTTTGTTGCCATGCTCCTATTTTACCCACCATACCCTGTTAGCGAAAAAAGTCACCAACAGGGCATGATTTTTCTTAGTTACGATGACTAAGAATACAGGAATCGTTTGATTGAGCGCTTGGGCGTCTTCTCAAATTCATCATCTTGTAGTATTATACCAGCAAGCTGTTCGTATGCCGGTAATTGTGTGTTGAGGAACTTTCTGTTCTCCTCCATCTTCTTGACAAGTTCCTTTGTGGATACTTCTTGTTTCTTGACAAGTTCCGGATCGGGGTAGACAAGTCCGTATAGTTTACCTTCCCGTTGAACGACCACACATTCTTGAACAAACGGCAGGTTATTGAGCTTGTCTTCAATTTCCTCGGGATAGATGTTCTGTCCGTTACCAGAAAGAAGCATGTTCTTTATTCTGCCTTTTATGAAGATGTTGCCATATCGGTCAACGACACCAAGGTCTCCTGTGTGATACCATCCGTTTCGTAGCGTTTCAGCCGTAGCTTCCGGATTCTTGTAATATCCGAGCATAACGTTTTGCCCCTTCACCAATATCTCACCAGGGATTTCGTATGGATTTCGGCTGTCAATTTTCACTTCCATACGCTTTACTGTTTTACCGCAACTGCCGAGAACGAAGTCTTTCCAATCCGCACATGATATGAGAGGTGCACATTCTGTGGCTCCGTATCCAACAGTGAAGTTAAAGCCGATGTCGTGCAAGAGTGCTTCTACTTCTTGGTTCATTGCAGCACCTCCGATAACTACCTCGTATAGATTTCCACCGAATGCATCCCGTATGCCTTGGCATATCTTGTTCTTTATTTTACGTCCGATTACTGGAGTCTTCAAGAGTAACTTTATCTTCGGGTCGTTAATCTTCTGCATTACGGCCTTGCGTACAACTTTCTCTATAATAAGGGGCACGCACACGAGGGCGATGGGTCGGATGTCGGCCAAAGCCTTGAGAAGTATGCTTGGAGTAAGCCTCTTGGTGAGGAAATGAATGTGTATACCCCACACGAATTCAAATAGGAATTCAAACGACATTCCCAATGTGTGTGCCAAAGGAAGCATTGACAAAAGGGTATCGCCAGTTTTGGCATTATTGCCGATAAGTTCTCCAGCACACAACAAGTTGCCCACGATTGCGCGGTAAGGAATCATCACCCCCTTAGAATTTGAGGTCGTTCCGGAAGTGTAGTTGATGATTGCCAGTTCTTCCGGTTCGTCATTATGGTAGGCAAGATCTTTTTGACCGAAACTGGCAGGATACTTTTCGCCAAAGCACCTGTTGAGATTCTCTATGGTATCTTTCAGTTTTTTGTTTTTTGCGGAGAGCAAAGTCCAGTCGTTCAATTGTACAATACCTTCGAGGTCCGGCATTTCATTGGCATCAAGTTTTTTCCATACGATGTCACCCACAAACAGAATACGGGATTCGCTATGGTTGACTATATGGTGAACCTGCTCAGGATGGAACTCGTGCAGTATTGGGACTGCTACGGCACCATAGGTAAGTGTAGCCAGAAAAGCAACTCCCCATCGGCTCATGTTACGGCTGCAAATAGCAATCTTATCACCCTTGTTTATACCAGTATTGGTAAATAGAATGTGTAGTTTGGCTATTTCCTCGGCAACGTCGCTATATTGAAAAGTCTGTAGCCCATAGTCAGACATAGAGGGAAGGCTCCAATGTTTTCGGATGCTTTCCTCTATGTTCTTGTTAAAAGAAGGATATATTGTCATTTGTCTTGCCTGATGCAATTTTCTTTTTTATACTTCAGCGTCCTTATACAAGAAGCGTTTGATGGAGCGTTTGGGAGTCTTCTCAAACTCGTGTTCCATGATGCGGATTCCACAAATCTGCTCGTATGCAGGTATCTGCATGTTCAGGTCCTTGCGGTTCTGCTCCATGATACTCTTCAGTTCCTCCTCACCGAGATTGAGGGACTTGGCCTGTTCCATATCCGGATATACCAGTGCATAGAGTTTCTCGCCCTTCTGGATAACCACACACTCAAGAACCATAGGCAAGCTGTTGAGCTTGTCCTCGATTTCCTCAGGATAGATATTTTGTCCGTTTGCGCCCAGGAGCATGTTCTTGCTACGTCCCTTGATGAAGACGTTTCCTTCGGCATCTATGATACCGAGGTCACCTGTATGATACCAACCATCAATCAGAGTCTCTGCGGTAGCTTCTTCGTTCTTGTAGTAGCCGAGCATCACATTGTCGCCCTTGGCCAAAATCTCACCGGGTATGTTCTGTGGGTCAGGACTGTCTATCTTCAGTGTCATTCTGGGTGCAGCCTTGCCGCAAGACCCCTTCTTGAACTCTTTCCAGTCTTCGTAGGAAAGGATGGGGGCGCACTCGGTAGCACCGTAACCGACGGTATAGTTGAAACCGATATCCTTTAGAAGTCCCTCAATTTCTGCATTGATGGCAGCACCTCCGATGATGGCCTCGTAGAAATTTCCGCCCAAAGCTTCCTGCATGCCCATGCATATACGCTTCTTGATTTGGTCGCCAACAATGGGTATGTTCATCAACAGGCGAACCTTGGGGTCCTTGATTTTGGGGAGAACTGCCTTGCGTACGATTTTCTCGAGAATCAAGGGGACGCAGACAATAATACGAGGCTTGATATCGGCCAATGCCTTCAGCAGGATAGCTGGTGTGGGCATCTTTGTCAGGAAGTTGATGTGTATGCCACGTGTGAATTCATACATGAACTCAAATGCCATGCCATACATATGAGCCATGGGCAACATGGAAAGAATCTGATCGCCAGGTCGCAATTCGTCGCGCAACTTCTCATAACCGAACTCCACATTGCTCCATATTGCGCGATAGGGAATCATTACGCCTTTGGAGTTGCTTGTTGTACCTGAAGTGTAGTTTATGAGTGCCAGTTCTTCGCTCTCGTCTATGTGGTATGATACATGCTCAGGACGGAAGCTGTCGGGGTATTTCTCGCCAAACAGTTTGTTAATGTTGTCGCGTGCCTCAGTAAGGGCCTTGTCGCGTGCGAACAGAACCTGATAGTCTTCGTTGCCAAGGGCGCCAATTAGATTGGGCATTTCCTCGGCGTTGAGTTTTTTCCATACCTGTTCGCCGGCAAAAAGCAGGCGAGCCTCAGAGTGGTTGGTTATCTGATGTACCTGCTCGGGGTGGAAGTCGTGCAGAATAGGTACAGCGATAGCACCATAAGTCATTGTTGCCAAAAAAGCTATGCCCCAGCGTGACTGATTTCGTCCGCAGAGGGCAATCTTATCACCTTTTTTGATACCTGTTTTCTCGAAAATGATATGCAGTTTCTCAATGATTCGTGCAACATCTTTGTACTGGAAGGTTATTTCACCATAGTCGCTCATGGAATTGCGATTCCAGTTATTTTTCACACTTTGGGCTAAGGCCTCATTGAAACTTTCAGGTAAATACATAGTAGTTTAGATGAATGTTTAATGTTATTATTCTTAATTCCGCATGCAAAGATACAATTTTTCTGCACACTACACAAATATTTGTGCAAGAAAAACAATGTCCCCTTTGTGTTTTTTCTTATTCATATCTGCGGCGTGTCGTTTGTCAATGGAAACTACATGGAACATAAAAAGGGGGCACGATGTCGTGTCCCCTGTTTTATTTTGATTTTATATCAGTTCTAGTATTTGCTCTTTCCTTTATTCTGCAAGCATGGCATCTGCCAAAGCTTCCAGGGCGGGCTTGTCTGTTTCCTTCATTTTGCCCCAGATGGTTACGGTGGGTTCCGCTATCTCGCACTGCTTCATGCCCTCTATCATTTGGCGCATCACCTTGGCCGCGGTGGGAGCCCAGGTGCCGTTCTCCACAAGGCCGAAGCGGCGGCGCTGGTATGCCTTTATCTGCAGGTGGTGCAGGAAATCGTGCATGGGAGGGAACACTCCGGCATCGTAGGATGAGGCCAGACAGACGAGCTTTGGATAGCGGAAAGCATCCTCTATTACCTCTGCCATGTCGTCGCGGCTCAGGTCGCTCACCACCACCTTGGTGGCACCCTTCTGCTTCAGCACCTCTGCCAGATGGTGTGCCGCCTTGGCAGTATTGCCGTGTATGCTGGCATATGCCACCAGTATGCCATCGCTCTCTGGTTCGTAGCGGCTCCACAGGTCGTACAGGCGGATGGCTTCTGCCATGGCTTCCCCTTGTAGCATGGGGCCGTGCAAGGGCATGATAGTGTTGATTTCCAGTGTGGAGGCCTTCTTCAGTACGTTTTGTACCTGCATGCCATACTTGCCACAGATGTTGAAGTAGTAGCGTCGTGCCTCGCATGCCCAGTCGTCTGTCTCATTGCACAGAGCGCCGAACTTGCCGAAACCGTCTGCGGCAAAGAGAATCTTCTCTGTTGACTCGTGGGTCATTATTACCTCTGGCCAGTGCACCATGGGGGCAGCAATGAAGTTCAGGGTGTGTGTGCCCAATGGCAAGGTGTCGCCCTCTTTGACTACCATGATGCGTTCAGCAAATGAGGCCAAATCAAAGTAGAATCCCAGCATCTTCACCGTCTGTTTTGAACATACGAGGGTGAGGGTGGGGTATTCCTGCATGGTCTTGCCTATGATGGCAGAATGGTCGGGTTCCATGTGCTGGCATACGAGATAGTCGGGTGTACGTCCGTCCAGGGCGGCAACGAGGTTGGAAGTCCATTCCTTTTCCTTGCGACCGTCGGCGGTGTCCATGATGGCAATCTTCTCGTCCAGGATTACCCAACTGTTGTAACTCATGCCTTCGGGTACGATGTACTGGCTCTCGAAGAGGTCAATGTCCAGGTCGTCAACACCGATGTAGCGTATGCTTGAAGAGTATTCGTTAGTCATATATGTATAAATGGTTATCTTTTCAAGAGGGCAAAATTATTCAATTTAGGTCAATTGACCAAGGGAAGTGTGAAAAAAGTTCCCATAAGGTGCCAAATTGCATAGCCTTACGGGAACTTTATCGTGTCTGCCTGAAATCAGGCGGAACTGCGTTTACTTCTTTTTTAATGTAGGTGTGGCTTTGGGAACTGCCATTCGTGCCTGGGCAATGCTGTCTGCCCGTGCAATGCTGTCCTGCATAATAGCAAACTCAATAGCTTCTAGATGGCCATGTCCATATACCTCCCTGTTGCCCGACGGTTTCAATTGTCCTCGGTGTCCCATTCGGCGGTATGCCTCGGGAATGTTGCGAGGGCCGATGTATATCTCCTTGTTCAGGGGGCGGTCGTTATCTGTGAGCCTATGAGAGAAGAGCCAGTCGTATGTTTCATACATGTAGAACAAACGGCATGGCTGGCTATGGTTGTAGCCTTTCAGCCGTGAGTAGATGAGGCGCTGGGGTATGGAATCGCGTCGCATTGCTGCTACCACCCGGTCGCTGCATCCCACGGGAACTGCCACGTCTGCCGTGCCATGCAGAATCCACAGAGGCACCTTGTTCAGGTTGCCGATTGTCTTGCTCGTGGCACCTCCGCAGATAGACATGGATGCGGCTATTCTGTCGGGGTAGGCGGCAGGAAGGTCCAGGGCTCCGTATCCGCCCAGGCTCATGCCCAGTACGTATATTCGTGTGGTGTCTATGCCAGGATATGTGCGCGAAGCCCATTCTGCCAGGTTCATCAGTTTGTCGGGGTCCCATGCTCCTCCTGGATTTTGCGGCGCCAGTACGTAGGCATCTACGTCCAGGCCTCTGTCCATTGCATCCAGCGTGCCGTAGCGCAAGACCTGCCTGAGGTCGTGTCCGCAAAGGCTTGCTCCGTGCAGGAAGATGACAAGCGGTTTCAGTTTCTCTATCCTTTTTGCCTCCTCTCTCTCCTTCCAGTGCTTCCATTCCGCAGGTTTGGCATGGAAGAGTTCTGCCAGTTCCATGCGCTTCTGCAACTCTATGTCTGCTGGGCGCAAGGGCACAAGGGTAGGCGAGGGAGGTTCTGGTGAATAGAACCAGAAATGGTATCCGCCTGTGGCCAGATTCTTGTATGAATATAGTTGTTGGCCCCAAGTGCTGATACATGCCACGAATGCAAGTATGGTTGCCGTCAAAGTGTTTCTCTGTAGGAGGTCATGGTAGTGCTTGGGTGTTGGCATGGATAGATAGGTGTCTGTTATAATATATAATAAGGTGTCCCTGTTATCTTGGCAGATTGAACCTAAGACCGGCGTACAGCATCCATCCGTCTATAGGTCCCCATGTCATTGTTGGGTCAAATTCGTTGCCCCAAGGATTGTCTGCCGCTATGATGGGATTCTTCTGTGTGAAGTCGGTCAGGTTCTCTCCACCTACATATAACGAGAAATTCTTCTTTATATTGTATGTTACCTGTGCATTCAGTTGTGGGAAGGCCTTGTACTCCCTTTCCCAGGACATGGTTCCGTCTGCCTTCTGGTAGGGGGCGGGCATACGTCCGGGACCATTAAGCGCCAATGTGGCGTCGAACTGGAATTTCTCCTTTGGGGTCTTGTATTGCAGGGAGCATAGTGCCTTGTAACGTGATGTCAGAGGACGTTCGCGCAAGGATTTTGTCCCGTCAGCAGCAATGTATGTGGTCTTTGAATCGGTATAGCGGTATGCCAGTGTGGCATTGAAGCCCTTGAAGAAGGGGTAGCTTGCCTCCAGTTGGAACACATGCGAACGGCTCTTGCCATCCAGTTGGTAGATGTGTACGGCATGAGGGTCGCGGTCCATGTCTATTACGGCCTGCTTCTGGAAGTCGGTGTAGTAGTACTCGGCCGTGAAGTTCAGTTCCTGGCCGAACAGGGTGGGCTTGAACATCACAGATGCTCCCACGTTCCAGTCCTCTTCGCGTTGTGTCTCGCTATCCATTGCTATGTGTCGTGAGCTGGACAGGAGGTAGTTGTTCTCGTCCAAGGTGAAGGAGGTTCTGTATCCCTTGCCGGCAGAGGCTCGCACATTCACCCATTCCGTTGGTGTCCATTTCATGTGCAGGCGTGGTGTGGCAAATGTGCCCCACAGGTTGCTGTAGTCAACACGTATGCCTGGCTGTATCAGGAACTTGCCGTCGTGTCCGTGGTCGTCGAAGATGGTGAAGGTGTATTGTGCATATCCGCCTCCGGTTATCTCGTGGCATGAAGGATGGAGCATGGAGAGGTCGAATGCCTGTTGGAGATAGTTGTTGGGCTGGCGTTTGTATCCGTCGTAGTTCATGGACAGGCCTACGGAAAGTTTGTGGCTCTGTGTCCATTGTCCTTCGTATATCAAAGAGGCGTATGCCGTGCTCTGGTCAACATCGTAGTGCTTAAAGCCGAAGTGGTTGTCCTGGCAATGGTATGAACCTGAAAGGATAAGTGCCAGGCTGCTCTCACGGGCGTCGTTCCACATGAAGCCGTTCTTCATGAAACCCTCCACGCGGTTGGTCTCCAGGTTTATCAGGTAGGGGTGCTGCACCTGTGCCTCCAGCTGGCCGCTATGTCGGTTCTCGTTCAGGTAGCGTGCCCCTATCTGGAACTCGTATGTGTCGGACAGGAATGTCCATCGGTTCATCACGTTCACCTGCTCAGCCTTGGGCATGTCCTGGAACCCGTCCTTGTTCTCGTCGTGGGTGGTGAGGTCCTTGTCGTAGTGTATAAGCAGTGTTGTGCCCCAGCGGGGGTCCTTCATCTTGAATGTAGCATCGGCATTGCCCTCTATGCGGCCCTTGCTATTGCCGTACAGGTTCAGGTTTATCCAGTCGGCCTCAAGCATCTGTGGCTTGCGGTATTCTATGTTTATCTGTCCGGTCATGGCTTCGTAGCCTTGCTTTACACTGGTAATACCTTTGCTCACCTGTATGGATTGCATCCATGGGCCAGGCACATAGCCAAGGCCGAAGGGTGCTGCCACGGTGCGGAAGTTGGGGATGTTCTCTGTGAGCATCTGCACGTAGGTTCCGCTCAATCCCAGCAGCTTAATTTGCTTGGCTCCAGTTGAAGCATCGGTGTAGTTCACGTCCACGGCGGCCGTGCTCACGAAGCTCTCGCCCAGATTGCAGCATGCAGCATGCTTCAGGCCTGCGGCGGTAATCAGCTCGCTGTTCTCTGCCGAGTGCCACATCTTCAGGCTTGTCTGCTTGCGCCCATGTACATGGGTTTCGTGCAGGTCGGTAACAGATTCCCGCATGCGGATTACAAGATATTTGGCGCTATGTGTGCATGTTGTGTCGTTGTGGTAACCCATCATGCTGGTCACTATTTCGTGCAAGTGTCCGTTTTTGGCCAGACGGAATTTTCCGTTTATGTCCGTGGTGGTGCCCACGTTTGTACCTTCCCATCGCACCGTTGCTCCCACCAGTGGTTCTCCGTGCTCGTCCACCACCTTGCCTTCAGCCTGTGCCATGGCGCCGATTGTAATCAGGCACATGGCCAGCAGACTTGCTGTTTTTCTCTTGTCCATATAAATAATGTCCGTCCTTTAATTGTTATTGGCGGCAAAAGTATGCAAATTTATTTGCAAGTGAAATGCAATGTTGCATAATACCGTTAAAATATGCACTGTTTTTGCTTAATTCCAGGGCACCTCTAAGAAAAAAGACACCGCCCAGAGTCAATCCTCCGGGCGGTGCTGGGTATAAGGCTAAAATTCTTAATACTATAGTGTTTGTCTCGCCGATGGGCCGTATTCCCTTTTTCGGCTTTAATCGTCTATGCGGACGAAGTTGTTCTTGCCGTCAAAGATTAGCTCCATGTCGTTTGTCAGTTCCACTACCTGGGTGTTTCTTTTCTTCTTCCATTCAATAATCTTGGCATTGGGGAACTTTGCCTTGATGTGCTGTGTTATCTTCACGGGAAGGACGCTGTTGGGCAGGGGAGTCTTGTCGTCCAGCGACTCAATGTCGGTAACGTTGCCCTTCTTGTCGAAATCCAGTTTGAACGACACGGAGTTCTGTGTAACGTAAACCTTGTGCTCCACATCCAGAATCTCGGATTCCTTCTCGTAGTGGCTGATGTTGTAGTCACCGAAATGCCTTGCGATATATTCCTTTGCGTTCTGAGGTATGCCACTGTAGTTCTGTGCCTGTGCGCCGAAGATGGAGAGTACTGCAACCAGGATGGTCAGGATTTGCTTTTTCATAGTAGTTTTCTTTTATAATTAATAATGTATTATTTTTTGCCTTTGAAGCGTTTCTGTGTTGAAATCTCTGTTTTGCTGTTCAAAAGTACGCCTAAATACTTGAACGCACAAATATCTTTTTGCGTTTATAAATACTTCGGTATTTAAATTAGCATTTTTTCACTAAAACATTAGTGGCTTTTTCTTTTGTATACAGTTAGTTCGGATATTTTGTATAAAAACACCTCTGAGGTTTTGCCATTTGGACAAAAAAGCGTAACTTTGGGTCGTAATAACAGTAATTTCTAAAATATAACTGACTATGTACGGAAAAATGAAAGAGCATCTTTGCCAGACCTTGGCAGAGATTAAGGAAGCAGGTCTTTACAAGAACGAGCGTTTGATAGAGAGCCCCCAGCAGGCAGAAATCCAGGTGGCTGGCAAGGAGGTTTTGAACTTCTGTGCCAACAACTATCTGGGTCTTTCCAACCATCCCCGTCTCATCGAGGCTGCCAAGAAGGCACTGGACAGCCGTGGCTTCGGTATGTCAAGCGTGCGCTTCATCTGCGGTACTGCCGACATCCACAAGGTACTGGAGGCAGAGATCAGCGAGTACTTCAAGACCGAGGATACCATCCTCTATGCCGCTTGCTTTGATGCCAACGGCGGTGTGTTCGAGCCTCTGCTCACCGACGAGGACGCTATCATCTCCGATGCACTGAACCACGCATCCATCATCGACGGTGTGCGCCTGTGCAAGGCAAAGCGCTACCGCTATGCCAATGCCAACATGGAGGAGCTGGAGAAGTGCCTTCAGGAGGCTCAGGCTCAGCGTTTCCGCATCATCGTTACCGACGGTGTGTTCTCTATGGACGGCAACGTGGCTCCCATGGACAAGATCTGTGACCTGGCCGAGAAGTACGATGCACTGGTTATGGTGGACGAGAGCCACTCTGCAGGTGTGGTGGGTGCTACCGGCCATGGCGTTAGCGAGTTCTTCAACACCTACGACCGTGTGGACATCTACACCGGCACACTGGGCAAGAGCTTCGGCGGTGCTATGGGTGGCTTCACCACTGGTAAGAAGGAGATTATCGACCTGTTGCGCCAGCGCAGCCGTCCCTACCTCTTCTCCAACTCTCTGGCTCCCTCACTCGTTGGCGCAGGCATAGAGATGTTCCGCATGCTCAAGGAGAGCAACGCCATCCACGACAAGCTGGTGGAGAACGTAAACTACTTCCGCGACAAGATGATAGCTGCCGGCTTCGACATCAAGCCCACACAGAGCGCCATCTGTGCCGTTATGCTCT
>JAZRIA010000148.1:0-6571 GCA_045645045.1 Bacteroidaceae bacterium | reverse complement strand
GGTGTCCATTATGATGTTATCGTAGGTGAGGAGGTCGATGTCGATGGGGCGGTCGAAGTGCTGGAGCGTGCCGCCGGTGCTGGTGCTCTTTTGCGTGCGGCCCAGTTCCTGCTCTATTTTCTGCGTCTCGCGGAGGCACGACATGGGCGACATCATGGTGTGCACCAGGCATACGAGGTTTATGAACTTGTTGGTGCTGGAGAAACCCACGGGGTCTGTTTCTATGGGGGAGGATACCCTATAGACAGAACCCACGCGCTCATCGATGAGTGCGAGGGCTCTGCGTAGGTTCTCTTCCCTGTTGCCCAGGTTGGAACCAAGGCTGAGGTAGAGTTTGTGTGTCATTTGTCCTATAATATATATATAAGGTGGCGGTGGGGGATTAGTCGTTAAGTATGAGCATGGCATCGCCGAAGGTGCCGAAGCGGTAGCGGCGCGAGGGGTCGCTCTCGTTGTAGCGCATGGCCTCCTTGTAGGCCTTCATTACCAAGTCGTATCCGCCATAGGCTGCGGTGAGCATGAGCATGGTGCTGAGGGGGCTGTAAAAGTTGGCCACCATAGCATCGGCTATGTGGAAGTCGTAAGGTGGGATGATGAACTTGTTGGTCCATCCGTCGAAGGGTTTCAGGTTGTTGTCAGCGCTGACGGCGGTTTCCAATACCCTTTGTACGGTTGTACCTACCGCAACTATACGGTGACCATTCTTCTTGGCATTGTTGATAATGTCGCAGGCTTCCTGTGTCACGTGCATCTCCTCGCTGTCGGTCTTGTGCTTGGTGAGGTCTTCCACGTCGATGCTACGGAAGCATCCAAGTCCGCAATGCAGGGTGACAAAAGCCTGATCGATACCCTTGATTTCCATCATCTTGAGCAGTTGTGGTGAGAAGTGCAGGCCTGATGTGGGTGCTGTGACAGCACCTTCGTTCTTGGCGAAGACGGTCTGGAAGTCTTCCAGGTCCTCTGGTTCGGAGGGGCGGTTGATGATTTCCCTTGGTAGTGGAGCCTCGCCCAGAGCATAGAGTGCATGCTTGAACTCGTCGTGTGGTCCGTCGTAAAGGAAGCGCAGTGTGCGTCCGCGGCTGGTGGTATTGTCGATGACCTCTGCCACCATGCTGTCGTCCTCGCCGAAATAGAGTTTGTTGCCTATACGAATCTTGCGGGCGGGATCGACCAGCACGTCCCAAAGGCGCATATCGGCATTTAGTTCCCTAAGCAGGAACACCTCTATCTTGGCTCCGGTCTTTTCCTTGTTGCCATAGAGGCGTGCTGGGAAAACCTTGGTGTCGTTGAAAACAAACACGTCCTTCTCGTCAAAGAAGTTGATGATGTCGCGGAAGGACTCGCGATGCTCGATTACACCGCTCTTGGCGTGAACGACCATCAGGCGGCAATCGTCGCGATGGAAGTAGGGGCGCTCTTCATCGGGTCCGAATTCGCATGGATACTGTGCGATGCGCTCCTCCGGGAGGCGGTACTTGAACTGGGAAAGTTTCATATATATGTGTGTGGGTATGGTGTTATTGTTGTGTTATTTCTTTTGGAAGTGTCTCCAGCCATTGCTGGAAGGTGTCTAGGGTGTGGCAATCCTCCACCTTGTAGTCGCCGATGCGTGTGCGGCGCAGGGCTGTGAGGTGTGCACCGGAGCTTAAAGCCAGACCGATGTCGCGTGCCAGGGCACGGATGTATGTGCCCTTGCTGCATACCACACGGATGGTGGCCTGCATGGCGGTGGGGTTGAAGTCCATAAGTTCTATCTCGTCGATGACCAATACCTTGGCTTTCAGTTCCACCTCCTTGCCTTGGCGTGCCAAGTCGTATGCCCGCTTGCCATCTACCTTGCATGCGGAGTATGAGGGTGGCACTTGCTCAATGCGCCCGATGAAGCGTGTCAGGGCCTCCTTCACCTTCTCCTCGGTGATATGTGCAGTGGGGTAGGTGGCGTCTACTTCCGTTTCAAGGTCGAAACTGGGAGTAGTGGCGCCTAGTTGCAGGGTGGCAATGTATTCCTTGGTCTTTGCCTGCAAGGTGTCAATCTGTTTTGTGGCTTTGCCCGTGCATATGATGAGCACACCTGTGGCCAGAGGGTCGAGCGTGCCGGCATGGCCCACCTTCAATTTCTTTTCCCCGATGTGTTTGCACAGGAGATAGCGTACCTTGTTGACCAGACCGAAGGATGTCCACTCAAGGGGCTTGTCGAAGGAAAGTATGGTTCCGCTTTTGAAGTCCATTCAAAGGTGTGTTAGAGGGTTACATGATTTGCAGGTCGAATCCGGCTGCCATCATAACCAGGATGAGGCCACCCACGATGATGCGGTACCAGCCAAAGGCCTTGAAGCCATATTTCTGGACATACTTGATGAATCCCTTTATGGCAAGCATTGCCACAATGAATGCCACGGCATTGCCCACGATGAGGGTGGTCATGTTGTCCATGATCATTTCCATGCCGCCGGTCTTCAGTATCTTGTACACCTTGTAGAGTGTGGCGCCAAACATGGTGGGTACGGCCAGGAAGAAGGAGAACTCTGCTGCAGCCTTGCGCGTAAGTCCCTGCGACATGCCGCCCACGATGGTTGCCATGGAGCGTGACACGCCAGGTATCATGGAGATGCACTGGAACAGACCCACCATGAAGGCGCGCTTCTCGGTGAATGGAGTGTCCTCGCTGCCCTTGTTGAAAATCTTGTCGCAGAACAGCATGAAGATGCCTCCGAGCACAAGCATTACCGCTACTACGCCTACGCTTTCAAGCATGGCATCGATGGCATCGCTGAACAACAGTCCCAGAACAGCAGCAGGAATGAAGGCAACGAAGAGTTTCCAATAGAAGTCGAATGTGTGCAGAATTCGTTTTATGCAGCCTGTACCTTCTGGCGTAGGCGTGTGGTTCAGTTGGAAGAAACGCTTCCAGTACAGGACCACAACGGAAAGTATTGCACCGAACTGGATGATAAAGGTGAAGGCCTTGACAAATTCTGTGCTTTCTACTCCCAGAAGGTTCTGGGCAATAATCATGTGACCTGTGGATGAAACGGGCAGGAACTCGGTAAGTCCCTCCACAATGGCAATGATGATGGTTTCCAGTATACTCATAAGGGGTACTATGTGTTGTTATTTGCTCTTGGGCTTAGCCATAATGCCGAAAATAATGAAGACGAATCCTGCAAAGCATACAGCAGGGGCAAGCTTTATACGACGAGCACTGAATATTTCGGGATTGAAAGCTTCTTCGGTGCTGCCATTGCCACTCATGAGAATCATGCCGGCAATGATGATTACCATGCCGATGGCAAGCAGGATGTAGTTCTTTTTAGTAAATGCCAGATTGTTCATAGTTATTTATGGGGATAATATAGGTTACTTGTACAGGTCGCGTTCTCGCATTCTTAGGAAACGGGTTACGCTGATATATGTGCATAGCAGTGTGATGACGAGGGCAAAGGCAAGTACACTGGCGCTCATGATGATGATATTGCGCTCGGGGACGAACTGTGCCAGATCGTTGTCAAAACGAACCATCCAATGGACAAGCGATACAAGAACACCATCAGCTATGATTGTTGCGATAATTCCTATACCCAAACTTCGTATAAGGAAGGGTCTGCGTATGAAATTCCATCGGGCACCTACCAGTTTCATAGTGTTGATGATAAACCTACGGCTGTATACACTGAGATGAACGGTGTTGTTGATGAGGCTTATGCTGATGATGGAGAGCATGATGGTGATGGCCAGTAATACAACGGTGATGGTGTTGAGGTTGCGGTTCAGGCTTTCCACCAAATCCTTTTGGTAGATGACGTCAATAACGGATTCCCGTTGCTGAAGCTCGTCAACAATCCATTTCAGACTATCACTGCAGACATAATCGGATTTTAGCCTCAATTCCATGGATATGCTAAATGGATTCTTGCCCAGGAACTCGCTGGGATCTATGCCCATGGCCTCCACTTGTTCCTGAAGAGCTTGTTCGCTACTGATGTATGTGATGTGGTGAGTATACGGACTACCGGATATTTCGTGCTCCAGCTCATGTGCGACAGTAGGGGTGGTGCCATCGGCCAATACAATCGTTACCGTCAAATCTTGGTGCACATAGTCGCGTATCTCCTTGGCGGTAAGCACAAAGAGAACAAGCGTACCCAAAAGCAACAACACCATGGTGGTACTGATGGTACTGGTGAGAAACTGCCAGTGTAGTACGTTTTTTCTATTCATACCTCTATACCTTTCAGTGTGGCGCTGGAACTTTCGGTTATCTTTACTCTCACGGTTTCTCCTATGCGGTGGTTGCCTCGGTCTATGATAACGACCTTGTTTTGTTCCGTACGGCCGAACAATTGTTCGCGGCTACGCTTGCTTGTGCCTTCGAGTAGTACGTCGTATTCCTTGCCTATGCACTGACGGTTGCATTCGGCAGATAGTTCGTTTTGCAAGGCAATGAGTTCGTTCAGTCGGCGTATCTTCACTTCCTCGGCAATATCGTCAGGGAAGTGCTTACTAGCATATGTTCCCGGGCGCTCGCTGTATTTAAACATGAAGGATGAGTCGTATTGACACAGACGCATCAGGCTGAGGCTTTCTTGGTGTTCCTCCTCTGTCTCGCTGCAATATCCGGCAAAGATATCGGTTGATATTGCGCACTCAGGAATGATGCGTCGTATGGCTGCCACCCGATCTAGATACCATTCGCGGGTGTATTTACGATTCATCAGTTTCAGTATGCGGTTGCTTCCACTTTGAACAGGCAGATGAATATGCTTGCATACGTTGGGTTCCTCGGCAATGACGTGCAAAGTCTCGTCGCTCATGTCCTTGGGGTGTGAGGTGGTAAACCTTACACGCATATTGGGAACGGCCTGTGCCACAAGGCGCAGGAGTTTAGGGAAATCGGTCTCGCCGTAGGAGTAGCTGTTCACATTTTGTCCGAGCAGTGTAACCTCTTTAAAGTTTCTTGCCTGTAGGTCGCGGCACTCCTTTAGTATGCTCTCCACGTCGCGGCTGCGTTCGCGTCCTCTAGTGTAGGGCACGATGCAATAGTGACAGAAGTTGTTGCATCCGCGCATGATGCTGACGAAACCACCTATGTGTCCGGTGTGCAGACGCTGGGGGATGATGTCGCTATAGGTTTCTGTCAGGGAAAGTTCCACGTCTATGGCCTTCTGGCCGCACTCGGCCTGTGCTATGAGGTTGGGCAGTGCCATGTAGCTGTCAGGACCTGCTACCAGGTCGACACCGTATTCTTGGATGAGTTTCTCCTTCACACGTTCAGCCATGCAACCTATGACACCAATGATTAGTCTGTGGTCAGTACCGCGCTTTTTCTGTTGGCTGTGCAGGAATTCCAGACGTGACAGTATCTTCTGCTCGGCATTGTCCCTGACACTGCAGGTGTTCAGGAATACGGCATCTGCCGCTTCCAGTTCCTCGCAAACTTCATAACCAGCCATGTCCATGATGGAGGCAACGACTTCGCTGTCTGCCACGTTCATCTGGCATCCGTATGTCTCTATAAGGAGTTTCTTCATGTTTCTTTTCTTAGCATAAAAGGGAGGTGCGCCTTGGGGCGACCTCCCTTGATGGTGGTTGGGCTATCCGGGCTCGAACCAGAACAAAGACGACCAAAATGTCTTGTGCTACCATTACACCATAGCCCAATCCTATGCAAATCATAGCCGTATGGCTTACATTTGCGGTTGCAAAGGTACAAAAAAATATTCAGTATCGTGCTATCGGCACATGATTATTTTATTTTCGGCGTTTTATTTTGCCTTTTGTACCGTTTATTACTCTCTATAGGTTCCCCCTTTGGGAGGAGAGGCAGAAACCTATTTGACAATGATCAGGAAATATTTTTTCTTACCTTGCTGTGCGAGAATATATTTGTCGTTCAGCAGGTCTGCCTCGGTCAGTGCCTGGTCAAAAGCGGTGAGCTTCTCCTTGTTGATGGAGACACCGCCACCCTGAGTGAGCTTGCGCATCTCGCCCTTTGAGGGGAAGCAGGAAGTCTCGCCTGCCAGCAAGTCTACTGCCTTTATACCCTCGCCCTTCAGCAGTTCGCGGCTAACCTCGTACTGGGGAACACCGGCAAATACGTCAAGCAGGGTAGCTTCGTCCAGTTTTGAAAGTCCTTCCTTGGTAGCCTTGCCGAAAAGGATGTTGCTTGCTTCAACTGCAGCATCGTAATCCTCGCGGGAGTGTACCATGCAGGTAACCTCCTCGGCAAGGCGCTTCTGCAGGATGCGCATGCCGGGATCCTTACTGTGCTCGGCAACAAGGTTGTCTATGGTCTCCTTGTCCAGTGAGGTGAATATCTTGATATAGCGCTCTGCATCCTCGTCGCCAACGTTCAGCCAGAACTGGTAGAAGGCATAGGGAGTGGTGCGGTTGCGGTCCAGCCAGATGTTGCCCTTCTCGGTCTTGCCGAACTTCTTGCCATCGGCCTTGGTAATCAGGGGACAGGTCAGTGCAAAGGCGCTGTTCTCGCTACCCAGTTTGCGGCGGATAAGTTCTGTGCCGGTGGTGATGTTGCCCCACTGGTGGGAACCGCCCATCTGCAGACGGCACTTCT
>JAZRIA010000147.1:0-10794 GCA_045645045.1 Bacteroidaceae bacterium | reverse complement strand
GGGTAGGCAGGGGGGTGGGGGGTTGTTGCCAGCAAGGTCTGCTCAACAATGGGTTCTGGGTTTGTGGAAAAGAATGTTATTAAACTCTCTACAGAGGCAAATTGTGTTTGCCATTTGCTGTTGAGGTTGAATGAACTATAGTTGGGAACAATGACCGTAAGTGCCACGATAATCATAGCCGCAGCAGTCATGACACGATGTACAGTCTTACGGCTAAGCCTTATGGTAAAGTGTGTCGGGTCCTTATAGCTATGGCTTTTATGGGCATAGGTAGGTAACATTGGCATCACGAACGAGTCAAGGCCATACCATTCCGGTGAGTTTATACCTGCCTCACAAACTTCAAAGGTAATAGTATTTTTGGCATACACCAATCTGCCCATGGTGCCTATGTCCATGAATCCAACCTCGGCAAGAGCCTGGTTGATTTCATTGATGTAATCAGCAATCCATTTTTTTGCAACATTGCGTGTAATGGAATGCAATTGGATCAAGCAGTTTTCCAGTTTCCCGTCGTCGCTTTTTTTGTCAATATCCAAAAGTACGCTTTTTACAGGTGGAAGATAGATTCTCTCCTCCATGTAATACCGTGCTGGGAGCTCTTCTGTGGAGAAGGTCCCTATGCCTGGTATTGCAACCGAGTCATACTCGCAAAGGAGATATTCTATATGTCTGCTTAAATCTTTCACAAGTGCAAAGGTACGACAAATATCTTTAAAAAAGCAAGTCTTCTGAAGTAATTATTTTAACTTTTTTAAGTGTCTTCCGGTCACTATTCAAAGTCTATCCTTTACTTCTCAGATACTTTCTTTTGAGTTTCAGATGATTGTGTCTTTGGGGTGTCGTGATTCTTCTTGTGACGGTTTTTCCTGTGTCTAGACTTTCCCTCGGTTTGTGGTTTTGTCTCTGTCTGCCTGGAGTTTTGTTTTTGGGATTTGGCGTTTCTGCCCCTTCTGCCCTTGCCCGGCTTCTTGCCTTCCTTCTTGGCGGTGTACTCGGGAGCCTGTCCCAGATGTTCAGGTACAGACATCTTCTCCACTTCCTTTTCCAGGAACTGCTCTATCTTCTTGAACTCTGGCTGGTCCTTCTCCGAGACAAGGGTAATGGCGCTTCCGCCAGCTCCGGCTCTTGCTGTGCGACCTATACGATGAACATAGTCTTCGGCATCGTGCGGGACGTCGAAATTGATTACTAGGGTAATGTCGTCTATGTCTATTCCTCGTGCCACAATGTCAGTGGCCACGAGAATGTCTGTCTGTGCACTACGGAACAGGTACATCACCTCGTCGCGTTCCTGTTGCGACAGGTCGCTATGCATGGCACGGCAATTGAACTTTGCCTTTGTCAGTGAAATGGCCAGGTCCTTTGCCTTCACCTTGCTTCCGGTGAAGATGATTACACGTTCTGGTTTCTTCTCCTTGAAGAGTTCTTTTATAATTCCTATCTTCTGGGGCTCATAGCAGATGTAGGCCATTTGATGTATCTTGTCGGCAGGCCTGCTTACGGCGAGACGTATTTCCACGGGGTCGTTCAGCAAAGTCTTGGCAAGCTGTCGTATCTTTTCCGGCATTGTTGCCGAAAACATTATTGTCTGATGCTTGGTGGGAAGATGCTTGCTAATCTGAAGAATGTCATCCGAGAATCCCATGTCTAGCATGCGGTCGGCTTCATCAAGGATAAAGAATGACACTCGGGACAGGTCTATGTTGCCCAGCGAAAGATGACTAATTAGTCTTCCAGGTGTGGCTATGACAATATCCGCGCCCTGTTGCATGCTACGTTTTTCCTGTTCGTATCTTATGCCGTCGTTTCCTCCGTATACGGCAACGGAACTGATGTATGGCAGATGATATGAGAATCCTTGCAGGGCCTGGTCTATTTGTTGTGCCAATTCTCTTGTAGGCGACATGATGACACAATTTATAGCATCGGTTGGGTAGTCGCCATAGGAGAGTTCCGAGAGGACGGGCAACAGATATGCAGCCGTCTTTCCGGTTCCTGTCTGTGCAACACCCAACAAGTCCTTTCCTTCGAGAATAGGGGGGATGGCATGTTCCTGTATGGGCATTGTTTCCTGGAAGTTCATATCGTCCAGTGCATCAAGCACGGGATCGCTAAGGTTTAGGTCGTAGAAATCCATTGTGTCGTGTCAGAGAGTGTATTATGTCTTGCTTCTTTCCTTGCTTATCTGGGAGCCTTCTTGTACAGATATATGGCGATGGGTATATATATAATATTAGGTAGCCAGGCGGCAAGCCAGGACTGCATTCCTGCTTGTGTGCTGAATGTTGCGCACACACCCTGCAGAAGGATGTACGTGGCACTTAGTGCAAGGCCTATTCCTAATGCTGTTCCCATACCGCCCTTGCGTTTGCGGGCGGAAAGGCTGGCACCTATTATGCTAAGGACAAACGCGGCAAAGGGTGCTGCTATTCGTTTATGGTATTCCACTTCAAAGTCCTGAAGACCGGCAATTCCTCGTATGCGCTGACGTTCAATAAAGTCCTTAAGTTGGGGTGAGGTCATGGTTTCCTGCATCTTGTTAGTGAGCAGGAAGTCCTGAGGCTCCAGCTTTATTATACTGTCTATTTGGCTGTAGTGCTTTATTTTCTCGCGTGGACCGCTCAGTTCTCTTATGTTCACGTTTCTCAGTGTCCATTTGAAACGCACGTCAGATATGGTGTCGTACTGGGCGGAAGTGGCCGTGAGGTGCGATACCAGTTTTTTGTCTTCAAACTTGTCCAGCGAGAAGTGGTATCCCGTGTTTCTGCTTCCATCGTAGTGTTCCATGAATGCCACCACACCGCTATCCACTTGCAGATGAACATTGTCCGCCCACATTTTTACCTTAATCCTTTTCTTATACTGGTTCTCAAAGGCAAGCCGCTTCACACTTCCTTGCGGGATGACATAGGTGCCCAGATAGAAGTTCAGTGCGGCAATGAGTGTAGCGCTGAACATATATGGCCACATCAATCGCCTGAAGCTCACGCCTGCCGCCAACATGGCTATTATTTCGCTATTATCCGCTAACTTGACCGTAAAGAATATCACTGATATGAATACGAATAATGCAGAGAATAGGTTTGAGTAGAAAGGTATGAAGTTGGTATAGTAGGTGAATATTATTCCTTCCCAAGGTGCATTGTTTGTGGTGAACTTGTCCACATTGTCATTAAAGTCGAATACCACGGCAATGCTGATAATAAGGACGATACTGAAGACGTATGTCCCCAGGAACTTCTTTATTATGTACCTGTCCAGTCGTGTGAATAATTTCATGCTTCCAGTGCGCTTACAATCTGTTGGTCACACGTTTTACCATCATGGCTTTCCATGTTGTGAAGTCGCCGGCGATGATGTGCTTTCTTGCTTCGCCCACGAGCCACAGGTAGAATGCCAGGTTGTGTATGGAGGCTATCTCCAGGGCAAGGAGTTCCTGTGCCTTGAACAGGTGGTGCAGGTATGCCTTCGTGTAGAAGAGGTCCACGGATGCTGTGCCATTGGGGTCGATGGGCGTGAAGTCGTCTGCCCATTTGCGGTTGCGCATGTTCATGATTCCCTCGCTGGTGAAGAGGCATGCGTTACGTCCGTTGCGTGTGGGCATGACGCAGTCAAACATGTCTATGCCGCGCTCTATACCCTCAAGAAGGTTTGCCGGTGTACCCACTCCCATTAGGTAGCGTGGTTTCTCCTTAGGCAGGATTTCGTTCACCACTTCTATCATCTCGTACATCACCTCGGCCGGTTCTCCTACGGCAAGTCCGCCAATGGCATTTCCGTCGGCATTCTTCGAGGCTATGAATTCGGCACTCTCACGTCTGAGGTCCTTGAAGGTACATCCCTGCACTATGGGGAAGAGGCTCTGGTTGTATCCGTAGAGAGGTTCCGTTTCGTTGAAACGCTTAAAGCAACGGTCCAGCCAACGGTGTGTAAGTCCCAGGCTTTTCTTGGCGTATGCATAGTCGCTTGTGCCAGGGGGGCACTCGTCCAGTGCCATGATGATGTCAGCACCGATGCTACGTTCTATGTCCATCACACGTTCTGGGGTGAACATGTGTTTTGAGCCGTCCAGATGACTACGGAAGGTGCAGCCTTCTTCTGTAAGTTTGCGTATGCCGGTCAGCGAGAAGACCTGGAATCCTCCGGAGTCGGTCAGTATGGGTTTGTCCCATCCGTTGAATTTGTGCAGTCCTCCGGCCTTTTCCAGAATCTCGGTACCTGGCCTCAGGTAGAGGTGGTATGTGTTGCCCAATATTATTTGAGCCTTCACCTCCTCTTTCAGGTCGCGCACTGTCAGGCCTTTCACGCTGCCCACGGTGCCTACGGGCATGAAGATGGGTGTCTCTATCTGGCCGTGGTCGGTGGTCAGCACGCCTGCACGGGCATTGGTCTTGGAGTCGGTATACTGAAGTTCGAATGTCATCTTCCTTTTGTCTTTGTGTCGTTCTTCTTTTGTAGGGTTATCAGTTGGCAGAGTCCTTTTGTGACTTGTTGTCCTCGAAGCGGAATTCGATGGGGTTATCCACCTTCTCCTTCAGCAGGGCATAGTCGAGTACATCCATTACGGTGCTTACATAGTGGAACTCAAGTCCGCTGAGGTACATGGCCGGTATTTCCTCTATATCCTTTCTGTTGTCCTGACATAGCATGATATGCTTTATGCCGGCACGCTTGGCGGCCAGTATCTTTTCGCGTATTCCCCCCACTGGCAGAACCTTTCCGCGCAGGGTTATCTCGCCCGTCATGGCTATCTCCTTGCGCACCTTTCTCTGTGTCAGTGCCGATGCTATGCTCGTTGCCATGGTAATGCCTGCCGAAGGACCGTCCTTGGGTACGGCGCCCTCGGGCACGTGGATGTGGAGGTTGTAGTTTTCGAACACCCGAGGGTCTATGCCCAGGTCGCGTGTGTGGCACCGGATGTACTCCAGCGCTATAGTTGCCGACTCCTTCATCACGTCGCCCAGATTGCCGGTAAGGGTCAGTCTTCCTCCCTTGCCTTCGGACACGCTTGTTTCTATGAACAGTATTTCGCCGCCCACGCTTGTCCACGCAAGTCCTGTAACCACTCCGGCAAAGCCGTTGCCCTGGTAGGTGTCTCTCGAGAAGAGCGGTTTGCCCAGCAGGCGTTCCACTTCCTTGTCGTCAATGTTCTTTTCTATGCAGATGTCTGCTCCGTCCTCGGTTTGCTGGCGTGCAAACTCCAGTGCCACCTTGCGCAGCATCTTGTTTATCTGCTTCTCCAGCGAGCGCACTCCGCTTTCGCGGGTGTAGCTCTCGATTATCTTCTCTATGGCGCCCTTCTTTATCTTTAGGCCCTTCTGCTTGTCCAGGCCGTTGTTTTCCTTCTCCTTGGGGAAGAGGTGACGTTTGGCTATCTCCACCTTCTCCTCGGTGATGTATCCGCCCACTTCTATCAGCTCCATGCGGTCGAGCAGGGGGCGTGGTATGGTGTGTATGTCGTTGGCGGTGGCTATGAACATTACGTGCGACAGGTCGTAGTCGATGTCTAGGAAGTTGTCGTGGAAGGCCGTGTTCTGCTCTGGGTCCAGCACCTCCAGCAGTGCGCTTGAGGGGTCGCCGTGCATGGTGGCCTGTGTCACCTTGTCTATCTCGTCCAGTACGAAGACGGGGTTGGAGCTTCCTGCCTTGATGATGCTCTTGACTATTCTGCCTGGCATGGCGCCTATGTAGGTACGGCGGTGTCCGCGGATTTCGCTCTCATCGTGCATGCCACCCAGGGAGATTCTCACATAGTTGCGTTTCAGTGCATTGGCTATGCTGCGGCACAGACTGGTCTTTCCCACGCCCGGAGGTCCGTACAGGCAGATTATGGGACTTTTCTTGTCGGCCTTCAGTTTCAGTACCGCCAGGTGCTCCAGTATGCGTTCCTTCACTTTCTCCATGCCATAGTGGTCTTCGTCCAGGAAGCGCTGGGCGCGTTTCAGGTCCAGGTTGTCCTGTGTGTATTCTCCCCAGGGCAACTGGAGCATTGTCTGCAGGTAGTTGAGCTGCACGTTGTAGTCGGGGCTCTGTGCGTTGATGCGCGCTAGTTTTGTCACCTCCTTTTCAAAAGTCTCCGCCACCGTCTTGCTCCACTTTTTGTCTCTTGCCTGCTGGCGCAGCTGGTTCAGGTCGTCAAACTTGCTTGAGAACTCGTCCGTATTGCCCAGTTCTGCCTGCAGGTTGCGTATCTCCTGGTTCACGAAGTATTCGCGCTGCTGGCGGTTCAGGTCGGCATGTGTCTTTGCCTCCACGTCCTGTCGCATCTTGGCCAGCTGTATCTCGAAGTTCAGGAACTTTAGAAGCAGTGTGGCACGTCCCAGGTCTGTATCCTCGCAGATGAGCTGTGCCTTCTTTTCGGTGGGGAAGGGGAAATTTGTGCAGATGAAGTTGATGAAGAACACTCCGGTGGGCATCTTCTTGATGAACTCCACTATCTCCATGGGTATGTCCTCGCTCATGGAGGAGAGGCGTTTTACGCGCTCCCTTATCAGCTCCACGGTGATGTCCAGTTCTGCCTCCTTGTCGGGACTTTTTATCTCTGGTATGGCTGTTACGTGGCCCTTAAGTCCGTCTGCCGTATCCTCCAGGGAATCCAGCCCCACGCGGTTCATTGCCTGGAGCAGTGCGTTGTGGTTTCCGTCGGGCAGCTTCATCAGATGCACTATGCGGCATACCGTACCCACGTGATAGAGGTCGTCCATTCCTGGTTCGTCCGTATCCGGATTCTTCTGTACAAAGGCAGATATCAGTGCTCCGCTCTTGTCTGCCTGCTTCAGGACCTTCAGGCTCTTTTTTCTTCCGATGGTTACAGGTGTTACTGTGCCGGGGAACAGGATGTTGTCGCGCAATGCAATTACACCCATATCTCCGTCATTGCATTGGCGGATTATCTTTTCTACGTCGGCGTCTATTTCTGTTACGAATGAAAAGGAGGAGTTCTTTCGCATAGGATTTGTATACTGAGTTGTGTGTTTTTACGTAATATAACTTATTATATTGGCTTGCAAAGATACAAAAAAAACGTGGAGAAAAACAAATAATGCCTGCTAATAATCCCTTTTTGAACCCAGTTTGGCCGGTATTTGAAAGGAAAGTCATAAATTTGCCTGCAATCATGGCAGGAGAAACGTTCAGATTCCAGAAATTTTGTGTCAGGCACGACCAGAGTTCCATGCGTGTTGGTACCGATGCCGTGCTCTTGGGTGCATGGGCAGATGTGCAGGTGCTGGAAGGCCGTGGGGATGCCCAGGTGCTCGACATCGGGTGCGGTTGTGGTGTCATTTCCCTGATGGCTGCCCAGCGGTGTCCGCATGCCCAGGTGCTTGGTATAGACATCGATGCGCCCAGCATAGAGGAGGCCACGGAGAATGCCCTTCAGAGTCCTTTTGCCCATAGGGTGCGGTTCCGTCTGTCCGATGTCAGGCATCTGTCCATGGAGCCTGCAGCCAGCGGGTGTTTCGACCTGGTTCTGTGCAATCCTCCCTATTACACCGAGGACACGCTTCCTCCCGACCAGCGTCGCAGTATGGCCCGCAATTCCCTGCACCTGTCCTTCGAGTCGCTTGTAGATTCCGTGTGCCGCCTCATGTCCGAGGATGGCATCTTTGCTCTTGTCATCCCCATGCAGGCAAGGGATTCTTTCATTGGCGAAGCGCTAAGGAAGGGTCTTCATGTTCGTAGGGAATGCCGTGTGCATACTGTTTCAAGGAAAGCTCCAAAGCGTGTGCTCTTAGAGTTTGGTTTTCAGTCATGTGAGAATGTCTTCTATTCTACCATCACCCTTAATTCTCCCGATGGTGGCCGTAGCCAGGAATACTCCCTCCTGTGCAGGGATTTCTACCTGTAACTGTCTGGCATGGGTCTAAAGCCCAAGCGCCCACGGCTCATCCCCAGATGTATTTCGAGAACTTGCCCATGCACTTGCGTCCCAGTGCCACCACCAGCCACGAGCATGCCAGTATCGTTAGAGCCGAGAAGGGTATGCGCAAAGGTGCAGGGAGGTGGAGCAAGGCGCCCAGGTCGTAACCCACACAGACGAAATAGTAGTGCACCATGTATATGCCGAAGCCGCAGAGCGTGAGTTGGGCAAGCCAGCGTGCAACAGCCCCGTTCTCACTGATGCGTATGCGGCATCCTATCAGGAACCAGCCTATGGTCATCATCACCACGTTTGGTGTGCAGTATGTCCAGAAAAGCTCTATCTGTTCGGGTGTCTTCTCGGGCAGAGCCATGATGTGCGAGTATCCCCAGTGCGTGATGGCATATCCGCCCACGAGAAGCGGAAGGGCAACGGACAGGGTTCTTCTCCACGACCATTTCACATAGTGCTGTATGTAGTGCCCCAGCAGCATGTAGCCGCTGAACCCGGCAAAGTAGTAGAACAGCCCGAAGGAGTTCCATTCGCACGTGCCGAAGCAGTACCTGCTCACATACTCGGTGAAGTAGGGCAGTATGGTGCTTATTGCCCAGACGGCCAGATATAGTTCCTTCTCCCTCCTGGTGGCCCTTTCCACCCATGCCGAGAATATGGGCAGGAACAGGTAGAGCCCCACAAGCATGTATATGTACCACATGTGGCATGCTATGAAGCTGAAGTGGTAGGGTATGCGCATCACGTTTGCCATGCCGTCGGCAAAGGCTTGGCTGTCCGTCTCTGCCCAACTGAACAGTTTGTGCACCACGCTGCTCTCCATGCCCAGAAGGCCCGTAAGCCACGGTGTCAGGTAGTACAGTACGGACCATATCAGGAAGGGGATGAGCACACGCGGTATGCGCTGGCCGTAGAAAGCACCCATGCTGCGCCTGACGGGCAAGGAGAGCACTCCCGTGAGCATTACGAACAAAGGCACGCACGGACGCGAGAACGAGCCCCACCGCGTGCCCCACAGCACCAGTTCGGCATCCACGCCCCCTCCCGACGAGGCATATGCAGCCGCCGCATAGAAAGGGTCTGCCGCATGGCAGCACAACAGGAGGAAGAAGGCCAGCAGTCGCACGGCATCGCACCACACGAGGCGCTCCTTGGCCAGTGCGGCATGAGTTTCGGTTTGTGTCATATTCTTGGAATAAATATATATGTATGTTTGTGTCTTGTGAATAGAACCGGTACACTGAATTAGTGCAGTGGTTTTGTTATCCTTGTCTACATGTTGGGCTGTTGCATCATAAAGATGGCTTGCTGCCCTGGACCGAGAGAATCAATGGGGGGGGATGTTTCGTCCCCTCCCCGCTCTGCCCGTTTGACTTATCCTTGTCGTCCGTCGTAATACCGCATTTGTCCTCCACAAAGATACGAATAAACGAGTGAAATAATATCAAGCTTGCTTGAATATTTTTTTGTAACGAGTGAAAGTATCTTCGAGTTACTCAAAGATACAAAATTTATTTTTGAAAACACCTCCCCGTGTCTACCTTTTCCGTCAAAAAGTCAACATAACTGGGGCAAAAGTCAACAAAACAAGGGCTGGGAGTCACCCCGTTCAGTATGGATAGGGGGCATGTGTCAGATAGTGTTCTATGGTGTATATTGCAGAAAATCAGTGTTTTAGGTGTAGATAGGGTGCTGACAGCTGACAGCTGACAGTTAGTTTTTAGCCATACTGCCTCTTCAGGTGAAATAGTGTAAAATATAAATTATTATATATATATTTCATTATATATATAATAAAATTTTTTAGCAAGTTACATCCTCCCATATTTTTTAACTGTCAGCTGTCAGCTGTCAGCACTTGCTTGAAGGATGAATGTAAAGAAATTTCAACCTTGCCGAACGGTTGTCATTTTAACGACATCCGCACTGTTTACTGAACAAATGTGCAAAACCACAAGTGCGCATCAAATTGATTTTCAAAGCGTTATTCTGTCACACTGCTCCTTGTGTCTTGCGTTTCTCGTTCGCTTTTCTTTTCTCACATCGTCCGTGAAATGCTGACATATTGTCATGCGCCTGCTCATTCATGTTCACGCTTGATTCCATACGAGGACAGAGCCTTGACGATACGAGGATTTCCCCGCCCAGCACCGGGTATACAGGGATGTAAAGGTTTTTTTAGAGAACGGACCCCTCCCCAGCCCTCCCCTCTATGGGAGGGAGTAGTTACAACACGCCATCTGTGAAAACCTGTCGCATCAGTGTTATCTGTGTTCAATTCACCGCTCACCATAACGAACGGAACCAAATCAGGGGAACAGTCAGTTACAACCGAACAGCTCGCCGCTAATGAGCTGGGAACCGAAGTGTTAAAAAATCAAAAAAAAAATAAAGAGGGCCCGTTTGCCTCCTTCAAGAGAGTCTGCATATTTCTGCTTTGTACAAAATTTGGTATCTTTGTAACGAGAAAATATGTGATTACGTAAAAACACTTTTATAGTATTAACCAAACACCTAAACAAACGACCTATGAAGATTAAGACTCTTCTTGTCGGGCTTACAATCCCCCTGGCGGGATTTGCCCAGGAATTCAAGGTGGTTGACCAGGAACTGTCCAATCCGGACAACGCCCCTGCACCATGCCACCCAGTGCCCTACAAAAGCCAGATTCTCTGGAACGAGACCGAGTTCTATGCCTTCTTCCACTACGGCATGAACACCTTTACCGGCTTGGAGTGGGGTAACGGTAACGAAAAGGAAAGCATCTATGCCCCCAAGGCTATGCCCAATCCCGAGCAGTGGATTACCTCAGTGAAGGCAGCCGGCATGAAGGGCGGTATTGCCGTGGTGAAGCATCACGACGGCTTCTGCCTGTGGCCAACGGCTACTACCACCCACAACATCACCAAGGCAGGCAG
>JAZRIA010000146.1:0-6965 GCA_045645045.1 Bacteroidaceae bacterium | reverse complement strand
CAGCGTCAATCTCGTCAATGAAGATGATACAGGGACTCTTCTCCTTAGCCTTGCGGAAGAGGTCACGCACACGGCTGGCGCCAACACCTACGAACATCTCCACAAAGTCGGAACCGCTCATGGAGAAGAAAGGCACGTCCGCCTCGCCTGCCACAGCCTTGGCAAGTAGAGTCTTACCTGTTCCCGGAGGACCTACGAGCAGTGCACCCTTGGGTATTTTGCCACCCAGTTCGGTATACTTGGCGGGATTCTTGAGAAAGTCCACTATCTCCTGAACCTCCTGCTTGGCACCTTCCTGTCCAGCAACGTCCTTGAACGTTACCTTGGCATCGTCCTTCTCTATAAGGCGTGCACGGCTCTTACCCACATTAAAGATACCCATGGGGCCACCACCAGCATCGGCATTGGAAGAACCGCCTCCACTCATGCGGCGCATAATGAAGATCCAGAAGAACACAAGCAAGAGCATGGGGGCTATATTGAGAAGGAAGCTCCACCACGGAGAATCCTCTTCGTGCTCGTAGCGCACCTCACCACTGAAATTACCGTTGGCACGCTCTGCCTCTATAAACTCGTCCAGCTTGTCAGAACTGGGATACTGTGTTATGACGGAAGGAGTCTGTCCCTTGAAATCATTGGTTCCAGGGAACACATCGCGATAGTGCTCAGGAAGGAGTTGCAGTACTGCCATACCTTTGTCCTTGTTGGCCAAAAGTTCCTTGCCATATCCCTTGCGCACACAATTCTGGAATTCCGTGTAACTTACCTCTTTGGTAGAAGAGGGCTTAAGCGATTCTCCCTCGCCAGTTATGAACAGATAACCCAAAACCACAAGGATAATCATATATACCCAAGTGAAGTTGAATGAGGATTTCTGCTTATTGTTATTCTTGTTTGCCATTAGTCCAAATCTGGTATTTCTGTAAGTTCAGCGTCTGCCCAAAGATGTTCAATATCATAAAAGGCACGTTCCTCGGGCAAGAAGATATGTACAATAATCTCGGCATAATCCATAGCCACCCAGTTGCTGTTGCGCAAACCGTCCACCGCCAAGGGACGCGCTCCACAAAGTTCACGGGCCTTATCGCCGACACTCATTGCCAAAGCATGCACCTGGGTAGGGCTGCCGCCTTGTGCTATCACAAAGTAGGTGCAAATGGTATCTTCTATGCTACTGAGGTCTACAACAACTATATCATGCCCCTTCTTATCCTGAATGCCATCGATGATGGAATCGAGCAACTTATGTTCTCCTAACTTATACATTATATATATTATTGAGCCCCAAAGGTACGACTTTTAGAGGTCGTGAGCAAAGAATTGCACCGAATTGACATCTTTTTTTACTTTTTTTCACGAAAATGTTTGGTCATGTCAGAAAAACGCCTTACCTTTGCACTCGCAAACAAGGAACAACGCTTGCATGCAAGACAAACCTTGAGCGAACATATTGATTGGGCTATGGTGTAATGGTAACACTGCAGATTCTGGTCCTGCCTTTCCTGGTTCGAGTCCGGGTAGCCCAACAAAGAGAAAAGGATTCATCTTTTGGTGAATCCTTTTTGCGTGTTTAAAAGACCTCCCTAACCGCTGCCAGCCCTCATCATCCAACTTCCAACCCATCATTCAAAACCGCAACCATGCCCATAGTCATGCGCCAGTTTATTTCTATGCAGGGGTGGAGAGTGCCATCGGATGTGACAAGCATATCCACACCTACCGGTCCTTCATACCATGGGGCCAATTGAGGCAAGTGCTGCAGATACCACTGACGTATGTCGGCAAGAGAACGGGGGGTATTCAAAAAAGAAGATATCAGCGCCTCCTTTTCCTGCTCTGAGCCCACGATATTTTCCAAAAAATGCCCATGGGCATCAGTACAGAAAACATTCAGTCCTATGTATTGTGCCCGGCCACCCTTCATCCAGAACTCCATAGCAAAGTCTTGCTGCCTTTCCAGAAGACGCTCCACCACTACAGAACCTTGCTGACGAAGAATGCGGCCAACCCAACCCTGCCAATTGGGATTGTCCGTCAGCATCAGGCCTTTACCGCTGCTACTCCATGGAGACTTCATGATAATCGTATCCCATTGCGAAAGGCACGACAATACGTCGTCGAGGCTATCGCAACATGTTACGTCGAGCCCCAGAATACGTTGCACCGACACCGTACTTCTACGACTGGAGAGCTGACGGAGTTTCTCCAGCCACACCCTGTCGGGCATCAAACGCCTAGGCACACCGGCAAGTTCCAATTCGTGCACCAAAGCCGGCGACCAGCCCCAAGGACAAATCTCGGGCACAACTGCCCCATCCTGGAAAAGGTAGGCAAGATTCTCCTCGCCATCCCACACAAAGTCCCCGGGAGCCGCCCACTTCCTGGGCAGTTCCCAAAGCCTGTGACGATAGGCACGGATATTGGCTGGTGGTGTGTAGCCAGGCGAACCACTAGCCAGGGCCATATCGTTCTCGGGGTTGAAGATGTGCAGTTTCATGATGCAAATTTAGCCAAATCCGCAAGAATGACAATAGGAAACGTGATTGTTGATTCCGAAAACGAATACTTTGCTTCACATTTACACATATTTTTAGTATATTTGCACAAAACTATACCAAAATGAATACCTACATAGACTGCTTTATCGCCTGGACTGATGAACAACAGGGACAGGCAACAGAAAATGCATTGAGGAGTGACAGCAATGTCGCCAGCATATACCACCTGACGGAAAGCATAGGTTGTAGCAAAACAATAAAATACATTGCTGAAACGGCAACAGCACCCTATGTCCTGCTTTATACCAAATACGATACCTTGCAATTGGGATATCACGCACTGGACCGCATGCTGACCATCGCCAAAGACCATGGCGCATTGATGCTGTATGCAGACCACTACATAATACTTCCCACTGGAGAGCGCCATACCATGCCGTTGATTGACTACCAGTTGGGCAGTGTAAGAGACGATTTCCAGATGGGCAGTCTGCTCCTGATAAACACTGAGGGGCTGAAGCGTTACATTGCGCAGGAGAACATGCACCGATACCAATTCGCTGCCCTGTACGACCTGCGCCTATTCATGTCCAGAGAAAAGCTGCCAGTGCACGTACAGGAGTTCCTATACACCGAAGTAGAGACGGACACACGCCTCTCAGGAGAGAAACAGTTCGACTATGTGGACCCAAGAAACCGTGCACGCCAGGTGGAACTGGAAAGGGCTTGTACCAGGCACCTAAGAGCCATCAACGCATATCTGCATGCCGGAGAGTTCGACACCATAAAGTTTGAGGACAGCGACCAGTTCTGTGTGGAGGCCACCGTAGTGATACCCGTACGCAACCGCGTCCGCACAATTGCCGATGCCATAGAGAGCGTACTGATGCAGAAAACTACCTTCACCTACAACCTGATGGTGGTAGACAACGGTTCCACTGATGGCACATCGGAAATCATAGAGAAGTACACCCACGATCCAAGGGTGATACACATAGTACCCGAACGCGATGACCTGGGCATTGGCGGATGCTGGAACATGGCTGTGCATGACGAGAGGGTGGGACGCTTTGTGGTCCAGTTGGACAGCGACGACCTTTATAGTGGCAAGGACACACTGCAAAAGATGGTGGACATGTTCTTCGAGGAAAATGCCGCCATGGTGATAGGCAGTTACAGGATGTGCAACTTCCAACTGGAGACTCTGCCCCCGGGACTAATCGACCATAGAGAATGGACTCCACAGAACGGAAGGAACAATGCCCTGAGAATAAACGGGCTGGGGGCACCACGTGCCTTCTACACCCCCGTGCTGAGAGAATTGCAGATACCGAACACCAGTTATGGCGAGGACTATGCACTGGGACTGATGATAAGCCGCAAATACCGCATAGGCCGTATTTATGACGAGGTGTATCTGTGCCGACGCTGGGAGGGCAACAGCGATGCAGCCCTAAGTCAGGAAAAAATAAACCGCAACAACCAATACAAAGATCAGCTACGAACCCAGGAAATACAGGCTCGATACTTGCTGAACGCACAGTGGCAACACGAAGTGAATGCCGAGGAGGTGGAGGAGTTTTTCCAAAGCGAACTGAAGAACTGGGACTTTGCTCGCAAGAGTTACGAAGACCTGGACAAGGTGCAGACACGCACACTGACCATCCACGCCCCCGAGGAGGATGGTGACGCCAAGCGCGGACTGGCAGAGAACACTCTGGCTGTACAGTGGAACCCTGCACGCATAGTATCTACTGGTGCAAGCATTGAGGCAAAGGACATAAAGGAACGCCCCTGCTTCCTATGTGACCACAACCGTCCCAAAGAGCAACGTTCGCTAAAAATGGAGAAACACTACCAGATACTGGTGAACCCCTACCCCATCCTGCCACAACACTTTACCATTCCATCAAGACGACATACTCCACAATCCATCTGGACTCACTTCGGCACCATGCGCCACATGGCATGGACCATGCCGGGGCAGATAGTGTTCTACAACGGTCCCATGTGCGGAGCATCGTGCCCCGACCACATGCACCTGCAGGCCGGACAGAGAGGCGTTGTACCCATAGAGCGCGACTGGAAGATATACGAGAACTACCTACGCAAGATATACCCGCTGACGGGAGCACATGCCGTATCCATGCAGGAAGCTGGAAATACCAGTGATACCTGTGGTCTGTACCTACTGGAAGGATATGTATGCCCAGTATTCGTGATACGGAGTCTGCCTGCAGAAACAGACAGCATACTGTGCCAAAGGCTGTATCAGGCACTGCCCATCGTTGGTGAGGAGAACGAACCGAGAATAAACCTGATTTCCTGGCGTCAGGAAGGCGGTATAGGCAGGGAAGACGAGATAGTGACACTTATCTTCCCCAGAAAGAAACATCGTCCCGACTGCTACTATGCCGAGGGCGAGGGAAAACTGGTGGTATCGCCAGGAGCTCTGGACATGGGCGGTTTGCTGATAACTCCGCGCGAAGAGGACTTCCGCAAAGTGACACCAGAATGGTTTGCCGAAATTCTGAAGGAGGTGACCATGACCGAGGAGGAGATACTGCCCATCATAGAGGAACTGACTGACGCTCCCCAAAAAGAGGAGAAGAAGCCAGACGAGGAAGTGGCGCCACACGAAGAAGCGCTACCTGGATATGAAATGGCCGAGGAAACGGAAGTGGCCGTGGGCGTAATGAGCGACACGAAACTGAACTTCTGCATAAACGGAGAATACACCGCCAAGGGACAAACCATAAGCGGAGAACAGGAGGTGGTGCTGGAGGATGGCTCCATTCGTTGGAACGGACAGCTCTACCGCAACCTGACCTTCCGTCCTGCAGCAAGCGAGGATGGCGCTGAACCCAGTTTCACCCTGCACAACGTGACCATAGGCATACAGTTCCACTGGGAACGCCAGGAATCGCAGACCTTCCAGGGAACATTGCGCCTGGTAGTGCACGAAGACAAGATAGTGGCAATTAACGTTCTGTCCGTCGAGGATTATCTGACAAGCGTTATCTCTAGCGAGATGAATGCCGATTGTCCTATGGAGTTCTTGAAAGCCGCAGCCGTAATAAGCAGAAGCTGGCTGTTAGCACAAATACAGAAGCGCAAATCTTTGGGAGAGAAGCATCAGGCCTTCTTCGCCTTCACCAAAACGGACAAGGAGATTGTGCGCTGGCATGACCGCGAGGACCATACCATCTTTGACGTATGTGCCGACGACCACTGCCAGAGATACCAGGGCATCACACGTGCCACCAACGCTCAGGCCAGAAAGGCTGTAGCGTCGACCCGTGGCGAAGTACTGATGTACGAAGGAGAGATATGCGACGCTCGCTTTTCAAAGTGCTGCGGCGGCAGGACCGAAGAGTTCCAATATGCCTGGGAAAACATACACAAGCCATACCTTCAGAGCATCGCAGACCCGTATTGCAACACTAACGACCAGAAACTGCTGGCACGAGTTCTGAACTCATACGACCAGGAGACAACCGATTTCTACAACTGGCAGGCGAAACTCTGCCAGGAGGAAATATGCAGTCTGCTGAAAGAAAGGTACGGCATGGACTTCGGCAAGGTGCTGGAACTGGTACCCATAGAGCGTGGTCCTGGCGGCCATCTGAGCAAACTGAAGATTGTGGGAACGGAACACACCATGACAATAGGCAAGGAACTGGAGATAAGGCGTGCGCTGAGCGAGACGCACCTGATGTCCAGCGCCTTTGAGGCAACTCCATATTACGAGGACGGTGAGCAGACACCTGCCGGCTTCACACTGAACGGCAAGGGCTGGGGACACGGCGTGGGCATGTGCCAGATAGGAGCTGCCGTAATGGGACAGCAGGGACATCCCTACCAGGACATACTAAAGTTCTACTACAGAGGCGCCGACATAGTACGTGCCTCAAAGTGATATCCCCCAGAAAGCAAGACAAGAATGAACCAGGACATCATCATAGCCGACAATCTGGAGCAGAGCCTTGCCGAAGCCGTAGGCAATGTGGAGCATGACAAGTTGTTCGTACTGACAGACACGACAACGAGAGAACTGTGCTGGCCTGTGATACAGGACTATGCCGCTTTGAAGGACGCCAGCATGATAACCATACCGCCTACGGACGAGGCAAAGACTCTGGAAACGCTGGCTGACGTATGGACAGCATTGCAAAAGGGAGGCGCGACACGCCATTCGCTGATGGTGAACCTGGGAGGGGGCATGGTGACCGACCTTGGAGGCTTTGCGGCAAGCACCTTCAAGAGGGGCATGGCATACATAAACATCCCCACCACCCTGCTCTCACAGGTTGATGCCTCGGTGGGCGGGAAGACAGGAATAAACTTCGGCGGGCTGAAGAACGAGATAGGTGTGTTCAACTGTGCACGCAGCGTGATACTGAGCAGCACCTTCCTGCGCACACTGGACAGGGAGAACCTGCTTTCGGGCTATGCCGAGATGCTGAA
>JAZRIA010000145.1:0-1160 GCA_045645045.1 Bacteroidaceae bacterium | reverse complement strand
TGAGAAGATGAAGAAGGCCGAGTAGGGAGTGGCCATGCCCGGTGTGGGCGACTCGAAGTTTTCAAGATCCATGGCTACGGCCACGAAGCGGTAGAAGAAGGCCATGAGTACACCGGCAATGATAGCTACTATGGCTCCCTTCTTGCTGGTGTTTGCTCTACTTCCCTTATGCATTTTGCCTGAGGCTACGGCATTCAGGATGATGGCCACCACTACCAGCGCCACGCCGAGGAAGAGGATGATGGGGTCGCCTTTCGGAGCGCCGATGTAATTGATGATGACACCCAACACCAGCGCAATGCCTACACCCAAGGGGAAGGCCACTGTCATACCGGCCATGGAGATGGCGGCAGAGAGGAGGATGTTGCCTAAGTTGAATACCGCACCACCGATAAGGGCACTCACATAGTTTTCGGGAGTTATCTGTCCAAGGTCGGTGAGGAAACTGCGTCCTCCCTCGCCTGTGCTTCCCAACGTCAATCCCAATACGATGGAGAAGAGTAGGATGCCGATGACATAGTCCCAGTAGAACAGTTCGTAACGCCAGGTTTTTCCAGCCAGTTTCTGTGTGTTGGCCCACGAGCCCCAGCAGAGCATCGTCACAAAGCAGAGGACGACGGCCAATAGGTAGTTGTTAACGATAAACATGGTTTTATTGGTTTAAAATTAGTATTTCTGGAGGAGATAAAAGGAGAAAAAGGGAGATAGTCGCTTCGCTTCTTTGGGGAGATAAAGGCCAAATGTTTTCGCGATGAACAAATACAAGTTACGGCTCCTGTGCCTGCAGATTTGCTTATTGCTCGAAACTGACAATTTGCAGCTTTGCTATTGGCCTTTATCTCCCTTTATCTCCAAATTATCTCCCTTTATCTCCTTAAAAATCCACCTCCCTCCGGTGCGGTACCGACGACTGTGCACCCATGCGTGTCACGGTGATGGCGGAACACCGGTTGGCAAACTCTACGGCTTCGGTGATGTTTTGTCCTTCGGAAAGGGCTACACAGACGGCTCCACAGAAGGTGTCGCCCGCCGCAGTGGCATCTACGGCCTTTACCTTTCGTGCAGGCACCTGGTGGTAGTTGCCCTTCTCTTTGATGAATGCTCCTTTGCTTCCGAGGGTAATGACGACGTGTTCCACTCCTTTGTCAGCAATGATGTCC